>JACRDA010000174.1 GCA_016212965.1 Myxococcales bacterium
CTCCGCCGCCGCCTGCGCCCGTGGTCGTCGTGTTGCCGTTCGTGTCGCCCGAGCCGTCGCACGCCGCCCAGAAGACCCCACCGAGCACCAGCGCCGCGCCGATGCCTAGACCCGTGTTGCGCATCATGTCGACCTCCACACGCCTGAAGAACGCCTCCAGGCTATCAGCGGCCCGACGCGCGCGGGAGCGCTTTTGCGCCGGACGCGCGCGGCGGCGCTCAGCGTGGTGCCGGGGTCGCGGCGCAGTCCTTGGCAGGGCGGCCGTCGAGCGCGCAGTGCAGGCGGGCGAAGGTGGCGCAGTCGTCCGGGTGGCTCGTGCCGGGGGCGCAGTACTTCGCCATGAAGGCGTCGAGGTCGTTCTGGCCCGCGAGCAGGCACACCTCGCGCTCGGCGGGCCGGCTCACGAGCAGCACGTTCAGCACCTCGAGGTAGAACTGCACCGCAAAGAGCCCGAAGTCGTCCGTCACGGGCTCGAGCGCGAGGCTGCGGTAGAGCAGCAGCGTGTGGGACGCCTCCGGGTAGCTCGCGTCCTTGGGTGGCCCGGCCTCGGTGAGACCGCGGTACATGGCCGTGGCCCGCGCGTAGCGCTCGCTGCGCTCGAGCCGCGGCTCCGTCGCCGTGAGGAGCCACTCGGCGGCGTCGGGGTGGAGACAGGCGCCGAGCACCTTGGGCAGGCCGGTCGGCGCGCCCTTCGCCGTGCCGGGCTCCGCGCCCGCCGCGTTCTTGCGACCACCGCACCCGCTCCCGAGGCAGAGTGCCAGCGCGAGCGCCACCCAGCGAGTCGAGGCACCGATCACGACCGCAGCATACGCGAGCTCGCGTCGGCTCGCGACGGGGCCGCGCCAATCGGGCTTTGCGGGTCGGGGCGGCGGGGCTAAGGAGAGGGCCGCATGACACGTCATCTCGTCACCGGGGCGACGGGCTTCCTCGGTCGTCACCTCTGCGCGAGCTTGCTCGGAGCGGGTCACGAGGTCGTCGCGCTGTGCCGCCGCCCCGACCCCGCGCTCGAGGCCGCCGGCGTGACCGTGCGCCTCGGCGACGTGTGCAGCCCGGCGGCGATGCGCGCCGCGGTCACCGGTTGCGAGGGCGTGTTCCACTGCGCCGGCAAGGTCTCGCGCGATCCGGCCGACGCGGAGGCGCTCTACCGCGTGCACGTCGACGGCACCAAGACGACGCTCGACGCTGCGCGCGCGGCCGGCGTGCGGCGCGTCGTCATCGCGAGCACGAGCGGCATCGTGGCGGTGAGCGACGATGCTGCCGAGGTGCGCGACGAGGACGCCCCCACCCCGCAGCGGATCATCGGCCGCTGGCCCTACTACCGCAGCAAGCTCCACGCCGAGCGCGCCGCCTTCGACCGCGCGGCGCCGGGCTTCGAGGTCGTGGCGGTCAACCCCTCGCTCCTGCTCGGGCCGGGCGATCTCCACGGCTCCTCCACCGAGGACGTGCGCCTGTTCCTCGAGCGCAAGCTGCCCTTCGTGCCGGCGGGCGGCATCGCGTTCGTGGACGCCCGCGACGCGGCGACCGCCATGGCGAGCGCCATGGAGCGCGGTCGGCCCGGGCAGCGCTATCTCGTCAACGCCGCCAACTGGTCGCTGGGCGAGCTGTTCGCGCGCCTCGGACGCCTCTCGGGCGTGCGGCCGCCGCTCGTGCGCCTGCCGCGCACGAGCCCGCTCGTCGCGGGCCTCGGTATGGATCTGTTCGCGCGCGCGGCGCGCGCCCTCGGCCTCGAGGCCCCGGTCGACCGCGCGAGCGCCGAGATGGCGCAGTTCTACTGGTACGCGGACGCGTCGCGCGCGCGCGCCGAGCTCGGCTTCTCGCCCCGCGACCCGGACGACACGCTGCGCGACACCATCGACGATCTCCGCGCGCGCGGCGCGGTGTGGCCGCGCCTGCTGCGCCGCTGAACGCGGCGACGAGGACCCCCCATGAGCTCGAAGCCGCTCGTCATCCTCAACCCCCACTCCGGCGGCGGCCGCGCCGGCGCCGCGGCCGAGGAGCTGTGCGCCGTGCTCGAGCGCCACGTCGGCGCCTTCGACGTCGCGCTCACCGAGCGACCGCGGCACGCCGTGGGCCTCGCCGAGGCGGCGGCGATCGCGGGGCGCCCGGCGGTCATCGCCGTGGGCGGCGACGGCACGATCCACGAGGTGGTCAACGGCCTCATGCTGGGCCGTGCCGCGGGGCACCGCCCGCCGACCCTCGGCATCGTGGGCCAGGGCACGGGCGGCGACTTCAGGAAGAGCCTCGGCCTCGAGCACCGCCTCGACCGCTACTGCGAGGCGATCGCCTCGGGGCGCACGCGCTCGGTCGACGTCGGGCGCTTCGCGTACACGAACGACGACGGCGCGCGCGCCGAGGCCTGGTTCGTCAACATCCTGTCGGTGGGCATGGGCGGCCTCGTGGACCGCTACGTGGCGCGTGCCAGCCGCTCGCTCGGCGGCACCGTGGCCTACCTCGGTGCGAGCGTGCGCGCCCTGTGGCAGAGCGAGGTGGGCGAGCTCGCCTGCCAGCTCCACCGCGGCGGCACGGTCGAGGCGCTCGACCTCGCGACGCGCTCGCTCGCCATCTGCAACGGGCAGTACTTCGGCAGCGGCATGCACGTGGCCCCGATGGCACGGCTCGACGACGGCCTGTTCGACGTGGTGTCGATGGGCGCGGCGCCGAAGCTGCGCTTCCTGCTCTCGTCGCTGTCGATCTACAAGGGCAAGCACGTCGACAATCCGGCCGTCAGCGTGCACGCCTGCGACCGCATCGTGATCGAGCTCGCCAACGAGGGCATCCGCGACCGCTTCCCGCTCGACGTGGACGGCGAGCCGCTCGGCCTGTTGCCGATCGACGTGCGCGTCGAGCCGAGCGCGCTGGCGGTGTTCTCGGGCTGAGGCCGCGGAGGGCGCCGGGCGCGGCTCAGCGCGCCATCTGCGCGAAGGTGACGACGTTGCCCGCCGGGTCGCGGACGGCGATCTCCTCGGAGCCGTAGAAGGTCTTGCGGCGTGCGAACACGGGGGGCGCGGCAGCGACGCGCGCCGCCACGGCGTCGAGGTCGTCCACCTCGACGAACAGGGCCGTGGCGGAGGGTGCGTCGGCGAGCGCGGGCACATCGGCCTTCACGCTCGCGCGACTCTGGTACATGAGCTCGGCCCCGTCCTTGGCGAGGATGACGAAGCCGAGCGCGTCGCCGTGCGGCACCTCGGCGGTCTTGTCGAAGCCGAGCCCCGTCCAAAAGGCGACGCAAGGCTCGACCGCCTCGACGAACATGACCGGTGCGAGCTTCTTCAGCACGAAGGACTTCATGGGCTCGCTCCCGGCGTCAGCGGATCGGCGCAGGCACCACGGCCGGCGGTGCCGCCGGGCCCTCGGCCGGCCTGACGTCGATCTTGGCGTCGCTCGCCTTGCCGGGCTGCATCAGGTACCGCAGGAGCGGCGAGTCGGTGGAGACGACGAGCGTCGCGTCCTTGTCGATCGCCTTCTCGTAGAGCTCGAGGTTGCGCACGAAGGAGTAGAACTCGATGTCGCGACCGAAGGCGTCGGCGTAGATGGCGGTCGCTTCGCCGTCGCCCTCGCCGCGCATGCGGTCGGACTGCTCGTCGGCCTCGGCGAGCCGGATCTCGCGCTCCTTGTCGGCGGCGCCCTTGATCTTGTCGCTCTCTTCCTGGCCCTCGGAGCGGTACTGCTTGGCCTGGCGCTCGCGCTCGGCGCGCATGCGCGCGAACACGCTCTGCTGCACCTGGGTCGGCAAGTCGGCGCGCTTGATGCGCACGTCGATGACATCGATGCCGAGCTCGGTCGCGAGGTTCTTCACGCGCTCGGTCACGTTGTCCATGAGCGTCGCGCGCTCCTTGCCCACGATGTCGCCGAAGTCGTTCTTGGCGAGCTCCTGGCGGAGCTCCGACAGCACGATGCCGTCGAGGCGCTTGCGGGCGCTCGACTCGTCGCGCACCTTCATGAAGTAGTTGAGCGCGTCGCCCACGCGCCAGCGCACGACGGGGTCGCACACCAGGCGCTTCTTGTCGCGCGTGAGGTACTCCTCCTGGGGCGCGTCGCTCGCGAGGAGGCGCTTGTCGACGCGCGTCGCGGTCTGCCACGGCGCCTTCAAGGCCAGGCCCGGGGTGTCGAGGGTGCGCTTGTACTGGCCGAACTCGGTGATGATGATGTACTCGGTCTCGTCCACGAAGATGGCGCTCGTGGCGGCCACGACGACGAGGGCGACGAGCGCGACGCCGGCGATGATGAGCTTCTTCATGTTGCCTGCTCCCGCCTACTTGCCCGGGCCCGCCGTGGGTCCTGCCCCGGCGCCCGCTGCGCCCATGAGCGCGTTGAGGTTCATGATGGGCACGGAGCCCTTGGCCATCGCGCCGTCGACGAACACCTTGCGCCCGAGGCTCGACATGATGCGCTGCACGGTCTCGATGTGCAGGCGCTCGCGCGTGACGACCTTCGCCTTCGAGTACTCGGCCAGCACCGAGAGGAACTTCGAGACGTCGCCGCGCGCGCGGATCTTGCGCTGCTCGCGGTAGGCCTCGGCCGCGCGCAGGCGCTTCTGGGCCTCGCCGCGCGCCCTCGGGATGATGTCGGCCTCGTAGCTCTTGGCCTCGTTGATGACCTTCTCCTTCTCCTCGCGGGCGCGCACCACGTCGTGGAAGGCGTCCTTCACCTCCTCGGGCGCGTCGACCTCCTGGAGCTTCACCTCGCGGATGGCAAGGCCGCTGTCGTACTTGTCGAGCAGCTCCTGCAGCTCGATCTTCGTCTCGATCTGCGCCTGCTCGCGGCCCTGGGTGAGGATGTCGTCGATGGTCGTACGCCCGACCACGCTGCGCAGGGCGACCTCGGTCGCGGCCGACAGCACCTTCTCGAAGTCGCGCAGCTTGAACAGCACCTTGTCGGGCTCGGCGATGACGTACTGCACGACGAGCTGCGCCTCGACGATGTTCTCGTCGCCGGTGACCATCTGCGCCTCGCTCGGCACGCGCTTCGCGCTCGTGCTTTCGCCGCCGCGCTTGTCGCTCGTGCCCTCCGAGCGGTAGCCGATCTCGATCTGCCGCACCTTCTCGACGTTGATGACGTCGACGCGCTGGAAGAACGGGAAGGCGAAGTGCAGGCCGGCGCGCGTGAGGTCGGTGTTCTTGCCGAAGGTCCGCACCACGCCCACCTCGCCGGGGCCGACCGTGTAGACCCCGGTGAGGGCCACCACGACCGCGATGGCGAGCAGGGCGAGCGGCGCGATCCAGCGCAGCCGGCGCTTCATGGCACCGCGGTAGCGCGCCACCACTTCCTTGATGTCCGGGTTGCCGCTGCTGTCGAAACGGGTAGGCATGCTGTCCCTCGGCGGCGACCCCGGTACGGGCACCTTGCACCGCCTCCTCGAGCACGAGCCGCCGCGTGCTCGCGCCTGGGCGCCACAACCTCGACCGGGGGCGGCGTACCGTGACCACGCCACGAGTCGTTTGCAAGCGCAAACGTCCGCCCCGGGTGAACCGCGCGCACAAAGACGCGCGGACCGGCGCAGGCCGGGCAGGGCCGGCGGGCGCGCTCCGCTAGAACGAGCCCGCCACGCCCGCGAAGCCGGGCGCGACGAGCGGCACGAGGCGCGCGCTCGGCGGCTCGTCGGGGGCCTGGCTGCGGTCGCTCAGGACCCACAGGACCGCGCCCGCCGCGGCTCCGACGCCCGCGAGCACGAAGCCTGCCGTGGACAGGTTGCCATACACCTGCGCGTTGTAGAGGTCGTCGTCGAAGTAGGGGCGTTGCTCCGGCGTCGGGTGGCACACGCCGTCCTCGCCGCAGCGATAGACGTCGGACACCTCCTGCGTGGCGTCCATCGCGTACACGCCCGCACCGACGCCCATGCCGAAGAGCGCGGCCCCGCCGACGCCCCAAGCGATGACCGCGGGGAGCTTGTTGAAGCCGCGCGAGCTCGCGCCCGCGTCCTCGGCGCTCGCGCTGCCGCTCTTGACGAGCGTCACGGGGAGGGTCTTCCGGTCCGACTCCTTGAGGTCGAGGCCCTGGCTCAGCTGCTGGTAGCCGGGCGCCGTGGCCGTGAGCTCGTGGTGTCCGGGATTCACGGGGCTCGCGGTGTCCGCTTCGAAAGGCTCGCCGTCGAGCTGCAGCACCACGGCGTTCGCGGCGGGCTCGCGCACCTCGACCGCGAGCGTGGGCGTGCGCTCCTCGACCTCGATGCGGAACTCCTTGGCGCGGTCGACCGCCTTCTTCTGCACGATGGTCGCCGGCTTGGCCGTGGCGGCCGCCGCGAGCAGCTCGCCCGCCCGCACGAAGTCCTTGAGCTCGATGAGCACCTGCGCGAGGGCCACCTTGTACTCCGGCGCCGGATCGAGCGCGTCGGCGCGCTCGAGCTTCTTCGCCGCGTCGGCGTAGGCGCCCTTCTTCAGCAGCGCTTCGGCCTCGCGCGACAGCGTGAGCGCCTCGTACTTCTGTTGCGGCGTGGGGGGCGCGGCGCAGGCGTCGGGCGTGCCCGCGAGGCCGAGCGTGCCTGCGGCGAGCGCGGCGCCGAGCGCAGCGGCGAGGACGAGGGTGGGACGGCCGCGTCGGCGGCCGGCAGCGAGAGCGACGGGAGCACGGGCCATGTTTCGCGAGCACCTTAGCAGGACGACCCGCCGCGCGTCCCGCGGCCGTGCGCCGCACGCGCCCGCGCCCGCGGACCTCGAAGCCATCCCGAGGGCTTCGACGTGAACCTCGCAGAGGTCACTTGAACTCTGCGCGCCCGCCGGCAGCGTGCGGGGCCCCGGGCGCGTGTCACGAAACCGCCTTTTTTTGTGGGTCGGAACGCATTTTTCAATTGGACGGTGCTGCGGAATGTGCTTTTTACGGGACCCGTAGCAACCGCCACCGGAGGAATGCTCGCATGGCAACCAAGACGACTCCCGCCAAGAAGGGCGAAGCAGCTTTGACGAAGGCCGGCCTCATCGCCGCGCTCGTCGAGGCGAGCGAGGGCCTGACGCGCAAGCAGGTGAAGGACATCGTCGACCATCTGGTCGACATCGGTCACAAGCAGCTCAAGAAGAGCGGCACCTTCACCGTGCCCGGCTTCGCGAAGTTCACCGTCATCAAGAAGCCGGCTCAGAAGGAGCGCAAGGGCATCAACCCCTTCACCGGCTTGGAGCAGGTCTTCAAGGCGAAGCCCGCACGCAAGGTCGTGCGCGCCCGCCCCGTGAAGGCGATCAAGGACTCGGTCGCTTGATCTAGACGCTGCTCGCTGCCGGCCTCGTGTCGGCGGCCACGTGTCCCGCGCCGCGCTCTCGCGAGAGACGCAGCGCGGGACACGCGTTTTTGTGGCACTCGCTCGCTCCGCACTCGCGCGGGGGCGCTCGCTCGCCGCTCACTCGCCCAGCGCTGCGTCCGGTCGGCGCGCCGAGAGGCCCACGCCGGCGGCCTCGGGCGGGAGCGCGCTCCTGTCGGTGGCGAAGCGCACGGGCACGACGAAGCGCAGCTCGCCGCCGCGTGGCGCCGGGAACACGAAGCTGCGTGCGGCGCGCAGCATGCACTGCTTGACCCGCGCGTCGGGGAAGCGCGAGCCGCCCTCGAAGGCCTCGTCGGCCACGCCGTCGCGGGCCACGTGGAAGCGCAAGAGCAGCCGTCCCCAGAGCTCCGGCGCGTAGCCGAGGCCCGCGCGGTAGCAGGCCTCGAGCGCGGGCAGTCCGGCCTCGACGCCCGCGAGCATCGCCGCCTCGTCGAGCGTGCCCGGGCCGGGCTCGAGCACGTCCTCGGGGGGCGGGGTCGGATCGTCGCCGGGCCACACCTTCATGCTGAGCTCGACGCGCGTCGCCGCGCGCGCCGCCGGGAGCACGAGCTTGTCGAGGCGGGCCACCATGCACCGGGCGACCTCCGCCTCGGCGACGTCGCTCCCGTCGAGCGTCGGCCGCGCGACCGCGCCCGAGGGCGTGACCGTGAAGTGGGCGCGCGTCTCGCCGTGCAGGAGCGCGTCCTTGTAGGACCCGAGCGCGTGGCAGCGCACCACGTGGATCCAGTGGGTCCGGCGCGCGACGCGCTCGACGAGCGCGGCCTCGAGCGGCCCGCGCGCCGCGACGACCGAGATGACGACGCGCGGGTCGGGGTGCCCCTCGGGTGCCGGCAGCTCGCCCGCGACGGCGCCCGTGCCGCCCGAGTTCCAGGCCCGGCGCCACAGGATGTCGACCCGGTACGCCTCCGAGGTCTTGGGCTCGGGCAGGGCCCCGAGCTTGTACGGGCGGTCGAGCGCGATGTGGATCGCGGGCGCGCTCTCAGCGGCGCTCGTTGCGCTCGCGGCTGCGGTCGGCACGCTCGGCGCGCTCGCGGCGGCGGCCGGTACGGTCGCGGCGGGGGCAGGGGCGCTCGCGCTCGCGAAGGCGGTCGTCCGCTCGGTGGCGACCGGCCCCGGGGTCGTGCCCGGCCGTGTGCCCCCCGGCGCGCAGCCCTGCAGCGCGAGCGCCGCGAGCCCGAGCACGGTGCCGTACGCGGGGACGGTGGACCGACGTCTCGCCATGGTCGCGCCCTCGGTGCGTCTGCGTCGCGCGCGGCGCTCGGCTACCCGCGCGGCGCGGGCGCGGTGCGCGCTTCGGGGTCCTCGGGCGTCCGTGGCGCCTGGAGCGCCTGCAGGTAGGGCGCGTAGCTCCGGTCGCGATCGGCGCGGATGTCGGCGATCCACCCGAGCAGCACGTCGAGCCCGCCGCTCTGCAGGCGCTCGAAGGTGCGCGTGGCGTAGTCGCGCGGGCCCTTCAGCAGGCTCTCGAGGTCGAGCGTCGCGAGGTCGGCGAACACCGTGCCGCCCTTGTGCAGACCCTCGGGCACGAACTGCACGAAGGGGTCGGGCGCGCGCCGCAGCAGGCCGACCATGCGCGCCGGCGAGAGCGCGTCGCCCTCGAGTCGCGGGTGGAAGGTCGCGTGCACGGGCGGATCGGGCAGGCGGCGGGCCACCTCGGCGTGCAGCTCGTTGCAGAAGCGCTCGAAGTGCGTGGGCTCGAGGTCGACGAGCGGGTAGACGAGGTGCACGAGCATGCCGTCCGCGACCGCGGCGGCGACCTCGTGCGCGGCGGCCTCGAGGTCGGGGACACGGTCGAGCATGACGCAGAAGCGCCCGAAGCTCGCGTGCGGCTCGCCGATGTGCGGGCACAGCCGGTAGCCCGACACGACCTCGACCGCGTAGCTGTGGTGGACGCGGCGCACCTCCGCGGCGAACGCCGCGGCGAGCGGATGCGAGCCGAGCGCGCCCGCGACCACGAACGCCCCGCCGGTCGGCTCCGCCTTCTCGCCGGCGCTGTCGCTGCCGCTGCTTTCGCTTCCGCCGCTGTGTGCCGTGCCCATGACTCGCTCGGTGGGGGCAGGCGGCGACCGGATCAGCCGCCGCTCACGTCGAAAAGATAGGCGAAGCCGGTGCGCAAGGCGAATCCGGTCGTCGTGCCGGCCCCCGGCGCGCAGGCGTCGAGGACGTCGTCGCCGAGGCGCGCGAGATCGAGGCCGGCCGCCGACAACCAGCGCATCCCGGCGCCGAGCGCGACGTCGGCCCCGACGGCGGCGCGCAGGCTGAAGCCCGCGGTGTCGCGTCCCTCGCACACGAAGCCCTGGCCGCCGCCGGGCATGCCCGGCGCCCAGGCCACCCCGCGTGCGTCGACGCGCTGCCAGGCCGCTCCGAGGCCGAGCTCGAGAAAGCCGCCCACCTCCGGGATGCGCGCCGGATAGGCGCGCATCACGGCCGAGAGCACGTGGGCCGAGTGGTCGATGTCGGCGGTGCCCGAGGCGAGCATCCCGGTCGTCTCCGAGCCGAGATCGCGGTGCTCGTACGCGACCCCGACCGCGACCTCGGGCGCCGCGAGCACCTCGAAGCGCGCACCGAGCAAGAGGCCGACGCCCGTCTTCGCCACGAACAGGGGCTCGCCGAGGCGCGCGCCGAGGCCCGCCTCTAGGCCGATTCCGAGCGAGAGGCCCGGCTCCGCGCGGCCGGGGCCCACGGCCCACGGGGCGGGAGCGGGGGCGGGAGCGGGTGCGGGTGCGGGTGCGGGTGCGGGTGCGGGGGCGGGCGTTTCGGCCGCCGGTGCGGGGGCGGGTTGTGCCGCCGCGCGGCCCGCGAGGGTCGCGCACCACGCGCCGAGCGTCACGGCCACGATCACCGAGCCTCGCCTCTCGAGCCTCGTCATGGCGCCACACGTACACGAGGTGTCCGGCGAACGCACGCACGGGTGGGGGCGTCACACGGTGCGGGGGCGTCACGCGGTGCGGGGGCGTCACGCGGTGCGGGGGCGTCACGCGGTGCGGGGGCGTCACGGGTGCGGGGGCTCGCGGCGCTCGCGGGCGCGGCGAGCTCACGCGCTGGCGAGCGGTGGCACGTGGCGCCCGAGGAACTCGAGCTCGTCGGCGACTGCGCGCTCGAAGGGCTCGTCGAAGTAGATGTCGAAGTGATCGACGGAGTGCCGGCGGAGCTCGCCGCGTGGGGCCCTGCGCGCAGCGGCCTCCGCGGGGCCGGGCGGCGCGAGCCGGTCGCGCTCGGCGACGATCACGAGCACCGGGCAGCGGATGCGAGCGGCGGCCCGGCCCGGCGAGTACGTCGGGACCGAGAGGAACACGCGTGCGGCCACGTCCTCGCGCCCTTGCCAGCCCGGGGGGGTGGCCCGGCGCACCCACTCGACGGCGCCAGGGGCCGTGATCGCGGCATGCGAGCCCGGGGGGCCCGCGAGCGGCACGTAGCGGGGCGGCCGGCCGAGCCGTGCGCCGACGAGGTCGCGGAGCGCCTCGCGTGCGAGCCAGAGCGTCTGGCCGAGGCTCGCACTGGTCGCGGCGGCGAGGCCGCTCGTGTGCGGCACCTGCGCGACGACGGCGGCGATCCGCGCGTCTCCCGCCGCCGTCACGAGCACGTGGCCGCCACCGAAGGACGTGCCCCACAGCACGACGCGCTCCGCGTCGACCCCGGGCAGGGCGCGCGCGCAGGCGACCGCCGCGCGCCAGTCGGCGAGCTGCCGCCGGACGTCGAGCCACTGCCTCGGCTCGCCCTGGCTCGCGCCGAACGAGCGGTAGTCGAACGCGAGCGCGACGTAGCCCGCCGTGACGAAGCGCTCGGCGTAGGCGTCGAGGCGCATCTCGCGCACGCCGCCGAAGCCATGGCCGAGGACGACGCACGGCCGGGTGCCCGCGCCTGCAGGCCGGTACAGCCATGCCGCGCAGCGCGCGTCGTCGGAGAGAAACGTCACGTCCTCGCGCGTCCAGGTCGTCGCCATCGCTCGCTCCGCTCGCGCTGTCTGGGTCCGCCGCGCAGCCTACACCGGCGCTCGCGGCGGGGGCGAAAGGGGTCGCCGCGCCCGCACCTGCGCCTTGACCGAGCGCCCGCGCTTTGCCAATGTGGCCGACGGAGAGGTGACCGAGAGGCCGAAGGTGCCTGATTCGAAATCAGGTGTGCCCGTAAGGGTACCGCGGGTTCGAATCCCGCTCTCTCCGCAAGATTTCCGACACTTGGCCAGGGCGCGTGCGAAAGTGCGTGCGAAACGCGCCGCGCGGGTCGGGCTGATCGACGCCCCACGTGGCGGGCGGCCGCCGGCACCGAGAGCAGGCCTCGTGCTCCGTGCTGGCCCAGACGCAGCCGAGCCGGCGGCCGCCTGGGGTGGTGGGCGGCGGAGGCGCCTCGCCTCCCCGCTAGCGCCAGGTCGCCATGAGCGGCGCCGGACCACCCCCGAGCGGCCCGCCCTACCTTCCGAGCGCCGAGAGCACCGTCCGGCGGTGACTCTCGAGCACGTCGATCGCCCGACCGAGCCCCAGCTCGGCGGCGACCGTGACGAGCAGCGCCTCCGCAGCGGAACCCGCTCCGGCCCTGGCTCCCGCCGGCCGCCGCCCCTCGGGTTCAGCCGCTTCTGGGTGCGGGCCGCGTCCGGGGACGCCTCGATGTCGTACTCCGTCACGCGCCCTTGGAGGGGCTCACCGAGTTCGCCGAGGCTGCGAGGCGGAAGGCCCCGCAGATCGCCGGAGAGTGAGCGCGCGGCGCGGTCCCACGCCATCAACCGAGCCGCAAGTCGTGGACTACGCGGCCCGTCGCGAGGTCGAATGCGAGCATGCGGCCGGCGCGATCGCCGACGAGGACCAGGGGCGGGGCGAGGCGCGCGAACGCTTCACCCGCAGCCATGAGCTGGATCACGATGCAGACCTGCTGCGTCTCGAAGTTCCCCACGACAACCCGGGCGTCGCCGCCTGGGCCAGTGGTCGCCAGCGCGAAGTACCCGTCGCTCTCCTCCTTCGCCATTGGTCCCTCGCTTCTCCCAGTTGTCTCGCGTCGCTGCCGCTCAGCCCGGCGCCCGCCGCGCGCGCTCTGTCATCGTCGCGGACTACCCAGATGCGACATCCTATCTACCAGGGTTTGGCGATCACGGGGTCCTCGGCGAGCATGGCGACGTGCTCGGCCGCCGCGCCGACTCGCGGCCCTCTCGCCCCTCGCATCGCCACGCTCGGCAGCGCCTGTCCGGCCGCGACCGGGACCGCAAGGATGCCGTCCGGATGTGCGACGACGCGATCCGGGACTTGGCGCCCTCCGGGGATCGGGCCGCGCCTCCCCTGCGCGCGCCACGTGCGTGCAGACGTCCTTGTAATGCCGTGTAATGGCCGCGGGTCCCCGTCCGGGCGACACTTCGCTCCATGGCGACCATGAGGTGGGAGAAAGGCGATCTGGTGCAGTTCAAGGCGGGTGGTCCACCGATGCTCGTGGACGTCGTTCACGAGCTCGGTGGGGCGGTGAGGGTGAAGTGGCACGTCGAGGGCATGCTGACCTTCGGAACGTTTCCGTCGGACGCGCTGACGCCCTACGCGCCGCCCCCGAAGCCCGTCGAGCCGCCAGGAGACCGCCCGCGCGGGCCGGGGTGAGCGAACGGGACCGTCACGGACTGGCGTCGCCGAGGGGCTCCATCGTGACGCGAAACGCGCGGGCGCCGGCCTTGCACAGGTAGCCGACCAGGGGCTCGACCTCTGCCGCGCTCTCGACGGTGAGGACGGCCCGGCGACCATTCCACCGGAAGGCCCGCGGCTCTCGCCCGCAATCGAGCTCGAGCCCGAGCACGGCGCCGAGGCGCGCTCGGTTCGCGGGGGTGGGCCCCGCCTCGACGTTCTCGAGCCACGCGAGCGCGAGCGCGCGGTCGAAGTCGCCGTCCTCCTCGTGCTCCGCGACGACACTCAGGATGGCGCCATGCAGCGCGGCGCGCGCAACCTCCCAGCCATCGTCGCCTGCTTGGCCACCGGAACCGCGATCCGTGGGGGCCTCCGACAGTGCGGCGTCGAGCGCGTCGGTGAGGAGCGTCATCGTGTGAGCCACGCGGTGGGCGCGCACCGCGTCGAGCGCGCCTGGCGCCCACGGGGGGCGAACGCAGGCGAAGGGGGAGAGCTTCGCGTAGGCCTCGAGCTGCTCGCTTGCCGCCCCTAGCGAGGCGGCGCCCTCCGGGTGGAGCGTGACGAGAGTGCGGGCGGGCCCGAGGCGGAGCGATGGCACGTCTGCGCAGCCGATGCGGGCGTGCGTCCCGGCGGACGGCGGCGTTGCCTCGGGCCGCCACCAGGCGCGCTCGGCCGTGACCAGCGCGGCGGGGATCGCGAAGGCCGTAGCGACGACCACCGCGTACACCCCGAACCAGGCCCAGCGCGCCGCGGGCCGGGCGGCCGGCGCGTCTAGGCGCGTGGCGAGGCTCCGAGCGCGCGAGATGCGCACGCCGAGGGCCGCTCCCGGGTCCGTGGCGCGCAGGGCCGCGAGGATCTCCGTGCGCCGCGCTGCCCGCTCACCGGGCAGGCCGCGCTCGCGCAGCGTGCGCTCGAGCCTCGCGCTCCGCCAGGCGCTCGGCGTGCCTGCGAGGACGAGGACGCCGAGCGCGGCGATGACGGGCGAGCGGAGCCCGATGCCGAGCGCCACGAGGCCGAGCCCGCTCAGGGTGCGCAGCACGATCTCCGGCTCCGGGCGACTGCTGGCGAGCAGTCGATGCGCCAAGCGGCCGCCGTCGAGCGGGACGATTGGCAACAGGTTGAGGCCGTTGATGACGATGAGCAAACGCGTGACGTCGCGGAGGAGCGCCGGCTGCGGGCCGTTCAGCAGCGCGGCGAGCCCGAGCCCGAGCGCCAGGCCGGGCACCGGGCCGGCGAGCAGGACGATCATCTCGTCGGCGAGCGATATGCGCTCCTTGTGGCCGGTGGTGGCGCCTCCGAGCAAGGGCACGAAGAAGATGCGCGCATCGCGGTAGCCGCGCATGCGCATCGCGGTCCAGTGACCGATCTCGTGGAGCAGCACGACGAGTGTGATGCCCGCGACCGTGGTCGGTGACGCGAAGAGGAGCAAAGATCCGGCGAAGAGCACACCGGTCACCCCGAGCGCGACGGCGAGCAGCCAGCGCGGGGTGGGGTGGTCGCGGATGGCGTCCTGCTCGTCCCACACGGCGACCTCTGCGGCGACGGGCACGGCGGGCGCCTCGGGAGCCGCGAGCCGGCGCGCGCGCCGGGCGCGCTGTCCCGCCGCGCGGCCACGCAGGACGCGGAGGGCGACTGCGAGCGCTCCACGGAGGCTCAGCGCGAAGCAGCCTGGCGACGTGGTCGGAAACAGGTCGCCGCGCGCCACGGCGAGCTCGGTCGCCTCCCGGTGATACCGGAGGGAGCGCGCGAACGCGCCCTCGGGCCCGTCGTCGACGGCCGCCCCGGCGATGGCGCCGACCGCGACCTCGTGGCGCGCGAGCAGGGCCGCGGGGGCGAGCCCGCCGGCGAGCTCGACGCGGGCCCACGCCGGCTGGGCGGGCCACGGCACGCCTCCGGGCACGTCGTCCGTCTCCACGCGCACCCCGTCCTCGAAGTCGGTGATGAGACACGCGTGGAGCTCGTTGGCGGGCTCCGGCAGCGGCGTGACCTGCAGCCACAGGCGCACCGCGCTGCCCGGTCGCGCCATGAGGCGCCACGGAGCGGGCTCGTGTGGTGGAAGGGAGAAGGCCGGGCCGCCCACGACCCACGCCACGTGCTCGAAGCCGAGCGCGCGCCAGGCAGCGACCCGTTCGAGGAGCTCGCGCAGGCGCTCGGGGATGCGCTCGCCGTCGACGGCCTGCGGCTCGCCGACGTGGTACCGCGCGACGAGGGTGGCCCGAAGCGCCGCGAAGAGCAGCGCGCCGCGCAGCAAGAGGTACGCCGCGCCGACGAACAGGAGAAGCGCGGCGACGGGCAAGAGAGTCACCCGTCGTCACCCGAGCGGCGCGAACAGCCCCTCGACGTCGCCCTCGGTCCAGTCGAGCGCGGTGGCGCCGACGCCCAGGATGGCCTGCGCGAGCTCGGCCTTCTTCTGCTGCAGGTGGATGACGCGCTCCTCGACGCTGCCCGCCACGTACAGGCGGTGGACGAAGACCGGCTTGTCCTGGCCGATGCGATACGCGCGATCGGTCGCCTGGGCCTGCGCGGCGGGGTTCCACCACGGGTCGTAGTGGACGACCGAGTCGGCGCTCGTCAGGTTGAGCCCGGTGCCCCCCGCCTTGAGGCTGATGAGGAAGACGTCGGCGGCGCCGGCCTCGAAGGCGTCGACGACGCGCTGGCGCTCGCGCGTGGCGCCGGTGAGGGCGAGGTGCGCGATGCCGCGGGCGCGCAGGGCCTCGGCCACGAGGTCGAGCATGCTCGTGAACTGCGAGAAGACGAGCACCCGGTGACGCGCGGCGAGCTGCGCGTCGAGCAGCTCGAGCAAGGCGTCGAACTTGGCGCTCGCGGTCACGCCGCGCGCCGCCTCGAGGCTGAGCAGGCGCGGGTCGCAGCACACCTGCCGCAGCTTGAGCAGGGCGTCGAGGACGGGGACGGTGCAGGCGGACAGGCCCTTGGCGCGGATGAGGCGGCGGACGTCGCCGTGGGCCGCGAGCCGGATGTTCTCGTAGAGCTCGCGCTGCGGGCCCTCGAGCTCCACCGGGCACAGGAGCTCCGTCTTCGGCGGCAGCTCGGGCGCGACGTCGTGCTTCACCCGCCGGAGCACGTAGGGCGCCACCTGGTCGCGGAGCGCGAGCACGCGCTCGGCGTCCCGCGCTTCCTCGATCGGCTGGCGATAGCAGCGGCGAAACGAGAGCTCGTCGCCGAGCAGACCCGGCGACAGGAAGTCGACGATCGACCACAGCTCGCCGAGGTGGTTCTCGATCGGCGTGCCGGTGAGGCAGATGCGGTGCTCGGTGTCGAAGCGGCGCAGGGCCTGGCTCGCGAGGCTCTGCACGTTCTTGATG
Organism: Myxococcales bacterium; assembly: GCA_016212965.1. Taxonomy (GTDB): domain Bacteria; phylum Myxococcota_A; class Polyangia; order Polyangiales; family Polyangiaceae; genus JACRDA01. The sequence goes on from JACRDA010000174.1 coordinate 16,161, forward strand.
GCCTGGGCCTCGTCGAGCACCAGGGTCGAGAAGGCCTGCGCCAGCAACAGCTCCTCGTCGCGGACCACGAGCGGGTAGCTCGTGAGGACGACCTCCGCGTGCGCGACGCCGACAAAGCGCTCGCGCCGTGCGGCGCCCGTGAGCACGACGACGCGCAGGTGCGGCGCGAAGCGCGCGAGCTCCCGCGCCCAGTTCGGCACCACGGAGGTCGGCGCCACGATGAGCGCCGGCCTGTCGAGGCGCCGTCGCGCCTTCTCGATGCACAGGTGCGCGATGGTCTGCAGCGTCTTGCCGAGTCCCATGTCGTCGGCGAGCACGCCGCCGGCCTCGAGCTCGCGCAGGTGCTGCAGGAAGGCGACCCCGGCGCGCTGGTAGGGGCGGAGCGTGGCGCGCAGGCCGTGGACCGTGGCGCCGAGCTCGGGCACCGGCGCCACGAGCTGCCGCACGCGCCGCAACACGGGCTCGGGACCGGCGAGCCGGACGCGCCCGCGCGAGCCGGCGAGCGCGCGCTCGAGCGAGCCGAGCGCCGCCGCGCGCACGGCCGGGAAGGACAGGCTGCGCCCACGGCGCGGCACGCCCTGGTAGAGCTCGACGAGCACGCGCAAGAGCGCAGAGAGCTGCTCCCCGGCGACGAGCACGTAGCGACTGTCCGAGACGCGGACGGCGTGCGGCGTCGTGTGGCGCGCGGCGAGCGCCTTCAACTGGGTGTCCTCCTCCGCGCCCTCGAGCAGCTCGATCAGCATCGGCAAGAGATCGATGCGCCGTCCGTCGACCTCGATGCCGAGCTCGAGCGCGAACCACCCGGGGCGCTCGCTCTCGGGGACCACCTCGGCGAAGAGCTGCGGCGCCTCCGCGACGACCTGGTACGGGTAGTCGTCGGCGACCGCGACCTGCCAGCCGAGCGCCGCGAGGCGCGGCAGCGCCTCGGTCGAGAAGCGACAGAGGTCGCTCGCCGTGCCCTCGAGGCAGACGAGGTAGTCGGCGGCGCGCTCCGTGAGCGGGACCACGTTCTCGAGGCAGGCGAGCTCGACGGCGCCGTGGCGCTCGAGCTCGCGGCACGCCCGGGCCTCGCCCACCGGATCGCGCGCGACCGGGCTCGCGTCGTCGGGATCCGCCGCGCGGACGCGCCGGCCGTCGTAGTCGAAGGACACGGCGATGAGGGGCGCCTTCCGGCGCTCGTCCCGCGTGCCGAGGCCCTCGGTGTCCGTGAAGAGCACGGGCGCCGCAAAGAGCTCGAGGTGCGGCGTGAAGCGCGGCGTGGCGGCCGGGCGGGGTCCGGGCGCCGCTTGCGGCGAGCAGGTGTGCATGGGGAAGGGGCGCAGGCGCGAAACGGGCGCACTCTAGTCGCCCGAGCGCGACTTGCCCACGCCGTTCACCCCGGCGGCGGGCTCGTGCAGAAGCCGCCCAGGCACTGGGCGTTCGGGTCGCAGCAGTCGGCGGCCGTCTGGCAGAGCTCGCCGTCCTGGGCGCAGCCGCCGGGCTGGTCCGAGCACACGAGGTTGCCGTTGCCGTCGTCGTGGCAGAAGCCGTCGCAGCACTCGTAGCCGGCCTGGCAGGTGTCGCCGAGCTGCTTGCAGGGCGCGAGCGCCCACTGGCCGCGCATGTTCTCGAGCCCGAGCTCCTGGCCCGGCAGCCAGAACGCCGGGTGGCTCGGGTCGACGCCGGGCTGCGGGTTGGCGTCGACGGCGGCGACCCAGAGCTGCTTGGCGCGCGAGTTGTAGTCGCCGGGCGCGTACTCGATCATGTTGCCGTAGTTGCGCTCGGTGGAGATGACGATCCACATGTAGCCGCCCTGCGCCACGGGCAGGAACGACGGCTGGTAGTTGAGCGAGTCGTCGGGCGAGGACAGGTAGCCGGCGCCGTTCAGGGCATCGAGCTTGATCTGGCTCGCGCCGTCGAGGCTCGAGAGCCAGATGTCGCCGAGGACCGGATAGCCCACGCTCGGCGAGTTGCAGTAGGCGTTGTTGGCGCGCATGAAGGCGATCCAGTCCGAGCCGGGGCTGAAGGTCGGGTAGGTCACCGTCGGCCGGGCGGCGTCGTTCGCCACGATCGGGTGCACGTTGGAGAAGCCCGGTGGGCTCAGGGACACGTCCGCGTACCAGAGCGAGGCCTGTGTGAAGACGAGGCCGTTGCCGTCGGTGCGCTGCGAGAAGGCGATCTTGTGGCCGTCGGGTGACCACGCCGGGTGCGCCGGGGCGCCGCCGTTCGGGGCGAGGGTCGCGAGCTCGGTCGTGCTGTTGTAGGCCGACAGGGCGAGCGCGCCGGTCGAGTTGAAGGCGCCGTCGCTCCAGTGGCGCCACAGGAGGTACTCGCCGTCGGGAGAGATGGCCTCGAAGCCCGACGAGACGCCGGAATCGAAGAGCGCCTGCCCGCTCGCCGCGTCGAACGTCATCCACGGGCTCCAGCCGCCGTCGCGCGAGGCGGCGATGCGGTTGCCCTTGGCCGACACGCTGTGGCAGGCGACGCAGTTGCCGACCTGGAGGAAGGTCTCCGGCGCCGAGGCGCCGATCGGGATGCGCACGATGGCGCCCTGCTGGATCGACCAGTAGTAGACGACGCCGGTGAGGACGGCCGGCGCGATGGTCCAGGTCTGCGTCTTGGCGAGGTAGGCCTGCGCGCCGTCGTAGCGCTGGACGTCGAGCGTGATCGCGCCCGCGGTCGAGTCGGTGAGCACGCGCCACACGTCTTGCGGCGCGCTCGGCATGGTGAAGCGCGACGGCGGCGGCACCGTCGAGAAGCTCTCGAGCTCGAAGGTCGGGCTGTGGAGGAAGACCCGGTAGATGTCGGCGGCGCCTCCACCGTTCCACTGCACGATCGGGCCGGGCAGCCCGCGCGGGAACACCGTCTTGTCGTACGGGTACACGAGCGCCATCGACGGATCGGGCTGCGAGGCCGAGGCGAACAGGCTCTTGATGCCGGGGTCGACGGCCTGCGGGTCCGCCGTGATGCGGATCTTCACGGTGGCGCTCGTCGTGCCGGCGATGGACGGCGTCTGGAAGGTGACCGTGCCGACGCCGCCGAGCACGCCCGTCGCGGTGAGGTCGCCGCTCGCGGCGCCGATGCTCGCCACGTCGAAGCGGTCGAAGCTCCAGCTGCCGACGACCGGGACCGGGTTGCCGTCGACGTCGAGGCCCGTGGCGGTGAAGTGCAGCGGGGCCGGGAGGGCGCCGTTCTCGACGGTGAGCGTGGGGTTCTGTGGGTCGATCTGGATCGAGACGGCCGGGTTGCCCGGATCGTGCCCGCCGAAGAGGTTGCCGCCGAGCCCGCTGTTGCCGCTGCCGCCCGAGCCGCCGGCGGCCGCGCTCGCGCCCGTTCCGGTGGCCGTGCCGGTCGTGTCCTCCCCACCACAGGAGGAGAGCGCGAAGCCGGTGGCCGCGACGAGCGCGGCGCAGAGCGCGAGGACGCGGGCGCGCGGCCCAAGCCTGGACTTCGAGGGAGCCATGTCGGTCATGCTACGCGCATCGATCGCGCTCGTGGGCGGTTCTTCACCCGCGGGGGCGTGCGGCACGTGGGTCGACGCGCATGTCCCACATTGTGCCCAAGAATGCGTGGCGCGAGGGCGCTCCCGGTGCGCCGACCGTGGTCCGGCACGCCGGATGCACGCCCACCGGGCCATGGGCGTCATGGGCACGGCAGCGCCGGACATCGTGCTCTCGGCCCGCGGTCTGGCGAAGACCTACCGCATGGGCGAGGTCGAGGTCGTGGCCCTGCGCGGGGTCGATCTCGACGTCGCCCGCGGTGAGATGGTCGTCCTGCTCGGCGCCTCGGGCAGCGGGAAATCGACGCTGCTCAACATCCTCGGCGGACTCGACGTGCCGAGCGCGGGCAAGGTGCATTACCTCGACCACGACCTCACCACGGCCGACGAGGCGGCGCTCACGCGCTACCGCCGCGAGCACGTCGGCTTCGTGTTCCAGTTCTACAACCTCATCCCGAGCCTCACGGCCTGCGAGAACGTCGAGCTCGTCACGGACATCTCCGAGCACCCGATGCGCGCCGCGGATGCGCTCGCCCTCGTGGGCCTCGCCGAGCGCACCGATCACTTTCCGGCGCAGCTCTCCGGCGGCGAACAGCAGCGCGTCGCGATCGCGCGCGCCGTCGTCAAGCGCCCGGATCTCTTGCTCTGCGACGAGCCGACGGGCGCCCTCGACTTCCGCACCGGCCGCCTCGTCCTGTCCGTCCTCGACCGCGTCAACCGCGAGCTCGGCACGACGGTCGTGCTCATCACCCACAACGTCCCCATCGCCCGGCTCGGCGATCGCGTCGTGCGCCTGTCGGACGGCTCGATCGCCGCGATCGACCACAACCCGGTGCGCGCCCGGCCCGAGGAGCTCTCCTGGTGAAGGCGCTCGACAAGAAGCTGTGGCGCGAGCTCTACGCTCTGAAGGCGCAGGCCTTCACCATCGCGCTCGTCGTGGCGGCCGGCATCGCGGGCATCGTCGCCCTGCAGAGCGACGCCTACTCGATCGCGACCTCGCGCGACCGCTACTACGCGAGCCACCGCTTCGCCGACGTGTTCGCGACCCTGAAGCGCGCGCCCGAGGACGTCGCCGGGCGCCTCGAGGCGATCCCGGGCGTGACCGTCGTCGAGACGCGCCTCGGCGAGAGCGTGCTCCTGCCGCTGCCCTGGCTCGACGAGCCGGCCGTGGGGCAGATCGTGAGCCTGCCCTCGCACGGCGGCGAGCCGCGCCTCAACGCGCTCTACGTGCGCGAGGGGCGGCTGCCCGAGCCCGGGCGCCCGGACGAGGTGCTGGTGCACGAATCGTTCGCCAAGGCGCAAAAGCTGCGGCCCGGGGACCCGCTGCCCGCCGTCCTGAACGGCGTCCTGCGCGAGCTCCACATCGTCGGGGTGGCGCTCTCGCCCGAGTTCGTGTTCCCGGTCGGGGGCGGGGGGATCCTGACGGACGACCAGCACTTCGGCGTGCTGTGGATGGATCGCGACGCGCTCGCGGACGCCTTCCAGATGCAGGGCGCGTTCAACGACGTCGTCCTGTCGCTGCGGCCGGGGACGGTGCCGGCGGGCGTCGTCGACGCCCTCGACCGCGAGCTCGCAGCGTACGGCGGGCTCGGGGCGCGGGCGCGCGACAAGCAGGCCTCGAACCAGATGCTCGACAGCGAGCTCGGGCAGCTGTCGAGCATGGCCGCCGTCGTGCCGCTCATCTTCCTCGGCGTCGCCGCCTTCCTCATCCACGTCGTGCTCGGGCGCATCGTGCAGCTGCAGCGCGGCGAGATTGCGACCCTGAAGGCCGTGGGCTACGGCGACCGGCAGATCGGGTGGCACTTCCTCGAGCTCGTCGGGGCCATCGCGCTCATCGGTGCCGGGCTCGGCTTCGGGCTCGGCGCGTGGCTCGGGAGCCTGATGCTCGAGCTCTACCGGCCGTACTTCAAGTTCCCGAGCTTCGACTTCGCCCTCGATCTCGGCGCCGCGGGCACGAGCGTCGCGGCGAGCCTCGCCGCGGCCTTGCTCGGTGGCTACGGGGCGGCGCGGCGCGTGTCGCGGCTGCCGCCCGCCGAGGCGATGCAGCCCGAGGCGCCCACGAGCTACCGCCGTGGCTGGCTCGAGGCGCTCGGGCTCGGGCGCCTGTTGCCGGCGACCTGGAAGATGGTGATCCGCACGCTCGCCCGCCGGCCGCTCCGCGCCGGGCTCGCCGCGCTCGGGGTCGCCTTCGCGCTCGCGACCGTCGTGTCCGCGCGCTTCGGGACCGACGCCTTCGACGCGCTCATCGATCTCGAGTTCCACCAGGCAAGGCGCGAGGACCTCGCCGTGTCGTACCGCATGCCGCTCGGACCCGAGGCGGCGCGCGAGCTCGCGCACCTGCCCGGCGTGCTCGCGGCCGAGCCGGAGCGCATGGTCGGCGTGCGCATGCGCGTCGGGCCGCGCTGGCGCGACGTCGCGCTCGTCGGCCACCTCGAGGGCGAGACCCTGCGGCGCATCGTCGAGTGGCCGCGTGCCACGGTGGCGGTGCCCCCCGAGGGCGTGGTGCTCACCGCCAAGCTCGCCGAGGTGCTCGGCGTCGCGCCGGGCGACCAGGTGTCGGTCGAGGTGCTGGAGGGCGACAGGCGGGTGCGGCTCGTGCCCGTGACGGGCGTCGCGCACGAGGTGTTCGGCCTGTGGGGCCACATGGAGATGGGCGAGCTCAACGCGCTGCTCGGCGAGGAGCGCGGCGTCGCGAGCGGGGCGCGGCTGCGCGTCGATCCGCACGCGCTCGCCGACGTGGAGCGGCGCGTCACCGACCTGCCCAAGGTCGCGGCGCTCATGCGGCGTCAGGCGATGGTCGACCGGCTGCGCCAGCAGAGCGGCGACAACATGGGCACGACGACCTTCATCCTCACGCTCTTCGGCGTGACCCTGGCCATCGGCGTCGTCTACAACCAGGCGCGCATCGCGCTCTCGACGCGCGCGCGCGAGCTCGCGAGCCTGCGCGTGCTCGGTTTCACGCGCCGCGAGGTCGCGAGCGTGCTCCTCGGCGAGCTCGGCCTGCAGGTGGCGGTCGCGGTGCCGCTCGGCATGCTGCTCGGCGCCTGGCTCTCGGACCTCATCATGAAGATGGTCGACCAGGAGCAGTTCCGCTTTCCGTCGGCCACGAGCGCCGCCACCTACGCGTTTGCGGCGGTCGTGACCGTCGCGGCCGCCGTGGCGAGCGCCGCCGGCGTCAAGCGCCGCCTCGACCGCATCGACCTCGTGTCGGCCCTGAAGACCCGCGAGTGAGGGCAACCATGGAACCCGTCAGCGCGAACGAAGCAGCTCCGATCTCGACCCGACAGCCCCGCGCCGTGGGCGAGGCGCCAGAGGGGCAGGCCGCCCCGGCGCCCCCGCCCCAGGGCCTCGCGGCCGCGCCGGGCACCCCTGCGGCCGCGCCGTGGAAGCGCCGCAAGCGCTGGTTGCGGCGCGTGCTCTGGATGCTCGTGGCGCTCGCGCTCGTGGGCTTCGCCGTGTACGCCTGGCTCCCGAAGCCGGTCGCCGTGGAGACGGCAGCGGTCGGCGACAAGGCCATGCTCGTCACGGTCGACGAGGCGGGGCGCGCGCGCGTGCGCGATCGCTACGTGCTCTCGGCGCCCCTCACGGGCAAGCTCCTGCGCATCGAGCTGCGCCCCGGGGACGCGATCGCCGCGGGCGCCACGGTCGCCCGCATGTTGCCGCTCGACGCGCCGCTGCTCGATCCGCGCTCGCGCGCCGAGGCCGAGGCGCGCGTGGGCATGGCGGAGGCTGCGGTCCTGCAGGCGCGGGCGGCCGTGCAGCGCGCCGAGCTCGCGCTCGGGCAGGCGCGCCGCGACGCCGAGCGGCTGCAGGGGCTCGCGGCCGCCGGGGCCGTCGCCACGGACGACGCCGACCGCGCCGCCTTCGAGGTGCGGATCCGGCAGGAGGAGCTCGCCTCCACGCGCTTTGCCGCCGACATGGCGGCCCACGAGGCCGAGATGGCGCGCGTGGCCTTGAAGCGCCTGGAGCCGCGGACCGAGGCGCCGAGGCCGGCGACGTCCGGCGCGCGCGAGCGCGAGGAGCTCTCGGTGCCTGCGCCCATCGCGGGGCGCGTGCTGCGCGTCCTGCAGGAGAGCGCGGACGTGGTCGGCCTCGGCACGCCGCTCGTCGAGCTCGGCGACGCGACGGGTCTCGAGATCGTGTGCGACGTGCTCACGCCCGACGCCGTCCGCATCCATGTCGGCACGCGCGCGACGGTCGAGCGCTGGGGTGGCGAGCCGCTCGGCGCGCACGTGAGCCGCATCGAGCCCTCGGCGTTCACGCGCATGTCGGCGCTCGGGGTCGAGGAGCAGCGCGTGAAGGTCGTGCTCGATCTCGACGACGCGCGCGACAAGTGGGCCGCGCTCGGCGACGGCTACGCGGTCGAGGTGCGCCTCGTCGTGTGGGAGCGACCCGCCGTGCTCGCCGTGCCGGCGAGCGCCGTGTTCCGCCACGACAGCGGCTGGGCGGTGTACGCCGTCGAGCAGGGTCGGGCACGCCTGCGGCCGATCGAGGCGGGCGAGCGCAACGCCCTCGAGGTCGAGGTGCGGGACGGCCTCGCGGCGGGAGCCGAGGTCATCCTGCACCCGAGCGACAAGGTCGCCGAGGGCGTGCGCGTGGCCACGCGCTGAGATTCCGGCGCGCGGCGCTTGCGCGCGCGGCGGTCTTTCGGTGTCATCGAGGCATGCGCAAGCGTCTTGGCGTCGGCTCGGTGCTCGCGGTCGTCCTCGGCGGCCTGGCCGCCCTCGGGCTCGTCCAGCCCGACAACACGACCATCCCCGTGGGACCGAGCCTGCAAGATCTCTTCAACGCGCGCGGCGAGAGCATCGACGCGCTCGCCGACGCGTCGGTCACGCCCGAGACCTTCACGCCGGGCTGTGCGCTCACCTTCGAGGTGCTGCAGCGCAACGCCGGCTACATGAACTCCTTCGGCTGGTACAACGTGACGGGCCAGAAGCCCGCCGATGCGGAGCTGCACGAGTTCCTGGCCTGCACCGACGGCGTCGGCACGGTGAAGGTGCTCGACATCAAGAACGACCCCGCCTACGCGGGCGGCGACATCGGCTTCTACCAGGCGACCGGGCCCTGCGGCACGACGACCAACTACCTCAACATCTTCTACAGCGAGAAGGGCTACAACCCCGACGGCAACCAGCTGAACCCGTTCATCCACCTGCTCATCTACAACAGCACCGCCACGCCGAAGGCCTTCTACTTCGGGTGGGAGGATCTCCTCGCGGGCGGCGACAACGACTTCGACGACCTGACGACCTTCGTCACGGGCATCACGTGCAGCGGCGGCGGCGGTCAGTGTGCGACGGGACAGCTCGGCGTGTGCGCCGTCGGCACGCTGCAGTGCCAGAGCGGGCTGCTCGAGTGCCTGGCGCTGAACCAGCCGACGGCCGAGGTGTGCGACGCGCTCGACAACGACTGCAACGGCGCGCCCGACGACGGTGCCGGTCTCTGCCCGGTCGGCGAGGTGTGCGACCGCGGCAGCTGCGTGCCGATGTGCGACAACGAGCTCCACCAATGCCCGCCGAGCCTGGTCTGCGGGCCGGCGGGCGTGTGCATCGATGCGGCTTGCGTCGGCGTGCCGTGCCCGGCCGATCAGAAGTGCGTCGCGGGCCAGTGCGTCGGCGCGTGCGACGGCGTCGTGTGCCCGTACGACGAGCTGTGCCTCGCGGGCACCTGCATCGATCCGTGCTCCGTCATCACCTGCGACAGCCCGCAGGTGTGCCAGCACGGCGCCTGCAAGGACCCGTGCCAGTGCTCGGGCTGCGCGGCCGACGAGACGTGCCAGAACGACGGCCGCTGCATCTACACGGCCTGCGTCGGGCAGAGCTGCGGGCCCGGCGAGCACTGCGCGCCGGACGGCACCTGCGTCGACGACTGCGCCGGGGTCGTGTGTCCGGGCGGCGACGTGTGCCAGGAGGGCGCGTGCGTGCCCGCGGGTGCAGGCGGCGGCGGCGGCGGCGGCAGCGGCCAGGGTGGCGGCTTTCACTTCGGCGGCAACGGGCAGGGTGCCGCCGGCGCCGCGGTGCCGGCGGGCGGTGCCTCCGCGCGTGCGGACGCCTCCGAATCGAGTGGCGGTTGCGGCTGCCGCACGGCGGCGCGTCCGACCCCGGGCCTCTCGGCCCTGGCGCTCCTCGCGCTCGGGGCGGCGCTCGGGGTGCGCCGGCGCCGCGCGTCCTGACGGGCACCCGGCGCGCATCATGGGGCTCGTCACCTGTCCGGGCTGTCGCTCGACCATCAGCGACGCGGCGCCGTGTCCGCGCTGCGGCGGCCGGCGCGCCATGGCCCCGCGGAGGGTGCGACTCGCCGCGGCGCTCCGTCGGGGAGGCCTGCGCCTCGCGCTCGTCGTCGCGGTCGTGGCAGCCGCAGTCGTCGCCGTCGCCCTGCGCGCCTGCGCCTGAGCGCGCGCGCCGGCTCACTTCGCCGCGGGTGGTCGGCGGCGCGCCCAGGGCTCGGTGACGAGCGCGATGCCCGCGAAGATCGCCAGAGCCCCGGCGAGCGCCCGCTCGTTCGGTCGCTCGTGCAGGAGCCACGCCGCGAGCGCACCGGCCGCGAGCGGCTGCAGGTAGATGTAGATGGCCACGACCGAGGGGCGCGCGAAGCAGAGGGCCCAGGCGTTGGCGAGGTACGCCGCCACGGTGGGCACGAGCACGATGTAGACGACGAGCGCCGTCGTCTCGGCGTCGAGCTCGGGCAGGGCGTGCGCGAGCGGGCCCGCCCCGAAGGGCAGGGCGACGGCCGCGCCCATCGCGAAGGCGAGCGCGATGATCCAGCTCGCGCCGTGCCGGGTCACGAGATCGCGCACGAGCACGAGGTAGAGCGCGTACATCGCACAATTGAGGAGGATGAGCGCGTCGCCGAGGACCGTCTCGGGGCCGAGGTGAAAGGCCTCGACCCCGACGATCCACAGCGCGCCCCCGAGCGCGAGCGCGATGCCGAGCACGAGCGCGGGCCGGGCCTGCTCGCGCCCGAGGCCGAGCGACACGAGCACCGTGAAGATCGGGATGGTCGCGACGAGCACGCTCGCGTTCGTGGCCGTGGTGCGCGACAGGCCCTCGAGGAAGAGCAGCTGGTTGCCCGAGACGCCGAGGAGGCTGTAGACCGCGAGGCGCAGGAGCTCGGCCCGCGTGAGCCGCGGCGCGGTGCCCCGCGCGCGGGCGAGCACGAGGAAGACGAGCGCGCCGCCGCCCATGCGCGCGAGCGCGAGCCCCGGCGGGGGTACGGTGCGCATGGCGATCTTGCCGAAGACCGCGAGCGACGCGAACGCGAGCTGCACGAGCACGAGCGCGCCGTGGACGGCGGCGGGGCGCGGGGCGCGGGCGTCGCGAGGCGAGATCGTCACGAAGGGTGCGAGCATCGAGGCGCGCGGCGCGGGGAGCAAGGCGCCATCGGTGCGCCGAGCGGGCGAGCGAGGTCGCGCCCCGCGCGGGGTCACCGAAGCCGCGGTGCAAAGTTACCCTACGTCAGCTATGCTCGTCGCGGAGGTGCTGGCCATGGGAGCTCGGCTCGGAACGGCGCTCTTTGCGCTCGGCGGCGCGGCCGTCGCGTGTCAAGGGGACGGGGACGAAGGGGTGGGCGGCGGCGTCGTGACGACGACCACCACCCTCACGACGACGACCACCACGACCACCACCACGACGCCGAGTGGCACGGGCGGCAGCGGTGGCGCGCCCTTCGTGTGCGACCCGCCGGCCGCGCCGGGAAGCCTCTACGCGCTCGACGCCGAGCCCTACGACCTCGGCGCGCCCGGGCCCGTCTCGATGTGCCAGGTCCGCGGCGACGTGATGCTGGTCGTCAACACGGCCGCGCTCTGAGCGTACACGCCGCAGATGGCGGGCCTCCAGGTCCTGGAGGAGCAGTTCTCGGCCGCGGGGCTCCACGTCCTCGGGTTTCTCAGCAACGACTTCGGCAACCAGGGAGGCACGACGGGACAGATCGACGCCTGCAGCGACACGTACCACGTCACGTTCCAGCAACTCGCGCTCGACCATGTGGTCGGCCCGAGCGCGCAGCCCGTGTGGCAGTGGCTGATGGCGCAGCCGAATCCCGGCCCGTCGCCGACGACGGAGCCCACCTGGAACTTCCACAAGTACCTCGTGGCGCGCGACGGCACGCTCGTCGGCCACTGGGTGACCGCCGTCTACCCGGGCGACGATCCGGCGGACCCGAACGACTCTTTCGCGACCAGTCCGATCGTCGTGGCGATCGAGGCGGAGCTCGCGAAGTGAGGGCGCAAGTCTCGTGGCTAGACCCAAATCAAGCGATTAGCGCTTAGCACTTAGCATTTAGCCTAAGAATATCGAGATGATACGTGCCGTCACTGGGCGTCACCGTTTCACCTGAAACGTGCCATCGGGGCGCACCTGGAGAACCGGCAACACTGCGAGTTCTCTGGGCTAATGGCTAACGGCTAACGGCTAATCGCTGCTTCTCGGGCTAGAGCCGGCGGAAGGGCTCGGCGTCGCGGGCGCTCTCTCGGACCTCGACGCCGGGCAGCGCGGCGCGCAGGCGGGTGGCGACGGCACCGAGCACCGGGCGCTCGCTCGAGAAATGGGCGAGGGCGACGGCACTCGCGCCGCGGCGCAGGAGCGCGAGCGCATCGTGGTGGCCAACCTCGCCGGTCACGACGACGTCTCCGGGGCCGGGCCCCGCGGCCAGGGCGAGACGTGCCCCCGAGCCCGCGACGACGAAGGCGCGCCGCACCTCCACGCTCGGCTCGCCCACGAGCGTGGTCGCGCGCGCGTCCGTGCGGCGCGCGAGGCGACGGGCGAACGCGCCGAGCGCCATCGGGCCGGGCAGGCGTCCGACGCGGCCGATGCCCGGCGCCGCTGGCGGGGCCGTCGCGCCGCCGGTCACGGTGGGTGTCGGGCTCGCGGCCGCTTCGCGCGGCAGGGCCTCGACGTCGCGGAGCCCCGCGAGCGCGGCGAGCACGTCGTTCGTGCCGCCCGGCGCGCCGTCGAGCGCGGTGTGCGTCGCGTAGAGCGCCACCCCGCGCGAGAAGAGCCGCACGACGGTCGCCTCGACGCCGCTGCCCGGCCGCACGAGCCGCGCGATGGGCCGGAAGATCGGCGGGTGGTACGCGACCACGAGGTCGGCCCGAAGCGCGAGCGCCTCGCCGGCCACGGCCTCGGTGAGGTCGATGCAGAGCAGGATGCGGCGCACGCGCGCGGCGAGATCGCCGCACAAGAGGCCGACGTTGTCCCAGCTCTCGGCGAGCTCGAGCGGCGCCAGCGCCGCGAGCGCGGCCGTGCACGCGGCGAGCGTCGTACCCGCGGGGCGCGGGCGTTTCGAGGGCGAGGTCGTGTGGCGGGGGGCCATGGGCGTCGTTCTCGGCGGCCCTACGGGCGCACGAACCAGGCGAGCTCGGTCACCGACTCTCCGGTCACGCCACAGTCCCGGATGCGCACGGGCGCGGTCGCCTGCGAGCCGTCCGCGGCGACCACCTCGACGTGGGAGCAGGCGAGGGCGTCGTCCCAGAGGAGGTACGCGACGCGCGTGCCGTCGGGTGAGTACACGGTCGAGCTCGCGGCCCGGTCGACCACCAAGGTGACGTCGCTGCCGTCGAGGCGCGACGAGTAGATCGCGCTCTGCTGGAGCGTGTCGGCGAAGAGGTAGCGCTGCCCGTCCGGCGAGAGCACCGGGGCCATCTGCTCGGCGTGCACGAGGCTCGGCGTGCCGACCGGGAGCCCGCGCTTCCAGACGCTGCGGTCCTGCGAGCCACCCGCGATGTCGATGCGCTCGAAGTAGAGCTCGAGCCCGTCCGGCGTCACCTGCGGCCGCAGCGTGAGCAGCGTCGGGGCGCCCTCGTCGGTGAGGAACTCGAAGGCCTTGTCGGGCAGAGAGATGCGCCCGACGCGGTAGCCCTTCCAGGTGAGGTCGGGCGTGAAGTCGTAGCGCCGACACAGGTAGAGGGCGTCGTCGCCGGGGCCGAAGTGGTGACACTCGTCGTTGATGTTGCCGTGGGCCACGAGCTCGAGCGATTCCGTCGCGAAGTCGTAGACCCAGCTGTGCTGGATCGCGTCTCCGAGCGTGAGGCCGTAGTGCGCCTCCTGGTCCGGGTCGCCGCACGACAGGGCGAGCCGGTCGCCGGCGCGGGACACGCCGAGGCTCCACACCCGGTAGAGGTCGAACACCTTCATCGCGCCCGTGCCGTCCGGCGCCATCGACTTCACGGCGTCCGGGAAGGACCAGTCGTTGAAGAGGATCTGCTCGCCCGGCGGGACCGGTGCGACCGGGGTGAAGCCCACGTCGGCCGGGGTCGGGATCCACTCCGGCAGGCCGCCCGAGCCGCCCGAGCCCCCGCTCGCGCCGCCCGCGCCGGCCGTGCCGGTGGCGCCGCCCGAGCCGCCGGTGCCGGTGGTCGTGGCGCCGTTGCCCGTCTCCTCGCCGCCGCACCCGACGAGCACGAGCGCGAGGGCGAGGAGCCGGAGTCGCGTGCGTGACACGTTCGCCATGCGCCATCCTAACCTACAATGCCGCCGGTGCTCCGCCTCGTCCTCTGCGCCGACACGCACCTCGGGCATGCCGGGCTCGTCGTGCCGCCGGGCGACGTGCTCGTCCACGCCGGCGATCTCACGTGCTCGGGCTCGCTCGCGGAGCTCGCGCTCGCCGCGGACTTCCTCGCGCGCCTGCCCCACCGCCACAAGCTCGTCGTCGCCGGCAACCACGAGCTCTGCCTCGAGCGCGAGCCCGAGGCCGCCTGGCCGCTGCTCGCGCCCTTCACGACGCTCCACGACTCCGGGACCACCGTCGCGGGCGTGCGCTTCTGGGGCAGCCCGTGGCAGCCCATCTTCTTCGACTGGGCCTTCAACCTGCCGCGCGGCGCGGCGCTCGCGGCGCGCTGGGCGCGCATTCCCACCGGCATCGACGTGCTCGTCACGCACGGACCGCCGCGCGGCATCGGCGACCGGGTGGGGGACGGTCGCCACGAGGGCTGCGACGATCTGCTCGCGCGCGTGAAGGTCGTGGCGCCGCTCGTGCACGTCTTCGGGCACATCCACGAGGACCGCGGCGCCTGGCGCGTGGGCGACACCCTGTTCGTCAACGCGACCACCGCCGAGGGGCGCGCGCCCGCCACGGTCGTCGACGTCGACCCCACGACGGGCCGGGCCGAGGTCGTCGCGCCCTGACGCGTCGCTCAGCGGCGCCGCTTCTTCGGAGGCGGCGGCACGTTGGCGAAGAGCGGGAGCTGGAGCTGGCCCGGCCGCGCCGCGGGCTCGGGCTCGTCGGGGGGGTCGGCGACGAGCTGCCGGCGCCACGAGAGCAGCGTCTGCGCGCGCCGTGTGGCCGTGCTGCGGGCGAGGGCGGCCCCGCTCACGAGCGCCGCCTCGACGTCCGCGCGCGTCGGTCGGACCGGGCCGAGCAGCCACGGCACGAGCTGTCGCACGACGGCCGTCGACTCGACGGCGCGGCGGATGAGGCCGCGCTCCTCGGCGCTCTCGCGGCGCGAGAGCAGGAGCGCGCGGCCCGTCTCGGTGACGCGCATGGCGCCGCGCGAGCGCTCGAGCCAGCCGAGCACGCGTCCCGCCTGCAGCGCGTAGTCCACGTGCCGGAGCTCGATCGCGGTCGCGCGCGCGATGGCGTCCGACTCCGTCGCGCCGGTCGCGACCTCGGCGACCACGCGGCGCACGACCGCGAAGTCCTCTTTCTGCGGGATGTCGCGCTTGGCGAGCGGCATGCGACGCGCGAGCCTACCACGCGCGCGCCCGGAGCGTCGCGTCCGCGCTTGACGACACCTCGCCGTGGTCGCAAGCGGTGCCCATGGCCGACGGCGGCGCCCGCGAGCTCCGATTCCGCTACCGCTGCGTGCGCTGCGGCTTCGAGATCGACGCCGGCGTCGGCGGCGCGCGCATGGCGCTCGCGGCGCGCATGCTCGAGGGCGACGGCCTGGCCGCGCTCGCGGGTGGGGCCACGCTCGCGCGCGCCATGGGCGAGGCGACGCACCTCTTGCGCCTGGCGCCGTGTCCGCGCTGCGGGCGACGGTCGCGGCGCGCGCTCGCGGCCGTGGCGGGCGGCGTCGCGGGCGCGCTCGTCCTCGCGGGTGGCGGGGTCGTCGCGGGCGTGGTCGTCGGCGGTCTGCCCGGCTGGGGGCTCGCCGCGGTCGGGGCGCTCGCGGCGCTCTTCGTCGCCCTGCGCGCGCTCGCGCCGCTGTGGCGGGCTCCGCGGAGCGTCGTCTTCGACGCGCCGCCTCAGAGCTCGCCGTCGTAGTCCACGACGAGCGGCGCGTGGTCGCTGAAGCGGCGGCGCTTGTAGATGCTCGCCGCCCGCGCGCGCGCCGCGAGCCCGGGCGTCGCCACGTGGTAGTCGATGCGCCAGCCCACGTTCCTGTCCCACGCTCGGCCGCGGTTCGACCACCAGGTGTACTGGCGCGGCTCGGGGCACACGGCGCGGAATGCGTCGACCCAGCCCGCGCGGCCGAACAGGGCGTCGAGCCAGGCACGCTCCTCGGGCAGAAAGCCCGAGTGGTCCTGGTTGCCGCGCCAGTTCTCGAGATCGATCTTCCGGTGGGCGATGTTGAAGTCGCCGCACAGGAGGTGCTCGCGGCCGCTCGCGGCGAGCGCGGCGAGGTGCCGGCGAAAGCGGGCGAGCGCGCGCATCTTGAAGGCCTGGCGGAGCTCGCCGCTCGTGCCCGAGGGCAGGTACACGGACGCCACGCTGAGCGCGCCGAAGTCCGCCTGGAGGTAGCGGCCCTCGGTGTCGAAGGCAGGCCAGCCGATGCCGCTGACGACGCGGTCGGGCTCGCGGCGACACAGGAGCGCGACCCCCGAGTAGCCGGGCCTGGTGGCGGGGGCGACGAACAGCCGATGGCTGCGGAGGCGCCGGAGCTCGGGCGGCACCTCGCCGTGACCGGCGCGGATCTCCTGCAGGCACACCACGTCGGCGCGCGCTCGCGCGAGCCAGGCGCACAGGCCCTTCTGCACCGCGGCGCGGATGCCGTTCGCGTTGAGCGTGACGACGCGCATGAGAACGAGCCGCGCCCGCTCAGTGGCCGAGGCGCTCGTGGGCCATCTCGTGGGCGACCGCGAGCGCGGGCTTGCCGCTCGCGCGCACCCGCTGGAGCAGCTTCTGCGCCGTCGCGCCGAGCGCGTCGACGAGCGGCATCGGATCGGGCAGGCCCATCACGGTGCGACCGATGCCCGCGATCACGGCGCCGGCGGAGGCGAGCAGGTCGGGCACGTGCACGATGCCGCGCGCGAGCAGCACCGCGTCGGCCTCCGCGTCGGCGAGCAGGTTGTTCGCGCCGCCGCAGAGGGCGCGCGCCCGGAGCTCGTGCGCCACCGCGGCCGTGACGACGCCGCCCACGGCGCAGGGCGACAGGAGGTCGACGTCGGCGCGGAGCGCGTCCTCGGGGGCCACGATCGTCGCGCCGAGCTCGGCCGCGAGTGCGTGCGCGCGCGCGGCGTCGAGATCGGAGAGCCAGAGCTCGGCCCCCGCCGCGTGGAACGCGCGCGCCGCGGCGCCGCCGATCGTCCCGGCGCCCTGCACGAGGACGCGCAGGCCCCGGAGGCCGCGCCCGCCGAGCGCCTCGGCACAGGCCTCCGCGCAGCGCACGAGGCCGCGGCCCGCGGCCGCGCCGAGCTCGCCGAGCTCGCGGTGCACGTAAGGCGTCTGCTCCGCCATCACCTCGAGGTCGCGCGCCGTCGTGCCGAGGTCGCCGGCGGTGCGGAACAGCCCGCCGAGATCCTCGACCCAGCGCCCGAGCTCGGTGAACGCGCGTTCGCGCTTGAGGCCGGGGTGGGCGAGCACCACGCATTTCCCGCCGCCGGCGGCGAGCCCGGCGAGCGCGCACTTCAACGTCATCGTGCGCGCCAGGGCGAGCGCGTCGTCGCGCGCCGCCTCGTAGCTCGGGTAGCTCTGCGTGCGCACGCCGCCCGCGGCCGGCCCGAGCCTCGTGTCGTCGATGACGAGGCAGGCGCGCAGGCCCGAAGGGGCGTGGGCGATGTCGATGACCCGCTCGGGATTGGTCATGGTCGGAGCACTTCGCACCCGCGGCGCGCGGGCGGCAAGTGCTTGCTTGTGCCGGCCGCGTCGGCGAGGCTCGGGTCGGCTAGCGGAACACGTACCGCCCCGACGGCTCCACCCCGACGCCGAAGACGACGCGCTCGCGCTCGAAGCGCGTCTTACCCTCGTCGAGGTTCCGCCAGAAGGCGTGGTGCTCGGGCCGCACACCCTCGGCGATGAGGGCCGGGATGTCGCGGCTCGGGAAGATGTGGATGTGGAGCTTGCCGCCCGCGTCGGCGACGGGCTTCGTGGCCACCCAGAGCTCCTCCCCGCGCTCGTCGGACAGCGACACGCAGCCGATCGACACGCAGCGACCGTGCACCATGATCTCGTTGCCCGGATCGACGGGGTCGCCGAGGATCTTGTCGGAGGCGTTCGGGTAGCTCACGAGCATCGAGAGGTGGTAGCGGCTCGCGGGGTTGAAGTACGAGGCGACGTAGAAGCCTTCGGGCACCTGCAAGTCGCCCTGCTTCCTCTTCGGACCGAGGTGTCCGGACGCGTAGCAAACCTCGTACGTCGTGACGTGGGCGAGCGGCCCGCGCGCCTCGCCCGACGCCCAGAGCTCGACCCGCCCCTCGCGCTTGAAGATGCGGAGCAGGGCCTGCTTGGCGGGGAAGGCGACAGCCGCCCGCGCGAAGAGCTCCTTCACGGTCGCCGTGCGCGCCGCCTCGGCCTCGGCCATGCGCGCGCTCGGCGCCTCGGTCGAGCTCTGCCACTCGGGGTGGGCTCCGCGCACGGGCGGCAGTCCGGGCGGATCGCCCGGCGCGCGGGCCGCGGGGTCGTGGAGGCCGAGCGCGTCCCGCGGCGGAGCCTCGTCCTCCGTGCCCGGCTCGTCCGGCACGGATGCGCGCGCCGCGGGGGGCGCTGCGGGCGGGAGCGGCTGTGGCGCACCCGCCGTGCTCCCGTGCCCTGCGCTCGGGCCGGGCGGCGTCGCGAGCTTGCCACGCGGGGTCGCGACCGAGTCGGTGGGGCGCGGGGCCGCGTGCACGAGATCACCCTGCGTAGGCGAGCAGCCGCCCGGCACGAGGAGCGCGAGCGCGAGCGCGGCCGCGTGCGCCCGCCCGCTCGCTCCGTGCCGTGCTCGCGTCGTGATCGTCAGCCTCATCGCGCCGCCACCTCGAAGCGCGCGTGTCCGGCGGCGACGCCGCCGCCGGTGCGCACCAGGGCCTTGACGTAGTACGTGCCGGGCGCGGCCGGGCCGGGGAGCACGACCTCGGCTAGCCCGCGGTGCAGGAGCACGCGGTCGCGCGCCACCACCTTGTCGAGCGCCCGGGCGTGGTTCTCGACCATGACCTCGAAGGCGCGCTCGGCCGGCAGGCGCGCAAGCTCGCGCTCGCTCGTGAGGCCCACGGGCAGGGTGCGGCGCTCGGTCTCGAGCGTCACCTCGAGCTCGGCGTCCCCCGTGCCGGGCGCCGCGACGCGCACACCGACGGGCGCGCCGGGCGCATGGCCGCCGCCGGCGACGCGCACCTCGGCGGGGCGCGGGTAGCGGAGCACGGTCGCCGGATCGCCGAACAGGTTGTACATGCGCGTGTGGTCGCGCTTGAGCGCGTCGAGGTCGCCGTCGACGAGCAGGCTCGCGAGCGCGAGCGAGCCCGCGACCATGTCGCGCTTGGCGTCGACGACCCCCTCGCCGACGCTCGCGGCGTGCTCGGCGAGGAAGCGCGCGAGGAAGGCCTGCGCGTAGAGGTAGTTCGGGTAGGGGTGGCTCTCGACCGAGGCGGCGAAGACCGCCACCGGCCCGCCGGGATTGAGGGCGAGCGTCTCGGCGAGCGAGCGCCGGCCGTCGGGCTGACCGTAGGCACCGGTGTGGCAGGTGAGCGCGACGAACAGCGGCTTGCCGGCGCCGATGTCGACGCGGGCGAGGTCGCGCGCCGAGCCGATCGGGTAGGCGCGGCCGCGGTAGCCGACCGTGTCGAAGGAATCGCGCGCGCCGTGGCCCACGTACACGGCGAGGAGCGAGCCGGCGTCGAGGTCGTGGACGAGCTTGTCGCCGAGGGCGTCGAAGCGGAACGCGTAGGGCGAGCCCGGCTTCGCGAACACGAGCGCGAGGTCGTAGTCGTAGGGGAGCTTGCGATCGAGCAGATCCATGGCCGTCTCCTCGATGAGGCCGTCGAGGAAGGCCCCGAAGCTCGCCGGCCCGCCGAACAGGACGACGCGCCGTTGCCAGGCGTCGGAGCCGGTCCCGCGCTCGTAGCCCACGATCTTGCCGACGACGCCCGCGAGCTCGTCGGCGCTCGTCGCGGGGATGCGCCCGACCGCGAGCGCCCGCCGGCCCGGCCGATCCGGGAGCGCGAAGGGCTCGTCCGAGCGGAAGGAGCGGCTCGTGCTCGGCAGCTCGTCGGCGTCGTACTCGAGGTGCGGCTCGAAGCTCGGCAGCGGCGGCGAGCCGCGCAGCGGGTCGCCGACGAGCAGCACGTAGCGGAGCGGGCTGTCGGCCGGAGCGGCGACCGACGCGACCTCGTCGCGCACGGCCTCGGCGGTCGGCCGGCCGGCCGAGCGGCGCGCGTACACGTCCTCGAGCTCGCGGACCGCGACCCGGTGCCCTCCCGCCTCGCGGTGCGCGACGAGGGGCGCGAGCGCGGCGCGGTAGCTCCGCGGCGCGAGGACGAGGTAGTCGCTCCCGTCCGCGGAGCCCGCGTCGGCGGCGCTCGTCGTCGCGCTCGCGGTCTCGCCGGCGCTCGCGGTGCCGCCGGTGGCGCAGCCTGCCGGGCCCGCGGCGAGGAGCGGCAGGAGCGCGAGCACTGCCGCGCCGCATGCCGCGTTCAGCCGGGAGGCTCTCGTGCGCTTCACCTAACCGGCTTGTAGCACGCGACCGCGGGCGGCGAAGGCGTCCCGCCGCGGTCGGGTATGCTGCTACGCTCACCGTCCATGCGCGCGACGGCGCTCGGTGCGGCAGCCTTTCTTTCGTTGGCGGCCTCGCGTGCGGTCGCGGCGGACGAGCCCGCGCCCACGATGGACGATCCGGAGCTCGTGCTCCGCGTCGGGCCCGAGCCGCGCGTCGAGCCCTGGCCCGCGATCGCGACCGAGCCCTGGGACGACCTCGCGGACAGCGCGGCCCTCGGGGTCGTGGCGCCCGTGCTGCCCGAGCGGCCGGATGCCGGCGAGTGCCTCGTCATGCCGAGCGTCGCGTGCCGGACGAGCCCCCTCTTCGACCTCGGCATGGGCTGGGGCAGCGCGCGCTCCTTCGTCGGCTCCGCGTGGAGCTACATGGGCTACGTCGAGACCGGCGTGCTCACGGAGCTCGGGCTCGGCTCGAGCCTAGAGCTCGGGCCGGTCGTGTCGCTCGGCTTCGACTTCGGGGGCGTGACCCAGGGGTGGACCGGCGCGCCGAAGCTCCGCCTCCGCTACTGGATCGAGGGCGGCGACTTCACGCTCGAGCTCGCGGCCGGCGCGGCGTTCGAGCGCTTCGCGTTCAACGGCGGGTGGGAGGCCGGCACGCGGGTGGGCGGCGCCGTCGACCTCGGCGCGACCTACGTCGGCGCCATCGGCCCGTGGGTGAGCCTCCACGCGCTCGGCGACCCGGGCGGCCCCCACGGCGGCGAGCTGCGCGCGCTCGTCGGCTTTCGCGCCAACCTGCTCGTGTGGGGCTACGTCTTCGGCGCGCTCGGCGGCGCCTTCGGCCGCCCGTGGTTCTGAGGCGTCAGCACGGCCCCTGGCCCGTGCACAGGATGGCCGGCGTGCCGAGGTCGATGGTGACGAGGCGGCACGCGCTGATCGAGCTGAAGTAGCGCTCGTCCCGCGACGTCGTGGGCCCACCCGGGCCCGTGCCGCCGCCGCCGTCGCCGCCGTCGCCGCCGTACTGCGGCAGGACGGGGTTGCAGAGCGGCTCGCACTCGCTCGTCGGCATGCCATCCATGCCGAAGCGCGCCGCGAGGGCGTCGTAGCGCGCGCGCTCGATCTCGAACACCGTGGTCTCTTCGCTGCAGCGGCAGGCCGGCAGCGTGGCGAGGGGCACGCCGAGCAGGGCGAGCGCGCCGCTTGCCGCGAACGCCGCCCGCAAGAGCACCCGTCCCGTCCGCGCGAGCTCCGTCACCCTCCACCTCCTGCGCCTGCGCCACCCCCCACGCCCGCGCTTCCGCCGGCGCCACCGCAGGCGGGCGAGGACGCGCCTGCGGCACCCGCCCCGCCCTCGGCGCAGGCGCCACCCGCCGTGCCGTCCACCTTGTCGTAGCTCACCGCGACGTAGCAGCCGTCCGCCAGCGCCGCGCCGAGCGCGAGCGCGAGGAGCACGGCCACGCCGAGCGGACGGCTCACTTCCGCTCGCTCCAGGCGACCACGCGCCAGTCGCTCGGCGACAGCAGGGGTGGGTTCACGTGTCCGATGGGCGAGCCCACCGCCGTCATCTCGGTGAAGGCATAGCGCCGGCCCTGCCAGGTGAAGCTCGAGCCCTGGGCGGGCAGGGCGATGGCGAGCATGGTGTGCTTGTGTGCCTCGGAGGAGATGAGCACGCTGTCGATGCCGAGATCGGCGAGCACCATGTGGGCGAGCAGGGCCTTCGAGTCGCAGTCCCCGCGCTTCTCGCTCGCGACGAGCGCGGGCGGCAAGAGGCCGAAAGGCTCCTCCTTCGGGATCTCGTAGCGGATGCCCTGGATCATGCTCACGACCAGCGTCGCCGTCTGCAGCGCGTCGATCTTCGCCTGCCTGGCCCGCGCCTGGAAGCGCTCGCTCAGCGCGCCGACCGCAAACCGGTCGCGCAGCTCCGCCTGGGCGTAGACGCAGCGCATGTCGCCGACGCAGCCCGGGGGCGGCTGCCACGAGAAGCGATCGGCGTCGATGGGGCGGAAGCCGACCTTCTGTGCGTAGCCCCGGTAGTCCGCGCGGATCGCGGCGGCCTCGCCACGGCCGAGCGCGTAGCGCACCCGGTAGCTCGAGGGCTTGAGGCTCGCGGTCCAGTCGTGCTGGGTGGCGCCGCGCGCCTCGGTTCCGGGCGGGTACGCCGCGACGCCGAGATCGACCGCGTTGCCGGCGACCGCCGGGGGCGGCCCCGCGGTGCTCGCGACCGTCGGGACGGCCGTCGGAACCCAGGTGGCGCTCGGTGCCGGCCGCCCGCTCTTGTCCTTGCGAAGGAGCTCGCAGGCCGTCGTGCCCGACACGAGCGTGGCGCAGAGCACCGAGCGCACGAGCGCGAGCGCGGTCGGAGTCATGACGGCGCGATGAGCTCGTTGCGCGGGAGCTCCGGCAAGGGGAGCAGACCGTCGAGCGCCGTCTGTAGCCCGGGCGCGGTCATGAGCGCCAGGACCACCATCACGGCGGCGAGCACCACCGCCGGCGCGGCGTTGCCGCGCCGCACCTCGGCGAGCTCGTCGACCCGGCGCGTCAGGCGCGTGAAGAGCAGCGTGCCGAGTGCGAGCACGAGCGCCCCGACGACGATGCTGAGCCCCACGTGGATGCCCGCGAACGCCGCGAAGCGCGCGACGGCGGCGGCGTCGGCGTCCTCGTTCCGGTAGAGCAGGTCCATCGCCGTGAAGGTCGCGCCGACGGCGTGCTGCAAGAGGATGCCGAGCGCCACGAGCCCGCCCGCCTTGAAGATCGCGCCCGCGAGGTTGCCGTCCGCCATCTCGCTGTCGCGGTCCCGGCGCCCGAGGACGCGGTGCAGGGCCCGCGAGGCCACGAAGATGCCGAGCGCACCGACCACGATGCCGAACGCGGCCTTGCCCAGGCCGATGAGGAAGAGCCCGAGGTTCATGCGCCTGCCGGGGAGCGTACACGAGGCTCTCCGGACGCGACGCAGCGATTTTTCTCGGGTCGCGCGCCGCCCGGTGCGGCACGATTGAGATGGGGCTGCACCCCACCCCGAGCATGGCGCGCTTCCGCACTTCCGACACGCACCCCATCCGGGTCGACTGGCTCGTCGAGGCGCCCGGGCGCATCGGCCTGACGCTCGCGCCCGGCAAGCACGCCCCGTCGCTCACCGGCGCGCCGTGGGCGCGCGACCTCGCAGCGGACCTCGACCGGCTCACCGGCGAGCTCGGCGTACGCGTGCTCGTGTGCCTGCTCGAGGCCGAGGAGATGGCGCGGCTGCGCATTCCGACGCTCCTCGAGGAGGCGGCCGCGCGCGGCCTCGAGACCCACTGGCTGCCCATCGCCGACGGCGGCGTGCCGCCCACGGTCGAGGCGGCGCGCGCGCTCGTCGAGCGGCTCGTCGCGCGGGCCGCCGAGGGCGCGCCGGTCGTCGTGCACTGCCAGGGCGGCATCGGGCGCGCGGGTACGCTCGGAGGCTGCGCGCTCGTCGAGCTCGGCATGACGACGCTCGAGGCGCTCGCCACCCTGAAGGAGCGCCGCGACCCGCGCTCCCCCGAGACGGGCGCGCAGGCCGACTTCATCGCACGCTTCGAGCGGTCTCGGGGCGAGCGGCTCTCCGGCGGCTCCGCGTCGCGCGCGCGCGTGCCGTTCGCCCGGCCGCGGGCCGGGATCGTGGGCGCCGTGCTCGGCGCGGCCATCGGCGACGCCATGGGCCATCCGGTCGAGTTCCTGTCCCGCGAGGCGATTCACGCGCGCTTCGGGCCGGCGGGTGTGCGCGGCTTCGAGCTCTACTGGGAGCGCGAGGGGGTGCGCTTCGCACCCTACACGGACGACACGCAGCTTGCGGAGATCGTGCTCCGGGCGCTCGTCGCGGCGCGCGCGCATGGCGAGGAGCTCGACGCGACCATGCAGCGCATCGCACGCGGGCTCGCGCGCTGGCAGACCGAGCCGCAAGGAGGGCACCGGGCGCCGGGCAACGCGTGCCTGGCGGGCGCGCGGGCGCTCGCGGCCGGTGTGCCCTGGCGCGAGGCGGGCGCGCCGGACGCGGGCGGCTGCGGCTCCGTGATGCGGGCCTACCCGTTCGGGCTCGTCTGGTCGGACGATCGCGAGCGCGCCGCCGGCTGGGCGGCCGAGCACTCGCGCCTCACCCATGGCGCGCCCATCGCGCTCGCGGCCTGCGCCGCGATGGCCGTCGGGACGGCGCTCGCGCTCGCGGGCGCGGCGCCCGGGGCCGTCGCCGAGGCGATGATCGCGGCCGCGCGCCGCTACGACGCGGGGACGGCGGAGCTGCTCGTGCGCTCGCGCGACGAGGCTCTTGCCGGCGTGCCCCCGGAGACGACCCTCGAGCGCCTGCGCGGGTGGGCCGCGCACGAGGCGGTCGCCGCGGCCCTCTACGTCTTCCTGCGCCATCCCGACGACCCGGCGGTCGCCATCCTCGAGGGCGCGAACACGCCGGGCGACAGCGACTCCATCGCGACGCTCGCGGGCGCGCTCGTGGGTGCCCGCATGGGTGTCGACGCGTTGCCGCCCGGCTGGGTGCGCGACGTCGAGCGCAGCGGTGCGCTCTCGGCGCTCGCGCTCGAAGCCTCGCTGTGACGGTGCGCGCGCCCGGTGGGCGGGGCGCGCCGCGCGCTCACACCATCACGGGGATGGCGCCGTCCTTGATCCTGCCGAGGTAGGCGATCTTCGCGCCGAGCTTGTCCTTCAGCTTGGCGTCGAACGCCGCCATCTTCTCGCTCATGGCCTTGCCCTTCATGGCCTCGTCCGCGGCCGAGCCGACGAGCCCGCCGCCGAGGCCGCTCACCACGTTGCCGCCGACGGTGCCGCCCTCGTGGACGGCGAGGGCCGTCGAGCCGTCCTGGTAGGCGGTCATGATCACGTTCACGCGGTCCATCTTGAAGATGAAGCCGAGGAACATGGCGAGGATCTTGTTGCCCTTCTCGCCGGTCCACATGCAGGTCTTCACGCGGTTGCCCGCCGGCATGGCCTGTTCGTCGATGGCGAAGCCCAGCTCGGTGAGCGTGGCGCGCGCCGCGGCCTGGACGTTCTCGTAGCTATCGTTGACAACGAGCTCGATGGTCATGGACTCTCCTCCCTCGGAGTTGGGCCGGCTGCGTACCACCGCCGCCCGCGAGGCGCGAGGGCCAGGGACGCCGAAGGCCCAAGGCTCCAGGCTCATCATCGATCGCATGTTCCGCCGTACCCGTTCACGGGCACCACGTGAGGCGAGCTGCTGCGTTTCCTAGGAGAATTCGAACAGGCCGGTAGGGCGGGCGGCCGCCGCTACGAGCAAGTGAAAACTCGGCCCCGCAGGCAGGAGCAGGATTCACAAGAAGACCAGAAGACCAGAAGACCAGAGGACCAGAAGATCAGAGGACCAGAAGACCAGAGGACCAGAAGCCAAGCGTGCCGTCCCCGCGGCGCTGTCCCCAGCGCCGCCTTCTTCCCTTCTGTTCTTCTTGTGAATCCTCCGGGAATTCCAGCAGGAACAGCGCGGGGCTGTCTGGGCGGTCGGCCTCTGGGTCGGCCGGGTTGGTCGACTTCGCCAGGGAACAACGACGTGACTGATCTTGAGGCTCCAGGCTTCAGGTCCGGACGGGTACCGACACCGCTGCGCGCCGAAGATCCGCCGCCCGCCTTCCGGGCCCGTAGCCTGGAGCCGGCAGCCCGAAGCCACCGGCACACTGGAGCCGAGTTTCCTCCTAGAGCTGGTCCGCGGACGAAGGGCGGTGCGGCTTCTGCGGCTGGGCGGGCTTGGCGGGCGCGCTCGGCGGCCGCGGCGCGACCGGGGGCGCAGTCTGTCCGTACGCCGCCGTCCCTTGCCGGAAGAACACCGCGCGCAGCTTGTCGGCCAGCTGGTCGAAGGCCCGTTCCGCCATCACGTCGTACACGGCGCCCGGATCGGCCGCCACGCCGTAGCCGCTCGTCGAGACCGTGAACTCCTCGGGCGGCTCGACGGCGAGCTCGAACTCGAGGGTCTCGCCGGTTTGGGGCAGGCGCATGGCCACCGCGAAGGCAACCTGGATACCCACGAACTTGCGGGTGCCGGTCTGCTCCTCGTACACCGCGCCGCTCGGGCTCACCTCGTAGCCGATCTCGATGGTTGGCTGCGCGATGTCGGCGGGCGCGAGCTTCTGCGTGGCGCGCGCGCCGAGGTCGAGGCTGAGCACGTCGGCCGGGAAGATCTTGCCGAAGGCCTGGCCGAGCGAGCTCACGATCGAGCTCTCGCGCTCCTGCATCTTGGCATCGGTGAAGTGCGCGCCGATGGGCATGAGGTTGGCGCCGTAGGCCTTGACCGCCTCCGCGTCGACGCTCTTCAGGGCCTCGGTGCTCGGCTTGCGGAAGCGCACCTGCATGCGCGGGTCGTCGTGCCCCTCGAGGTAGCCGAAGAGCTTGTCCATGAACGGTCGCAGGGCGGCGTTGTCGCTCGCCGCCTGGGCCAGGAAGTCCTGCGAGGTCTTGACGAAGAGCGCGTGCACCTCGGTCTTGATCTCGGGCTCGACCTCGGCGCCCGGGTACTTCTTCAGCACCTCGCGGAGCGCGGTCACGCTGGCCTTCTTCTTCGCGTCCTCGAAGGCGCGCCGCGGCAGGAGCTTCGTGCGCACCTCCTCGGCGTGCTTGCCACCGTGCTCGAGGTACGCCTCGAGCTCGTAGGTCTCGCCGTGCCGCACGCGCGCGAAGGCCGCCGCGTCGCTCGCGGCGTTGCGCGCCAGGAAGAGCGGCGCGCCGACGGCGCCACCGAGGACGAGCGCCGGCAGCGACGCCCACGTGAGCCAGCCCGGGATCGGCCGCGCCGTCAGCTGCGCGCCGGCCGCGCCGCCGGGCAGCATGCCGCCGAAGGGCACCGGCTCGACCTCCCACTTGTCCTCGAGGCGCGCCGTCATGAAGGGGTCGAGCACCTGCAGCCGCCCGAGGTCGCGCGCCTCGACCGCCTGCCGCACGGCCGCCTGGCTCCCGCGCAGCTCGGCCATGATGCTCTCGGCGAGCTCCTTGCCGCGCACCTGGAAGGTCTCCTTGATGCCGCCCTCGAAGACGAAGGTGAGCACCGTGAAGCTGTAGACGCCGTTGTAGTGCTGGTGGACGCCGCGAAAGTCGCTCAGCGTGGACAGCGGCACGATGCGCAGC
Organism: Myxococcales bacterium; assembly: GCA_016212965.1. Taxonomy (GTDB): domain Bacteria; phylum Myxococcota_A; class Polyangia; order Polyangiales; family Polyangiaceae; genus JACRDA01. The sequence continues at coordinate 43,501 of JACRDA010000174.1, forward strand.
GCGTGGCTGCGGGCGTCCACGAAATCGAGCGGGAAGAGATAGCGCCCGGGGGTGTAGGGCAGGGCGCCGACGACCTTGAAGCGGCGCACGATCGCCAGCACCGAGTACGTGACGAGCAAGACGCAGCCGACGTAGGCGACGAGGTAGGCCGGGCTCTGCACCGGGTGCCAGGGCTCGCCGAAGCCGAGCAGCCACAGGCCTGCGACGCCGGCCGCGGCGAGGACCGCGAGCGTGATCCAGCCCGCGGTCGCGCCGCCGCGCGTGAGCTGCTGCTGGACGATGGCTCGCGGCGGGGCGCCGCCTTTCGTGCACGCGATGAAGCGCTCCTTGATCGGACCGGGGAGCTTGTTGAAATCGACCACGCGGACGGCTGGGGACCGGGAGCTCATGGCGTCGGCGATTGTACGCCGACACGCGCCCGTTGCTTCCTCGTGCCGCGGCCGCTCAGCTCCGCGCGGCGGCAGCGGCACCGAGCTCCGCCACGAGCGCGGCCCACGTGGGGCGCGACCCGAGCCGACCCTCGGCGTGCTCCGGCCGCCCGCCCGCGCGCCCGCCCGTCGCGGCGGCGGCGCGCTTCACGAACGCGCCGCAGTCGAAGCGGCTGCCCTCGGCACGGGCAGCGAAGACGTGGAGCCCACCCTCGACCGGGGCGGCGAGCAGGGCCACGCGTCCGGGCACGCTCGTCACGCGCGCGGCCACGGCGCGGAGCAGGGCCGGGTCGGCGAGCTCGCCCACGACGAGCTCGGAGCCGGGCGCCGCGCGCGCCACGAGCGCATCGCCGAGCTCCTGCGCGAGGTCGCCGCGCGCGCGACCGAGCTCGGCGCGCACGTCGGCGAGCTCGCGCCGCAGCTTCTCGAGCCCCTCGCGCAGGTCGCCCGTTCCGCAGCTGAGCTCGCGCGCGAGCGCCCGGAGGGCCGCGCTGTCCGACCCGAGCGTGCGCCGCGCGCGGGCGCCCGCGGCGAAGGACACGCGCGTGCCGCCCTTGTAGCGCTCGATGCCCGTGACTGCGACGAGCCCCACCTGCGCCGTGCGCAAGCAGTGGGTGCCCCCGCAGGGGCTGAGGTCGAAGTCGCCGATCGCGACCACGCGCACGTCGCGCTCGACCTTGGCCTTGCGCCGCAGGCTGAGCGCCGCGAGCTCGGCCGCGCCCGGAAAGTAGGCGCGCACCGGCAGATCGTCGTCCACGATGGCGTTGGCGAGCTCCTCGGCCCGCGCCACGAGGGCCTCGTTGGGCGCCAGACCCCCGAGGTCGATGGTGCAGGCGCTCTCGCCGAGCCGCGAGGAGGTCGTGTCGGCGCGCGCCACCTCGAGCAGGGCGGCCGACAGGACGTGCTGCCCGGTGTGCAGCGCCATGTGCAGGCGCCGCCGCGCGCGCTCGACCTCGCCGTGCACGCGCGCGCCGGGTGCGAGGACGGGCGCCGGCGCGGGCGCGTCGTGGGCGGGCAGCGGCGCGAGCGTGTGGCGCACGACGCCCCCCTCGTCCACCTGCACGTCGACGACGCTGCGCCCGGCGAGCGTGCCCCGGTCGGCGAGCTGCCCGCCACTCTCGGGGTAGAAGGCGCTCGCGTCGAGCACCACGGTGTCGCCGCGCGCGTCGAGCACCGTCGCGTCGAAGGCGAGGCGCAGCGGATCGTCGTAGTAGAGCCGTTCGGTCGGGTTCATGGTGGGGTCGGTGCGTGGCTCGGGTCGGGGCCGGGGCGCGCCCCCGGGCGCTCGAGCTCCTCCTTCAGGGCCTTCAGCATGCCGAGGGCGAGGTAGCTGCGCACGTTGTAGCCGCACGCTAGGCCGTGCTCGTCGAGCACGGCGCTGCCGCCCGCGAAATTCGTGGGGTGGACGCCGTCCTCGCCGATGCCGTGGTTCGGCAAGCCCTCGAGCGCCCAGCGCAGATCGATGAGCGGCAGGTGGCGGCGACAGGCGAGGCGCGCGGCGGCGGCCGAGACGGCGGTCGTCTGCACCGCGAGGCGCCAGTCGGTCATGTCGTCGGGCTCGGAGCTGCAGTCGCGCCGGCCGGCGTCGTCCGTGTGGCGCGGGAGCGTCGACAGCACGGGGACGATCCCCGCGGCCTCGACGAAGTCGACGATGCGAAGGAGCTCCTGCTCGAAGCGCGCCGTGAGCTCGTCGAGCGCGACGAAGCGCGTGCCGGCGTCGTTCGTGCCGTACATCACGAGCACGACGCTCGGCGAGATGCGCGCGACGAGGTTGCCGAGCGGTGACAGCGTGGGCTGCGAAGGCGGCGAGAGGGCCCACTCGGTGCGCGCGCCCACCTTGGCGGCGCGCCGCGCGCCGAACGCGTCGATGCCGAGCTGCACGTCCGCGCCGCGGAAGTAGTCGACGATGGTGCGGTCCGGGACGCCGTCGACCGTCGTCCGCAGGCGCGCCGCGACGGCCGCGGAGTGGACGACGGGCTCGCCCGCCGTCGCCGCGAAGCCGTGCAGGAAATACGGGGCCGCCGTCATGCTGTCGCCCACGAGCCCGAACGAGCGCGGCTTTCTGCCGAGCGCCGCGCCGCGGGCGGCCACGGCGCGCACGTGGTCGCGCGTCTCCGCGTCGAAGGCGAGCACGGCTTCGTCGAGGCGGCCGAGATCGTGGGGCGTGCGCACGTCGCCCTGTCCGCAGCGTGCGGCGCGGAGCTCGTCGCCGGTCGGCGCGAACGCGCAGTGCGCGAGCGCGGCGGCGTCCCGGGCGTCGAGCGGACCGGCGAGCTCGAGGCTCGGTGCGTCGCAGCTCGTGGTCGATTTTCCGAACGGCCGGCTCGTCTACACGGGCGATTATCGAACGGGAGCGGGTGCGACGCACGCGACGGGCGCGCCGGTCGAGTGCGATGGGATCATCGTCGAGTCGACGTTCGCACTGCCGATCTTTCGATTTCCCGATCGAGCGAGGACGACGAACGCGTTGATCGAATGGTGTCGCGCGCGTCTCGACGACGGCGAGCTACCGGTCGTGATCGCGTATGCGCTCGGCAAGTCGCAGGAGCTCGTGCATCACTTGATCGAAGCTGGACTTGCGGTGATCGCGCACGGCGCGGTCCATCGCATGTGTGCAGCGTACGAGTCGCTCGGTCGCAATCTGGGCGTCGCCGATCAGCGGCTGCGTCCGTACGCCGACGAGAAGAAGCGCGAGAAGATGTGTGCGGTGCTCGTGACGCCCCCGGGCACCCAAGCGCAGCCGATGGTGAGGAAGCGAAAGGACGCGCGCATCGCGTACGTTTCGGGATGGGCGACGATCGACGCCGCGATCGAGCAGCAACGCGCCGACGCCGCCTTTCCGATCTCGGATCATGCCGATTGGGATGATCTTCTCGCGACGATTCGGGCGAGTCGCGCACGCGCGGTGTGGGTCACGCACGGCGACACCCACGTGCTGGCCCATCACCTGAAGACGCTCGGCTTCGACGCAGTCGGGCTCGACGCGCCCTCGCTCGATGCTCGGGAGATGCGAGGGCGACCGGAGGTCGACACGAGCGAAATGGGACAGCCGTGAAGCGAATCGCGAAGGCGCTCGACATCACGCGCGCGACGCGTTCGCGCAGGGGAAAGGAGCAGGCGATCGCCGAAGCGCTCGCGTCGATCGCGAAGGATCCCGACGACGCCGACGGTCTCGCGCTCGCGACGGCTGCGCGCATGGCCGCGTCGCAGGTCGTACCGATGGGCGTCGGCTGGTCGTTGCTCGCAGAGGTGATGGCGGCCGCGACCGGATGGGACGACGAAGTCCTGCGCGCGTGCATTCGCAAGACGGGCGACATGGGCGAGGCGTTCGGTCTGCTCGTCGCACGCATCGAAGGCGCGGAAGGTCGTCCCGGCGTGCCGCTTCGCGAAGTGGCGCAGTTGTTCGACGCGCTCGCGGCCTCGGGAAGTCGTGCGGCGAAGCGTCGGAGGCTCGACGAAGCGTTCGCGCGCGCAA
>JACRDA010000175.1 GCA_016212965.1 Myxococcales bacterium
CCCACTGCCGCACCTCCCTGTGCTCCGCCCGCTACATGGCTAGCTTAGCGAACCCCCCACTCGAAGAGCCGGATGCGGTAGTTCCGCACGTCCGGATCCGTGGGGGCCCCGGGCGGGCAACCGCCCGGGGCTACCCGACTTCATCCTCCGCTCTCGCGCGGCGGACCTGTCACTCGGCCCCAGCCCCGGGGTCGAGAGCGGAGGCAGCGGGCCGCTACTTCGCGGGCGGCAGGAGCACCGCGTCGACGACGTAGACCATGCCGTTCGTCGCCTGGATCGCGGCCACGATGTTGGCGTTGTCCACCATGTACTTGCCGTCCTTCTCGTGGAACGTGACCTTGGTGCCGTCCGACATCGACATGGTCGCGCCCTCCTTCATGTCCTTCTGCTGCACGATGGGCACGCCGGCGTGGTGCTGGACGATCTTGCGGAGGTCCGCCTTGTTCTCGGGCTTCATGAGGTTGTCGACCGTGCCGGCGGGGAGCTTGTCGAAGGCGGCGTTGGTCGGCGCGAAGATGGTGTAGACGCCGCCTGGGCTGCCCACGACCTCGACGAGGTCGGCCGCCTTGACTGCGGCGACGAGGGTGGTGTGGTCGGGCGAGCCGATGGCCACGTCGAGCGCGGTCTTCTGCGAGTCGGGCTTGGCGGTCGCGGGGGCGTCGGGTTTCTTGTCCGCGCTCGCCCCCACGGTCGCCTTCGCCGCGGTGCTGCGCCCGCTGCCCGTGGTCTTGTTCTGCATCGCGCCCTCGTCGCACGCGGCGACCGTCAGTAGCGCCACGATGAGCAGGTGTCGTTTCATGTCTCCTACCTAGCCTCCGTCTGCCACGCCCCCCGCGACCGTGCGGCGAGCCTCTCGTCCATTCCCCCTGCCGTGCCGCCTCTCACGCGACCAGATCGTCGCGCCCCAGGCGCCGGAGTCCGAGCCCGAGCCCGATCGTCCCGACGAGGGCGGGCCAGCCCACCCCGACGAGCAGCGTCCACTTCGCGCCCAGGGTGTTCGCCAGCCAGAAGCCCACGGGGCCGAGCACCGAGAGCTCCGGGTCGATGCCGCTCAGGATGGCGAGGCGCGCGGCCTCGACCGGGTTGAGCGCCGCGAGCGTGAACACCACGGGCGGGCTCAGCTTCAACTGCAGGAGCACGCCGAGCAGCGCGAAGTCGTGCAGGGCGGCGCCGAGCAGCCACACGAAGAGGGCGAGCACGGTGGCGCGCTCGGCGGTGCGGGCGCGCGCCGAGATGAAGAACCCGAGCCCGACGTAGGCCCAGATGAGCGCGAGCGACACGGCGAGCGTGCGGGCCACGAGCGGCGCCACCTCGGTCTCGCCGCGCGCCAGCCCGAAGACGAGCGCGCCGAGCAAGACGAGCACGAGCGGCCCAACCACGGTGACGACCCGCGCCGCGAGCGCTGCGGCGTACCACTCCGAGCGGCGGCAGGGCTGGGTGAGGAAGAGCTCGAAGAAGCCCGAGGTGCGCGCGCGCACGACCGTGTGCGCCGTCGCGATGAGCGCCACGAGCGGCAGCGCGAGCACGATGGCGTTCGAGAGGTTCAGGACCACGCGCGACACGCCGGTGAAGCCGAGCACCGTCGACTCGCGCAGGCCGAGCCAGACGAAGCCGCCGAACACGGCGAGGTAGACGACTCCGACGAACAGGAGCCAGCGGGAGCGCAGCGCATCCGACAGCTCGAGGCGGAACAGCGCGCGCTCGGCCGGCGTGGCGAGGCCGCGCTCCGGGGCGGGGCGGACGGTCGTGCTCACCGGCGCCCCCTGTCCCGGGCGGCGCGCTCGACGTCGGCGAAGCTCGCCGTGCCGTCCGCCTGCGCCTCGAAGCCGTAGTCCATCGGCGTTCGCGCGCCCGTCCGGTAGCGCGCGCTCCGTGCGTCGATCCAGCTGCCCGCCTCGTCGCGCACCCACGCGGCGCCCACGCGGGCCGCAGGCTCGGCGCTCGCCGTGCGCTCGGCGAGGTAAGCCGCCAGGCACCCCGGGTCGTCGAAGTAGAAGCGGTCGCCCGACTCGGTGACGAGCTGCCCCGCGTGGCGCGGCTCGCTCACGAGCATGGCGCAGGCGGCGCACGGCTGCTTGCCCCAGACCGGATCGACGGGCTTGTCGCCACCGGCGCAGGCGAGCCACGCGACGGGCGCGAGGAGCCAGCCGGGGAAGCGCGCGGTGCTCATGGTTTCACCAGGCGTAGCTTCGGCGACTCGCTCGTAGCGTCGACGGCGGCCGGACGCTCCAGCCGCAGGTCCTCGACCTCGGACATCGAGAGGTCGGCGATGGCGTCGGCGTGCTCGCGCACCAGGCGCGCCACGATGTCGACCTTCTCCGACTGCGTGCAGAGCGCCCCGAAGCGCATCGGTCCGCTCGGCGCGAAGCCGGCGCCGACGAGCAGGGCCTCCGCCGCCGCGGCGCCGGCCCGCAGCGAGACCTCCACGCGGAAGGTGCGCAGCGTCTCGAGCAGCCGATCGAGCGGTGTGTCGCGCTCGACGCGGCCTTCCCTGAGCTCGACCACGCGGTGCACGAGCTGCCGCACCTCCTCCACCCGGTGCGAGCACAAGACGAGCACGTGCCCGGCCGGCCGCGCGTCGACCTCCTCGAAGAACGCGGCGCGCGCGCGGGCGTCGAGGTTGGCCGTGGGCTCATCGCACAGGAGCACCTCGGTCTCGGCCGCGAGCGCGAGAGCGGCGAGCAGCTTCTGCTTCGTGCCGCCCGAGAGATCGCGAAAGCGCGTCGCCGCGCAGGCGTCGAGGTCGAGGCCGAGCCGCTCGGCGCGCGCGCCCACGCGCTCCACCGTGGTGCGGCGCAGGGCCGCGACGGCGCGCACCACCTCGCGGGTCGGGGCATCGGCGGGCGGCGCGATCTGCGGGATGTAGGCCACGTTGCGCAGGGCGACCTCGGGCTCGCGCGCGACGTCCACGCCGGCGACGGTCACTCGCCCCTCGATGCGCAACAGGCCGAGCATCGCCCGCAGGAGCGTGGTCTTGCCCGAGCCGTTCGACCCGACGAAGGCGACGCGCTCGCCGCGCCCGACGTGCAGGCTCACGTCCGCGAGCGCGCGCACGCGGCCGAAGGTCTTGCTGATGCGCTCGACGCGGATCACAGCGTGCTCCAGGCGCTCGTGGCCGGCGCGCGATCCTCGAGCAAGAGCTCGCTCGCCATGGCCGGTGCAGCCGCGGCGATCGCCTCCACGAGGCTCATCGCCGCCGTGCCCTCGAGCAGGCGCACCGGCGGGTGCGCGACGGTGAGATCGCGCGCCAGGCGCTTCTGCTGGAAGGGCACGTCCCCGACGCCGTCGCCGTCGAGGTCGTAGCCGGCATAGTCCGAGAAGTGGTTGTTCCGGAAGACGACGGTGCGCGCGGAGCCGCCGCCCTCCACCTCGGCGAGCGCCACGTTCTGGCGGAAGTCGTTGCGAACGAAGTGCAGGCCTACGTCCGAGCCGTGGAAGCGGATGCCCACCTGGTTGGCCGCGAACACGTTGCCCGTGAGCTCGAGCGGCTCGGCCGCGCTCCGCGGCGAGCGGTCGAGGTAGACGCCCGTCGTGTTGCCGGCCACGACGTTGCCGCGCAGGGTCGCGCCGTCGCTTTCCTTGAAGCCGATGCCGACGCCGGCGGCGCCCGAGGCGCCGAGCATGTGGTTGTCCGCGATGCTCAGGCGCGAGCTGTACATCACGAACACGCCCACGATGTCGTTCTCGAAGCGATTGCGGAGCACGCTGCCGTCGTGGGAGTACATGAAGTGCGCGCCGTAGCGGCTGCGGCGCACGGTGTTGTCGAGGAGCACGACGCCGCGCGAGTACCACACCACCATGTCGCGCGCCCGGTCGACGAGGCAGCCCCGCACGACGGCGCCGTGCGCCTCCCAGAGCTTGATGCCGTCGCCCTGGAGCTCGCTGTCGCCCTCGGCGCCGACGACGCTGCTCTGCTCGAGCGTGCAGCCGGGGCAGGGCGATAGCGCGATCCCGAACAGGGCGTCCTCGACCGCCACGCGCGCGATCCGCACCGCGCGCGCCCGCGCCTTCACCCCGGCGTCCTCCTGCACGTGGTTGCGCCCGGAGTGACGCACGGTGACGTTCTCGAGCTCGGAGCCCTGGGCCTCGAGCGTGACGACGGTGCCCGTGCCGCGACCCTCGAGCACGCTGCCGCCCACGCCGCGGAGCGCGAGCGGCCTGGAGACCGTCCAGTTGCCGCGGTAGACGTGGCCCTCGAGCCAGATCTCGCGCGGGCCCGCCGCGTCGGCGAGCAGCGCGGCGAGCTCGGCCTCGTCGTGCGCCACCGTCGCGCCCTCGGGAATGGCCCGCTCGACTGGTCCGTGGGCGTCCGCGTCGAGCGGCCCGAGCGCGCGCGGGTGCGCGAGCGCGCCCGCGAGGGCCGTGAGGCCCGCGATCGCGCCTGCTAGGGCGGCGCCGAGCACGAGTGCGAGCCGCATCAGGCCCCGCTCGCCAGGCCGGCCCTCGGCCCGATGAAGCCGGCCTTGCACACGACCCCGCAGGTCCCGGCGCGGCCGCACGCCTTGCAGACGCGCGCCCGGACGACGACCGCGACGACGAGCAGGAGGGCGCCCGCCACGCTCATCCAGAAGCCGGTGAGCGGATACGCGAAGGTTCCGAACTGGCCGATCTCCCCGTTGCCGAACATGTGCGGCGTGAACGGAGCGATGTGGATCGCCGCTTTCGGGTCCATCGAGTGTCCGAACTTGTGGAGCCAGTAGAAGCTGTCGGCGATGAACACCATCGGGAACAGGAGCCCCGGGATGAAGACGAGCTTGCCGACCTTCTTGCCGAGCGCGAGCATGAGGGCGAGGACCAGGACCGCGAGACCCGCCACGGCGTAGATCGCCATCTCGCGCTCGAAGGGCGCTGCCTTGTCGAGCGACTCCATGCCGATGTAGTGGTTCAGCATGTTGACCTCGCGTACGTCGCCGCTGACGCCGTCGAGGGAGATGACGAGCTCGAGCCCGTTCGGGTACTGCGGCGCGTAGAGCTGGAAGCGCCACCACGGCTGGAAGTACGAGCCGAGGAAGAGCGCGCCGGCGGTGAGCGCCAGCCCGACCACGAGCGCGCGCTTGCCCCAGGCGCGCGACCCCGTCGCGGCGGCGGGCGCGCCCGCCACGACGGGCAGCTTTCGACGCGCCGGCCGCGTGTCGCCGCCCTCGGGCGCGACCGGCGATCCGGCCGCGCCCTCCGCCCCGAGCTCCCCCTCGGGTGCCTGAGCCACCTCCTCCCCCGCGCCGTGGCGTTCGTCGTGCGACTCGCTCGACTGCTGCGAGGCTTCTGGCATGGCGCGCCTCTACTTGTTGGGCGTCTTCGGCTCGTCCTTGGCGGGTGTCTTCGGCTCGTCCTTGGGCTTGTCCTTGTCCTTGTCGGCGTCGCCCTCGCCCTTGGGCTTGACGAGCAGGTAGCCCGCCATCTCGAGGTGCAGCGCGGAGCAGAACTCGGTGCAGTACATCGGGAACACACCCGGCATGTCGGCCTTGAAGGTCACGTTCTCGTGCTTGCCGGGCTCGAGGCTGATGTTCACGTTGTACATGTTGAGGGCGAAGCCATGCGTCATGTCCTCGGCCTGTTCGAGGTTCGTGATGTGCAGGTTGACCGTGTCGCCCTCGTTCACCTCGAGGTTGTCGGGCGTGAAGTGGCTGCGGATCGCGGTCATGTACACGTCGACCACGTCGCCGTTGCGCACGACCTTCTCCTTGCCGCCCTCGACCGCGTTCGTGTCCTTGGCGTCCGTGTAGGGGTTCGTGCCCGGCGGGTAGATCTTCGCGGGCTTCAGCTTGTCGACCTTGATCATCTGCGCGTAGTGCGGCTCGCCGATGCCGATCGGCGCGTCGAGGAGCAGGCGCATCGGCTCGCCCGAGACGTCGTAGAGCTGGAAGTTCTGCGGGTAGAGCGGGCCGACGCCGGTGAAGCGGTCCATGGCCATCTTGTTCATGGCGACGACGTACTTGCCGTCGGGGCTCACGGTGTCGCCCTCGGCCGCCATGATGTGGCCGATGTTGTAGTGCGTGGAGATCTTCTCGAGGACTTTCAGGTCCTTCAACGACCACTTGGCGACCTTGCTCTCGAGGAAGAGCGAGGTGTAGGCGTTGCCCTTGTCGTCGAACACGGTGTGGAGCGGGCCCATGCCGAGCTCGGCCTGGCCGCGGATGGCGTCTTTGAAGGCCATGATCGGGATGCCGAAGGCATCCTTGCCTTCGAACTTCTTGCCGTCGATGAGGGCCTTCATCTTGGAGAACTCGTAGACCGTGGCGTGGGTGTCGAGCTTGCCGCCGACCACGACGCCCGTGCCGTCCGGCGTCACGTCGCAGCCGTGCGGGCTCTTCGGCTCCCCGACGAGCGTGAGCACGCCCTCGTCGGCGGCCACCTCGATGGGCAGCACCTTGACCCCCTTGATCTCCTTCGCCTTGCCCGCCTTGACGAGCTCCTCGGCCTTCTTCCAGTTGATGACGTGGAGGTAATCCATGTCGTTCTGGGAGGCGCCCGACTCGATGGCGGGCTTGCCTTCGAGCGTGCCGCCCGTGGCCATCTCGGTGTTGAAGGAGTTGATGAAGGCCCAGCCGTCGCTGCCGACCTTGCCGGCGTCGGCGAGGTCCTGGGTGTAGGGCGGCAGCTCGATGCCCCAGCTCGCGGCGACGTCGATGCGCCCCTTCTTGCGGTCGAACTTCCAGAACATCGCGAGGCCGCGGTACTTCTCCTTGTACTCGGAGAGCGGCGCGTAGCCGCGCCCGAGCGGCGTCGGGTACTGGCTCGTCTCGATGACGTAGTTGGTGTTGGGGTCGACGAAGGCGCCGCCGTGATCGCTGCCGACCAGCGGGTTCGGCACGATCTGCTTCGTCATGAAGTCCTTGAGGTCGATGACGGCCACGCGGCCGTTCGACTTGTCGTTGACGAACAGGAACTCGCCGTCGTAGTCGCCGTTCGTCTCGGAGAGGTTCGGGTGGTGGACGTCGGCCCAGCCGAGGCGGTGGCCGCCCTGCGACCCTGCCGCGAGCACCTTGTCGCTCTCGCCGCCGTAGCCGTAGCCCTGCCACGGCTCGGGCGTGAACACGCTGATGACCTTCAAGAGGCGCATCGACGGCACGCCCATCGCGAGCACCTGGCCGGAGTGACCGCCCGACGCGAAGATCATGTAGTCGTCGTGCTTGCCCGACGGCACGTAGGTCTTGAGCGCAGCCTCGACGTCCATGTCGCTGAGGCCGCGGGCCTTCATCAGCTCGTCGATCGACTGCGAGGCGCCGATGTCGACCTTCTTCTGCTGCGCCGCCTTGTTGGTGCAGGCCGAGTAGGTGAGGAGGGCTGCGAGCCCGCCGAGAACTCCAACCACCGCCAGCGCTCTGCGCTTGAACATGGGTGCCTCCGCTTTCGTGCTCGCGACGCTCTGGCGCTCGCGAGCGTGAGCGCGCGGGAGCTTGGACCCGGAGGCCTCGGGGCGCCTTGACGATGGTCATTGGCATTTCGCCGGTCGGTGCTTAGGGGGGCCTGCGTTCCATGATTTTTGTCACAATCTTCGAGGACCCAGGGCCCTCGGGGTGCGGCGTGGGCTCGAACCGGGTGGCGGGGACGGGCAGTTTGCGCCGCACCCGGGGGCCGCTACGTTTCGGGGGCCATCCGCCCGAAACCGATGTCCCCGTCCTCTCGCTCGTCGTGGCGCGCCGTCGTCGGCGCGCTCGTGCTCGGCGCCGTCACGGGCTGTGGGACCTCGGACTCGGGCTCCGCGCCCGACCCGCCCGATGCGGCGCGTGCCGTCGAGCCGCCGGTGCCCGGCGCGCCCGCGACGGGGTCGGGGGCGGCCGCGAGCGCGACCGAGCGCACGCCCGACGCGGCACGGCGTCCCGACGCCGGCGCGCCGGGCACCGACTCCGGGCCGGCGCCTGCAGCCGGGGGCCTGCCGCTGCCTTTTCTCGAGTGGGTCGCCGGGCACTGCCACGTCGACGAGCTCGGCCCGAGCGCCTACACGTTCGAGTGGCTGCGCTACGAGGCGCGGCGCTCGGAGCTCGATCCGGACGCGCTCTGGCCCCTGCCGAGCGGCGCGCGCCCGCCGTGGCCCGGCTCGCCCGACGCCACGCGCCTCGCCGCCAAGCTGCGGCGCCAATGGCTCGACAAGCCGGCGAGCCACGTCGTGGACTGCACCTACTGGCAGCCCCTGCGCACCTGCCCGCGCTGCCGGCCTGGTCAGCTCGCGGCGCGCTACGTCGCGTACCTTCCCGCGGCGCTCTTCACCGAGCCCGAGCGCGTGCGGGCCCTGGCCCTGCTCGTGCCGGGCGGCCGCGGGGGCCGGAGCCGCGCCTTCCTGTCGCCCATCCCGAACAAGACCATCTGGAACATGGGCTCGGGCGGGCTGCGCACGAAGCAGCTCGTCGACGCCTACCTCGCGGCGCACCCCGAGAGCGTGCCACCCATCGTGGTGTCGCTCGAGTCGCGCGGCACCGAGCTCAACAACGGTCAGACCGAGCACCTGAGCCGCGATTTGCCGCAGCACATCGCGGAGACCTACCTCGGCGGCGTGCCGCTCGCGGACCTCGTGCTCGGCGCCGAGGGCATCAGCTCCGGTGGTCGAGCCGTCATGGAGACCCTGTTCGACGAGCCCGCGGCCTTCCACGCCGTGGCCCTCACGTGCATGGCCTGCGGCAAGCTCGATCCCGGCCGGCCCTTCGGCTTTGCGCCCGAGGTCTTCGACCGCTGGGCGGACGCGCTGCAGGCGCGAGCGGCCGCAGGGCACTTCGAGCTGCGCTTCACCATCGGCAGCCGCGACGGCCAGAAGCCCTGCTCGAGCGCGCTCTACTCGATCTTCGGGGCGCACGGCCTCTTCGACCTCGTGCGGCCGCCCGTCTACACGAACTGTCAGGCGGGCAAGCCCGAGAGCGAGGACGGCTGCGACACCGAGCGCCCGGGCTGGGTGTCGTACGCCGGCGAGATGCACCACTACGGCCTCCTGAAGAAGAGCTGGGCGCCGGAGCTCGAGTGGCTGCTCGGCGCGCTCGAGCGCGTGCGGCAGCGGCGGGCGGCCGCGCCATGAGCGCGGCGCGAGGGTCGAGGTCGTGGGCGGGCCTCTTCGGGCGCGCCGCCGCGCTCGGGGCGCTCGCGCTCGCGCCGACGTGGCG
>JACRDA010000179.1 GCA_016212965.1 Myxococcales bacterium
CAAGCTCCGTGACGGGATCAGACGTCACCAGGGCACAACCGGTCTTGAACGCCCCAGGGGGCGCTTTTGCTGTGACACCTCGCCCGAGTTACTGCCTTGGCAAACCGGGCGGCTCGGCGCCCGCGCCGAGCTCCGTGGTTCCGCTCGCTCGCTTCCGGGCGGATCGAGTGACTGCCCTGGCAAACCGGGCGGCTCGGCGCCCGCGCCGAGCTCCGTGGCTCAGCGCGCTCCGCTCGGGCCGCTTTCGAGCGGCGCCCAAAAGCGACGCTACGCAACGTTTGCCTGGGCGGTGCGCCCGTGATAGTCCACGACTGACTGGTCAGTCAGTTTCGCTGGAGGGACGGCATGCGACCACCGGACGCGACGCACGCGCACCGCACCGAGCCTGTCTTGCTCGGCATCGACATCGGCTCCACGACCGTCAAGGCCGTGGTGCTCGACCCGAACGACCACGCGATCCTGTGGTGCGACTACCAGCGCCACAACACGAAGCAGCCCGAGATGGTGCTCGCCTTCCTCGAGGCCATCGCCGCGGCGTTCCCCGCGTCGCCGCAGCCGAGCTGGCGCCTGTTCGTCACGGGCTCGGGCGCGGCACCGCTCGCTCCGGTCCTCGGCGCGAAGTTCGTGCAGGAGGTGAACGCCGTCACGCTCGCGGTGGAGCGCCTGCACCCGGACGTCGGCAGCGTGATCGAGCTCGGCGGTCAGGACGCCAAGATCATCATGTTCACGCGCGACGAAAAGACGGGCGAGAAGGTCGCCGTCCCGTCGATGAACGACAAGTGCGCCTCGGGCACCGGCGCGACCATCGACAAGTGCATGATCAAGGTGGGCATGCCGGCCGAGGAGGTGCGCGAGGTGCACTTCGACGCCGACAAGCTCCACCACGTGGCGGCCAAGTGCGGCGTGTTCGCCGAGACCGACGTGGTCAACCTGGTCAAGAGCGGCATCCCCGCGCGCGAGATCCTGTGCTCGCTCGCCGATGCCATCGTGCTCCAGAACCTGTCGGTGCTGACCCGCGGCTCGACGCTGAAGCACCGCGTGATCCTGCTCGGCGGGCCCAACACCTACCTGCCCTTCCTGCAGGAGTGCTGGCGCCTGCGCATCCCCGAGGTGTGGCGCGAGCGCGGGCACGAGTTCCCCGCGACGGCGGACCTCGCCGAGCTCATCTTCGTTCCCGACAACGCGCAGTACTACGCCGCGTTCGGCGCCTGCGTGTACGGGACCGCGAGCCGGAGCGCGGAGGCCGAGGCGGGCGCGGCCCTCGCCTTCCGCGGCACCGAAGCGCTCGTCGAGTACATGACCACCGGTCGCAAGGCGCGGCTCGCCGGCAGCGCGGGCCCGCCGCTCGTGGCCTCGGCGGGCGAGGCGGCGGAGTTCGCGCGCCTCTACGCCATCCAGCCCTTCGTGCCGCGCGCGCTCGTGGCCGGCGAGGCGGTGCGCGGCGTCATCGGCATCGACGGTGGCTCGACCTCGTCGAAGGCCGTCTTGATCGACGAAGCGGGCGCGATCCTCGCCAAGGCCTACCAGCTCTCGCAGGGCAACCCGATCAAGGACGCGAAGGAGCTGCTCGCCGCGCTCGCCCGGGCGGTCACGAGCCAGGGCGCGAGGCTCGAGGTGGTCGGCGTGGGCGCCACCGGGTACGCCGCCGACGTGCTCGAGCGCGCCATGCGCGTCGACGTGAACGTCGTCGAGACCGTGGCGCACATGACGAGCGCGGTCCGGTACTGCGGCGACGTCGACGTGGTGTGCGACATCGGGGGGCAGGACATCAAGGTCCTGTTCCTCAAGAACGGCGACATCGCGAGCTTCCGGCTCTCGAACTCGTGCTCGGCCGGCAACGGCATGTTGCTGCAGGCGATGGCCGACCAGTTCGGCCTGCCGGTGAAGGAGTATGCCGCGACGGCCTTCCAGGCCGAGCTCGCCCCGCTGTTCAGCTACGGCTGCGCGGTCTTCCTCGACACCGACCGGGTGAACTTCCAGAAGGAGGGCTTCGCCAAGGAGGAGCTCCTGGCCGGGCTCGCCCAGGTGCTGCCGAAGAACATCTGGCAGTACGTGGTGCAGATCCCGCGCCTGGCCTCGCTCGGTCGGCGCTTCGTGCTGCAGGGCGGCACGCAGTACAACCTCGCCGCCGTCAAGGCGCAGGTCGACTACATCAAGGAGCGCGTGCCGGATGCCGAGGTGTTCGTCCACCCGCACACCGGCGAAGCGGGCGCCCTCGGCGCGGCGTTCGAGGCCCTGCGCGTCGTCGGCCGCCGCGGGCGCTCGACCTTCGTGGGCCTCGAGGCAGCGATCGGCATCGAGTACACGACCACGAACGACGAGTCGACCGTCTGCCACTTCTGTCCCAACGAGTGCAAGCGCACCTTCGTGGACACGAGCTGCCCGGACGGCACCACGGCGCGCTACATCTCGGGCTTCTCCTGCGAGAAGGGCACGGTCGAGAGCGAGGCCTCGATGATCGCGCTCGTGAAGGAGAGAAAGCGCATCGCCAAGCAGCACCCGAACCTGCTCGACTACGAGGCGCGCCGGGCGTTCCAGCACTTCCACGAGCCCGAGCCGCTCCCCGCCGAGGGCACCGAGGTGAGCGACACCGAGGTGCGGCTCGGCCTGTTCGGGCGGCGCAAGGTGGAGGTGAGCCGCCCGTTCCGCCGCTCTCCGGCGGCGGCGCGCGAGCGGCTGCGGCGCGTGCGCATCGGGCTGCCGCGCGTGCTCAACATGTACTCGACCGGGCCCTATTTCCGCGCCTACTTCGAGGCGCTCGGCGTCGGGCGCCAGAACGTCGTGTGGAGCGACCCGACGAGCGAGGAGCTGTGGACGCGCGGCGGCAAGTACGGCTCGGTCGACCCGTGCTTCCCGGCGAAGGTCGCGCAGGCGCACATCCACGACCTCCTGTTCCGGCACCACGAGGAGGCGGCGCTCGACTTCGTCTTCTTCCCGATCCTGACCAGCGTGCCGAGCTTCCTGCCCGGCACCATGGACCACGCGAGCTGCCCGATCGTCGCCGGCTCGCCCGACGTGGTGAAGGCCGCGTTCACGAAGGAGGTCGACTTCTTCGGCCAGCGCGGCATCGAGTACCTCGACCCGGCGCTCGGCTTCGGTGAGCCGAACCTCATGGCCCGGCGCATGTTCGAGGTGTGGGGACCGCGCCTCGGCGTCACCGAGGACGAGAGCGATCACGCCCACCGCGAGGGCCTGCGGGCGCTCGCGGCCTTCGAGCGCGATCTGGAGGACAAGGGGCGAGCCATCCTCGAGACGGTCGAGGCCGAGAACCGGCTCGCCATCCTGGTCGTCGGCCGGCCGTACCACTCCGACCCGGGGCTCAACCACGGGATCCCCGAGGAGTACCAGGTGCTCGGCTACCCCATCCTGAGCGTGCGCTCGCTACCGCGCGATCCGGACTACCTCGCGCGCTGGTTCGCACCCGGCGAGGACCCGCTCGGCCTCGACGACGTGTGGCCCGAGAACTACTCGGCCAACAGCGCCCAGAAGGTGTGGGCCGTGAAGTACGCGGCGCGCCACCCCCACATCGCCCTGCTCGATCTCTCGAGCTTCAAGTGCGGGCACGACGCGCCCACCTACGGCATCGTCGACAGCATCGTCGGCCAGGCCGGCCTCCCCTACTCGGCCATGCACGACATCGACGCCAACAAGCCGTCGGGCTCGATCAAGATCCGCGTCAAGACCTACGCCCACAGCCTGAAGCTGCACGAGGAGGCGCTCACGGACGCCGCCCAGAAGCGCGCCGCGCTCGCGCAGAGCCTGGCGGAGAAGCGCCTCCTGCTCATGCAGCGCAAGGCCGACGGCCTGCGCCTGCGGCGCCAGAGCGACCCCGATCTCGACGCTCGCATCGCGGAGCTCGCGGCGCGCGTGCGCGCCTACGCCGCACCGCCGCGACCCGCCGAGCCGCCGCGCGCGACGGGCCTCTTGCAGCTCGGCCGACGGCCGACCGACGGCACCGCGCCCCGCCGCAGCGCCTCGAGCGCCGTCGACGGCGCCGGCGCAGCCTGACTCCCCCCGACCTCTCCCGCGTGCGGCGCGCGGCGCCGCTGCCCGAAGAATGACCCATCGGTCAGTGTCTGCCGTGACCGGCGCCCCGCGCCGCCTGATTCCGAGGAGCCTGCCATGACCCCCACGACCCCGCACCTCGACCGTCCGGACCCCGTCGCCGGCGCGCGCCGCCGCCTCCCCCTCGCCCCGGAGCCCGCGCCGGACGACGACTTCGACCTCGAGGCCGAGCTCGCCGCCTTCGAGCGCGAGGAGCGCGCCAGGCTCGGCGTGCACGAGCCGCGCCGCCAGTGGAGCGACGACATGACGCAGCCGCGCGTGCGCCCCGACGAGGGCGCGCGCGTGACGCTGCTCGTCGCCGGCCTCACGCAGGCGCAGGACCACCTCATCACCGGCGCGCTGGCCGGGCTCGGCTACCGCGTCGCGAACATCGGCATGCCCGACACGGCGGCGCTGCGCTTCGGCAAGGAGTACGGCAACCGCGCCCAGTGCAACCCGACCTACTTCACGGTGGGCAACCTCGTGAAGTACCTCTGCCGGCTGCGCGACGAAGAGGGCCTGTCGGCGCGCGCGATCGTGGAGCGCTACGTCTTCCTCACCGCCGGGGCCTGCGGCCCGTGTCGCTTCGGCATGTACGTCACCGAGTACCGCAAGGCGCTGCGCGACGCCGGCTTCGACGGCTTCCGCGTGATGCTGTTCCAGCAGCAAGGCGGGCTCGCGCAGGCGACGGGCGAGGCGAGCGGGCTCGTCTTCGACCCGCCCTTCTTCATCGCGATCCTGAAGGCCATCGTCGCCGGAGACGTCCTGAACGCCGTCGGCTATCGCATCCGCCCCTACGAGCTCGAGCCGGGCGCGACCGCGCGCGCCATGACCGCGGCGCGGGACCTATGTCACCGCGCGCTCGCCGAGAAGGGCAGCATCCTGCGCGCCCTGTGGCAGAGCCGCGCCCTCTTCGCGGCCGTGGCGGTCGACAAGCTGCGCGTGCGCCCCAAGGTGTCGATCATCGGCGAGTTCTGGGCGATGACGACCGAGGGCGACGGCAACTACCACCTGCAGGAGTTCCTCGAGCGCGAGGGCTCGGAGAACGACATCCAGCTCACGACGGCGTGGCTGCTCTACAACATCTGGGAGGTGTCGCGCGACACGCGCCTCCGGCTGCCGCTGCGCAGCGACGACGGCGGCAAGTACGGCCTCGCGGGCAGCGCGGAGCTCGACATGGGTCGGCGCCTCGCGCTCCTGCGCCTGGCGGAGCGCGTGCTGCGCGCCGCGTTCGGTGTCTTCGCGCTCTTGCCCGGCCTCTCCGACTACCACCTGCCCGACATGAAGCTCATCGCCGAGCTCGCCAACCCCCACTACGCCAACGATCTGCGCGGCGGCGAGGGACACATGGAGGTCGGCAAGGTCATCGCCAACGTGCTCCACAAAAAGGCGCACATGACCTTGAGCGTTAAGCCCTTCGGCTGCATGCCCTCGAGCGGCGTGTCGGACGGCGTGCAGTCGCTCGTGACCGCGAAGTACCCCGGCTCCATCTTCTGTGCCGTGGAGACCAGCGGCGACGGGGCCGCGAACTTCTACTCGCGCGTGCAGATGTACCTGTTCAAGGCGCGCCTCGCGGCCGAGCAGGAGCTCGAGCGCGCCTTCGCCGAGACGGGCGTCACGAAGGAGCAGGTGACGGCCTTTCTCGCGCGTCACCCGCGCTACGCGAGCGCTCTTCACCGCGCGCCCCATCGCGTCGCTGGGTCGGCCGCGAACCTCGTGTACGAGGTGGCGCCGCTCGTGACGCAGAGCCGCCGCGCACGCCTCGAGGCGCGCGCACGCCGACTCGGCGCGGAGGTCGCGACGGCCGCGCGCGCGCTGCCCGGCGCGCTCGGCCGCGTCGGCGCTCGGCTTCGGAGCCCGGACCTCCGGGCCGCCGTCCTCACGGACCTCGAGCTCGTGCGCGACCTCGCCGTGGGCAAGGCGCGGAGCCGCTTCGCGCCGCTCGTCACGCGGCTCGTGGCCCGCGCCTGGCAGGGCGCCGACGGCGGCGCCGAGGACCACGGCGCGACGGCCGACGCGACGCCACTCGCCGCGGAGTAGCGGGCTCACTCGTGGCGCTCGAGCGCTCGCTCGAGCTCCGCGCGCTCCGCGAGGCCGACGTGCCGCCAGACCTCGTGGCCCTGGCGGTCGAGGAGCAGCACGCTCGGCACGTGGTGCAGGCCGGGGAACGGCCCCGCGCCGGCGATGGTGTCGGCGTCCGCGAGCGCGACCGGGAACGGCGCCGCGAGAAAATCCGCGAACGCCCGCACGAGCGGGAGGTTCTCGGCGGGATCGAGCAGGAGCAAGAGCGCGTTCACGCGCGGGCTGTGCGCGTGGAACAGATCGATGACGAAGCGCGCCTGCGCCGTGCTCGCCGGGTCGCTCTCCGAGCCGAGGACCACGAGCGTCATGCGGCCCGCGAGCGCGGCGCTCGACGCCACGCCGCCGTCGAGCGCCGGGTAGGCGAAGCGCCGCACCGGGCGGTCGGGCTGGTCACCGGTGCCGTTGGCGGCGTCGTCGGCAGCCTGCGAAGGGTCGGCCGGCGACCGGCCGCAGGCGGTGAGCGCGCCGAGCAGCGCGCCGAGCGCTCCGGCGACGACGACGGCGTGGTGGCCTAGGGCTCGGCGGTCGTGGGTCACCCGCGAGATCTAGCACTCCGCTGGCGCCGGCAAGGCGGCGCTGAACAGCTCCGCGCAGTCGCGCAGCGTCTGGGGCAGCTCGCGGCCCGAGCGGCGGTGGGCGAGGACGGCGTGCGACAGCTCGTCGATCACGGCCTCGGCCGACGTGGCGTAGAGCTGGACGCCGTCGATGCAGTCACCTGCGACCGGCGCGTCCTCGAAGCTCGTGATGGGGCTCTGCCGCACCCACTCGAAGCCCACGCTGCGGACGAAGCGGCACACGACCACCTGCACGAAATCGAGGTAGAGCGCGATGACGAGCGCCGAGATGCGCTCGCCGCCGGGCGCGGCACCGATCAGGGCGCGCCGCACCTCGTTCATGGGAGCAATGCCCGTGCCGGCCGCGCGCCGGATGCGCTGGCGGCGCAGCGGGTTGTTCTCGACGGCGAGCAGCGGTCCGTAGATGGCGACCCCCGGGACGTCGAGCTTGGGGGCGTCCTCGGCGAGCGCATCGAGCCACGCGTCGCGCGCGTCGCCCGGCAGCTCCGCGTACAGGTGCGCCGCGGCGGTCACCGCGTCTGCATCGGTCGCGAGCGACGAGAGCCACTGCCGCCAGGCGCCGAGCATGCGCGCCTCGTTGCGCACCGTCTCGGCACGGTCGACGCCGGCCTCCGAGGGGCTGGGCTCGGGGGGGCGGGGCGCTTCGCTCGGCCCGGTCCGGCCCGGGGGCACCGAGTCAGGCATCGCAACCTCCGACCCGAGCGTCGGGCGAAAGGGGTGCAGCCGCGACCTCGGCCTCGAGGCGCCAGCCGAGCTCGATCTCCTGACCGAGGTCGCAGAGCAGCTCCTGCAGCATGGAGAGGCCCGTCGCGTCGCACACGAGCGACAGCTCGCCGCCGTGCTCGGCCAGGACGCCCGCGACCCCTTCGGCGGCCTCGAGCACGCTGACGAGGTAGACGACGTCGCGCGGGGCGAGGCTCGCGCGCACGACGCACATCCCGTCGCCGCGGGCCGCCGCGAGCAGGCCCGCGACGTCGGCGCGCGCGGGACGCGGTGCCGGCACGACACGCGGCGTGCGGGCCGAGCGCGCTGCGCGCGAGGAGCGGGGCGTCGCCATGGACCCGCGAGTTAAGCAGATGGCGCCACGATGTAAATCTTGATTCTCGCGCGGCGCCTCATCTTGCGTGTTCACGGCTTCGGCGCGAGGACGCGCTATGCTTGCGTCGATGTTGCCTGCCACCGAAAGCGGCCTCGACGAGCCCGCCGCCGACGAGCCAGAGCCGCTCGAGCTTCCGTCGGTCGAGGGGGACACTGCCGCCGACGATACCCCCTCGGAGAGCGACGACGATCTCGACCTCGACGAGGAGCCGGGCGATCTCGCCGATGACAGCGAGGTCGGCGAGGCCGCGCTGGGGCTCGACTTCGACTTCCCCGAGGACGCGGACGACGGCGACGGGGACGATGACGAGCCCGGCCCCGAGGAGTCCGAGGGCTTCGAGGAAGAGGTGCGCACCTTGCTCGGACCGGGCGAGGAGCACACGGGGCTCGGCGACGACGAGGCGCTCGGCCTCGACGGCATCGTCGAGACGGCGGACGACGGTGGCGAGGAAGGCCTCGACGACGTGGGCGGCGAGCGCGTCGACCTCTCGAAGCTGCCGCCGCTCGACGGTGAGGCCGGCGACGAGCGCGGCGACGAGCTCGACGTGGGCGTCGAGATCGACGTCCACCTGCGCGACGAGCCGGGCGACGCGCCGGGCGGTCCGGTGCCGCGGCCGGCGCCAGCGGAGCCCGCGCCGGCGCTGCCGGAGCCCGCGCCGGCGATGGAGGCCCCGGCGCGCGCGCCCGGACCGCCCCCC
>JACRDA010000180.1 GCA_016212965.1 Myxococcales bacterium
CCCGCGAGGACCGCGCGGCCCTCGACCGGGCGCGCGGGGCGCTCGGTGCGCTCGCGGCCGAGCTCGCCGCGAGCCCGCGCGAAGAGCCCGAATGACCCGCGTCGCGTTCGTCGCCGGAGCGAGCGGCTACACGGGCCGCGAGGTCGTGGCCGCGCTCTGCGCCGTGGGGGTGCGCACCGTCGCACACGTGAGGCCCGGCTCGCCGGCCGTGGAGCGCCTCGGGCCGCGCTTCGCGGAGCTGGGCGCCGAGCTCGACACGACGCCCTGGGACGAGCCCGCGATGGCGGCCACCCTCGCGCGGCTCGCGCCCGACGCCGTGTTCGCGCTGCTCGGCACCACGAAGTCACGCGCGCGGCAGGCGCGGGCGCGCGGCGAGGACGCGAGCTACGAGGCGGTCGACTACGGGCTCACGGCCCTGCTGCGTCGCGCCGCGGCGACGCTGGCGCGTCCGCCGCGCTTCGTCTACCTGTCGGCGGCCGGCGCGAAGCTCGGCTCTCCCGGCGCCTACGGTACCGCGCGCGCCAAGGTCGAGGCGGAGCTCCGCGCGGGCACGCTGCCCTACACCATCGCGCGCCCCTCGTTCATCACGGGCAGCGACCGCGACGAGTCGCGGCCGGGCGAGCGCCTCGGCGCCGGCGCCATCGACGGGCTGCTGGCGCTCGGCAAGGTCTTCGGGGCACGTCGCAGCTGGGCGCGCTACCGCTCGACCAGCAACGCCGTGCTCGCTGCGGCGCTCGTGCGGATGGCGTTCGACCCTGCGTGGCAGAACCGCGTCGCCGAGAGCGAAGACCTGCGCGCCTGAGGAACGGCTGAGCGTGGCGCCGCGCGTCTCGATCCTGCTGCCCGCCTTCGACGCCGCGCTGACGCTCGACGCCTGCCTCCGCAGCGTGGCGCGTCAGACCGAGACGCGTTTCGAGTGCCTGATCGTCGACGACGGCTCGCGGGACGACACGGCGGCGATCGCCGCGCGCTGGGCCGCCGCCGACGGGCGCTTCCGCCTGCTCTGCGGGCGCCACGCGGGCCTCGTCCCGACGCTCGCGCGCGGCCTCGAGGCGTGCCGCGCGCCCTACGTCGCGCGCATGGACGCCGACGACCTCATGCACCGGCGGCGGCTCGCAGCGCAGCTCGCGGCGCTCGACGCGGCGCCCGGGCTCGCGGCGGTCGGCTGCCACGTGCGCCTCTTTCCGCGCGGCGCGGCGCTGCAGCCGCGCCGGCGCGCCTACGAGAGCTGGCTCAACGGGCTCCGCACGGCGGCCGACGTGCGTCGCGACGCGTTCGTCGAGTGCCCGATCGCCCATCCGTCGCTGTGCGCGCGCCGGGAGGAGCTCGTCGCGTTCGGCTACCGCGATCGTGGCTGGCCCGAGGACTACGATCTCGTGCTGCGGCTGCTCGAGGCCGGACGCGAGGTAGGGGTCGTCCCGGAGCGCCTGCTCGGCTGGCGCGACCACCCGGGCCGGCTGTCGCGCACGGCGGCGACCTACGGCCTCGAGCGCTTCACCGCCTGTCGTGCCGAGTTCCTGGTGCGGGGCTGGCTCGCGACGAGCGCGCACTACGTGCTCTGGGGGTACGGAGACACCGGGCGCAGCCTGCGCCGGGCGCTCGCCGGGCACGGGCGCACGCCCAGCCACGTGGTCGAGCTGCATCCCGGGCGGGTCGGCAACCGCATCCACGGCGCACCCGTCGTCACGCCGGACGCGCTCGGCGGGCTGCGGGGCGCCCGCGTCCTCGTGTCGGTCGCCGGCGCGCGCGCGCGCAGCGAGATCCGCGCGGCGCTCGCGCGCATGGGCTTCGAGGAGCTCCACGACTTCGTGTGCTGCGCCTGAGCCTGCTACCCTCCTCGCGCGTGCCCGAGCAAGAGGGCGCGCAGGCGCCCCATGCAGCTCGGCACGGTACTCGTCGCGACGGGCGTGTTCGTCGCATCGACGCTCGTGAGCAGCGCCGTCGTGGTGGCGGTCCTGGTGCTCGTGGCGCCCGACCACTTCGTGCGACCGCCGATCGGCCTCGGCGGTCACATCCGCTCGTGGCCCGCGCGCGTCGCGTACGTCGTCGGCAAGAACCTGCTCGGCTGCGTGCTCGTCAGCGCAGGCGTCCTCATGTCGCTGCCCGGCGTGCCGGGGCAGGGCATCCTGACCATCCTGGTCGGCGTGGTGCTGCTCGACATCCCCGGCACGCGGCGCCTCGAGCTCCGGGTGCTCCGCCAGCCGCGCGTGCGCCGCGCCGTCGACGCCTTGCGCGCGCGCTTCGGGCGCCCGCCGCTCGTGTTCGAGCTGTCGCGCAGCCTGGACGTGACGGTGCCGGGGCTCCCGCCGGCCGGTGCGGACGCGCGCGGCGCACCCACGACGGCGGCGCCGCCTGCCGGGCGCGCCGACCCGCCCGCCGAGGAGCGACCCCCGCGCCCCTGACGCAGCGCGGCGGGAATGTCAGCGCCCGGTCATTTCGGCACGCGCGCCCGTCGCGCCGAACGGCCCGTGCGTCGCCGGGTGGTAGATGCGGTGGATGCTGGCGCGCAGGGTGGGTTCGACGGCGTTCTGGATCTTCATGGTCGTGTCCTCGGCGCTCATGTTCCCGTTCGCGGCGGTGCTGTGGCTCGTCACGGTGCCCTTCGACCGTCGCCTGCGCGCGCTGCACCAGCTCACGTGCTTCTGGGCGTCGATCTACACGTGGCTGAGCCCCATGTGGCGGGTGCGGGTGACGGGCCGGGAGTCGCTCCGCGCGTCGGGGCCGCGCATCTACGTCGCCAATCACGCCTCGCTGCTCGACATCCTCGTCCTGTTCCGGCTGTTCACGCACTTCAAGTGGGTCTCCAAGGCCGAGAACTTCCGCATCCCGTTCGTCGGCTGGAACATGACGCTCAACCGCTACATCAAGCTGCGGCGCGGCGACGCCGGGAGCGTCGCGGCGATGATGGCCGCGTGCGAGCGCGCCGTGCGCGCGGGCAGCTCCATCATGATCTTCCCCGAAGGCACGCGCTCGATGGACGGCCGGCTGCGCCCGTTCAAGCACGGAGCCTTCACGCTCGCGCAGCGCCTGCGCGTGCCGATCGTGCCCATCGTCGTCGAGGGAACGGCGCGCGCGCTGCCCAAGGCCGGCTATCTGCTGCAGGGGCGGCACGCCATCGCGCTGCGCGTGCTCGCGCCGATCGCGCCCGACAGCTGGCCCGAGGGGCCGCCCGAGGTGCTGGCCGAGCACGTGCGCGCAGTCTTCCTGCGCGAGCTCGGCCCGGGCGCCGAGCCGGACGCGGTCGCGCCGAGCCCCGCACCCTCCCGCAGCGTCCCGCTCACCGCGAGCGACCCGGTCCGCAAGAGCGCGTGACGTCCGGCGCACCGAGGCGTGCCCCCGGTGTGGTCACGTCTTCGGCTCTTCCTCGCCGTCGGCCTTCTTCGCGGCCGCCCCGCCGACGGTCTTCTTCTTGAGATCGTCGTCGTCGTCGTCGGCCTTCGACGTCCAGTCCGTGCGCGTCCAGTCGTCGCTGCGCTCGCGCCGGCCGCCGCCACTGCGGCCGCGGCCCGCCCGCTCGTCCCGCTCGCGGCTCGGTCGGTAGTCGTCGCGCGGCTTCCACGGCGCCTTCGCCGGGCGCGTGACGTTGCGACCCGGGCCGTCGTCGCGTGGCGCCGACGACGGCCCCTCGCCGAACGCTGGCGGGGAGGAGCCTCCCTCGCGCGCGTCGCCGAAGCCCCGCCCCGGTGGCGGGCCGCTGTCCGGCCGCGGGCCCATCGGGGAGAACTCGCGTCGCGGCGGAGGACCTCCCGGCCCGCCGCCCGGACCGCCCGGAGCGCCGCGCTCGCGGGCCTCGTTCACGCGCAGGGCGCGCCCGTCGACCAGCGCGCCGTCCATCGCGGCGACCGCGGCCTCCGCGTCCGCCTGCGTGCTCATCTCGACGAACGCAAAACCTCGCGAACGACCGGTTTCCCGGTCGGTCACGACGAACACATTCTCGACCTTGCGCCCGCCGACCTCGAAGGCCTCGCGCAGCGATTCCTTGGTCGTCGAATACGAAAGATTACCGACGTAGAGCCTCGTTCCCATCGCCTCGCGGCCCTCTATCTCCCTCTAGAAAGACGTTACCAGCAAGATCGAACAGCCGCACCGGCGCATGACCATCGAGGTTCGTCTACCCAAGCGGATACCGAAACCTCGGGGATTACGCAAGGGGAGATCGGCGACGGCCCCGATCTGCGGTGCCGCCGGCGACCCGCCCGAGCCGCCCCTCCGGTGGGCCACCCCGGACCTACGGCGCCCCCGCGGCGCAGCAGAGCAGGCGCTCGACGCCGGCCGCCGTGTCCCCGCTCGCGCTGCAGAGCGCGGTGTTCTCGACGACCGCGGTCGCCTGCAGGCTGTGCACGTTGCGGAGCGTGGTGTCCTGGCACCCCGGCGCGACGAGCACGTCCTGGAACGTGTTGCCGCAGCTGTTGCCGTCGCTGAACCGGAGCGTGGCCGGGCCGCAGGCCGCCTGGCCGAGCACCTCGCAGCCGCAGGTGCAGGTCGGAGCCGCACCCTGGTCGTAGACCACGTGGGGCGGCGCGGCATCGTAGCCCGCCGGGCACGTGGGCCCGGCGACGAGCACGCACCACTCGGGGCGAGCCGGCACGCAGATCTGGCTCTGGCCGCCGCTGCTCTGTGCGCAGCCGAGCCCCTTGCGTGTCGTCTGGCAGAGCCCGACCGAGGCCGCGGTAGCGGTCGGCGCGGTCGGGGCGCATCCGGGGTCGGCGCCGGGGGTCTTCGACGCGATGAAGTGCACGGTCTCACTGCTGCCCAGGTTGAAGTCTGCCACGTCGTTGCAGGAAGTCCCCGCCGCGTACGGGCCGGCCGAGCTGCCGTTGCAGCTCGCCTGGTTGTCGAAGAGCGTGACGGCGAGCGTGCAGTCGCCGGGGATCGGCGTGCAGCCGCAGCTCGAGCAGTCGTAGGTGGTGAGCTCCGTGAGGTCGGCGTCGCAGCCGCCGCCCGCCGGCGAGACGTAGGCGACCGAGCCCGCGTCGGGGATGCAGTCGTACTCGGTCGGGGAGCAGGCCGGGTCGGCGCAGTCCGTCGTGCCGTTCTCATCGTCGTCGATGCCGTTCAAGCAGTCCTCGGCGCCGCTGCCGCCGGTGCCGGTGGTGGAGCTCGTGGTGCTCGAGGTCGTGGTGCTCGACGACGTGACGGTCGTCCCGCCCGCGCCCGGCTCCGGGGCCGTGCCGCTGCGCGACAGGGTGCAGGCGTTCGCCGCGAGGAGCGCGCCCGCGAGGAAGAGAGAGAGACCGAGACGATCCATGCCCGGATTATCGCACGGCGGTCGTCGGCGCGGTCTTCGCCCGCGCCGCAGCGGCCGCATTTCGCCCCGCCCGGCCGCTTTACAGGGCGGGCGGGGGAGTGCACGCTTGGGCCATGGGCATCTTCGATCGCATGGGGCGGGTCATCTCGAGCAACATCAACGCGCTCATCGACAAGGTGGAGGACCCGAAGAAGAGCCTGGACCTCACCGTCGGAGAGATGCGCGACCAGGTCCGCGCCGCCAAGAAGGAGATCGTCGAGGCGATCGGCTCGGAGAAGCTGCTCGGCAAGAAGGTCGAGGAGGCCGACGCCGAGGTCGCGAAGTGGGAGAAGCGCGCCGAGCTCGCGCTGAAGGCCGACGACGAGAACCTGGCGCGCGAGGCCCTGAAGCAGAAGAAGCGCGTGGTCGGCGACCGCGACCGGGCCGAAGCGCTGCGCGGCGAGCAGCGCGGCGTCGTCCTCAACATGAAGCGCGAGCTCGAGCGCATGGAGGCGAAGCTCGGCGAGCTCGAGGCCCGCAAGGGCACCATCGCGCAGCAGCTCGACGCCGCCAAGCGCGGCGGGGGCGGCGCCGAGGGGCTCGGCCAGAAGGGCACGGGTGGCGGTGCCTTCGCCGACTTCCGGCGCATGGAAGACAAGCTCGAGCAGAAGCAGGCGGAGGCCGAGGCTCACTCCGAGGTCGACGCGGCCTTGCACGACGGCCCGAGCGACTCCGAGATCGAGTCGAAGTTCGCGCGCCTCGAGGGGCGCGGCGGGCCGGGCAAGAGCGCCGAGATCGAGGACGAGCTGGCGCGCCTCAAGAAGAAGATGCGCATCTCCGAGTGAGCCCGCGGGCCCGCGGGCCTCACGGCGGGTAGAGCGGCTCCCCGGATGCCGGCGCGGGCGCCGGCGCGGGCGCGGCCTGCGGCAGGCGCGCCCAGCGCAGCGAGTCGCCGACCAGCGTCGAGACGCGCTTCGGCCGTCCGCCGTCGATGCGCATGATGTCGAGGCCCGGCCCCTCGCCGCCGCGGCGCGTCGAGAAGAAGGCGACGAGCCGCCCGTCGGGGCTGCAGGCCGCGTAGTTGTTGCTGCCCTGGCCGCCCGTGAGGCGCACGAGCCCCGAGCCGTTCTCCGCCGAGGCGACGAGGTCCTGCCCGGCTCCCGAGTCGACGCCGTACACCACGCGGACGCCGTCCGGGTGCCGGCACCATACGGGCGCCGACGCGTTGAGCCCCACCGGGGAGATGGGCTTGCCGTCGACGTGGATGCGTTGCGCGCCGCCCGGCCCCTCGCCCGAGAAGCTGAGCTTGCCGCTCGGCGTGAAGGCCGGGTGCAGGGCGTAGGAGACGTCGCTCGCGGGGGCGAGGTTGGCGAGGTCGGGCCCGGCGAAGAGCTTGATGTCGCTCCCGACGGCGATCGACACCGCCACCTGGTCGCGCGCCTCGCTGAAGGCGAGCCCGTACACGGAGCCGCGCTGGGCGAGCTGGATCGGCGTCGGCGAGCCCGCGCCGTAGACCTTGTAACGGCCGTTGTCGATGCTCGCGGTGTAGAACAGCTGCTGCGCCGGCCCGAACGCCGGTGCGAGGACGACGCGGTCGTAGTCGGTGACGGCACGCGGCTCGTGGCCGTCGGCGTCCATCACGTAGGCGCGCCGCGCCTTGCCCCCGCCGTAGACGAAGGTCATCTGGCTCGCGAAGCCGCCCGGCGTCCCGGTGAGCGCGCCGATGAGCTGGTCGGCGGCGCGGTGCGAGGCGGCGCGCAGTGCGGCCGGGTCGGCGGCCTCGACGGTGACGGTGTGGTCGTAGACGGGCGCGTCGCCCTGATCGGTGAAGAAGGCCACGCTGCGGAGCTCGACCTGGCCGCTCGGCAGGCGGCGCCCGTGGACCTTCACGACCGCCTCGGCGCCCTTCTTCTTCCACGCCTCGACGTCGACCGGCGTGTCGGACAGGTACATGCCGTCGGGCGCCTGATCGTCCGCGATGACCTCGAACTCGCCGCAGAGATCGAGGTCGCGCCGCACGACGGCGCGCAGGGTCACGTCCTCGAGCGCCGCGTCGAGCGACGGCACGACGCCGATCTTCGGGTAGATGCGCTCGCCGGTGCCCGAAAGGCCGGGCGCGACCACGAGGGTCCCGAGCACGTCCTCGCCGCTCGCGGGCGGGTCCTGCGCGGTGGCCGTGGTCGCGAGCCCCTGCACGGCGGCGCCCAGGCACAGCGAGACGAGCAGCATCGGGGCGCGGCGCGGCCGCCGGCCCAGGCGGGTACGGTCGAGTGCGACGGGGTCGTGCATGGGTGACGGAGGAGAGACGTTCGAGGCTTCCATTTCATTCGCTCGGCGCGCCCGCGCGCGGTGCGCCGTCCCTCAGTTGCAGCGCTGCGGGGTGCACACGAAGACGACGCTGATCTGGCCCTGGACGGCCTCGGGGTAGTTCTCCGGCGGGGGCGGCAGCTGCTGGCCCACCGAGCCGTCGAGCACCGACTTGGCCGCGGCGTCGATGGCGGCGTTGCCGCTCGGCGCGAACGAGAAGCTCGTGACCGTGAGGTCGCCGCCCACGTTGACGGTGGCCGAGGCGCGGAACTTGGCGAGCTCCTCGGCCGCGAGGCCCGTGCCGCTCACGCGGAAGCGCGAGGCGAACCAGCCGATGAGCCGCGCGCGGTACTGCGACACGGCGCGTGCCTTCAAGGGGTCGGTCTCGGTGCCGCCCTCGACGCCGTACTGGCTGCCGGGCCCCTCGGGCGCGTTGCCCGCGTCGGTGGGCTCGGTCTCGGGCGACTCGCTCTGCTTGGCCACCTCGGCGTCGGGAGGCGGCGGCTTCGTGCCGGCGTCGGCGAGCTTCACGTCCTTCGGTGGGATGGCCTCGACCTTGTTCGCGGCCTTCGTCGACACGAAGGCGCGACGCTCGGCGATCTGCGCGGGCGTGGGGAGCTTCCACTGCTCGGGCATCTTGTACTTCTGCCCGCCGCCGAGCTTGAGGAGCGGGGTGTCGAGATCGAGCACCGGCCGCACCTTCACCGGCAGCGCGTCCACGGGCGAGATGGCCGGTGCGTTCGCTTGCCGCTCGAGGCGCACGACCGACAACATGCCGAAGGTCGCGACCTGCACGCCGATGGCGAACGCCACCGCTGCGAGGATCTCGGATGCCTCGAACGCGCGGGGGCCCGCTGGTGCGCGCCGTGCGGCGGCGCTCATGGCGGCGGCTCTCCCGGCAGCGCGGACGCGCTCGCGGCGGCGGCTGCGCCCTTCTCCTTCTCCTCCTCGACCACCTCGGGCTCGACCAGGAGGTTCAGGCCCTCCACGCCCGCCGCGCGCGCGGCGGCGACCACACGGGCGATGGGCCCGTAGCGCGCCTCCTTGTCGGCGCGGATGTAGAGCTCCTTCTCGACCTGGATGCGCTCGCTCGCGACGAGGGCGTCCTCGAGGTTCGCGGTGACGTCCGTCTCGCCGAAGAGGATGCGCTCCTCCCTGGTCACGGTCACGACGAGCTTCGTGTCCTTGACGGGCGTGGCCACCGCCTCGACGCGCGGCAGCTCGACGCGCAGCCCGGTCGTGAGCAGGGGCGCGGTCACCATGAAAACCACGAGCAGCACCAGCAGGACGTCGAGCAGCGGGGTGACGTTGATGGCGTCGAACCCGCGGCCCTTTCGCCGCCCGCCGCCGAGCGTGATCGCCATGGCGCGCTCGCTCCGTCAGCCGGCGTTCGTGGGGCGACTCGGCGTGCCCTTGTCGGGACGCCGCGACAGGGGCAGCGCGTGGGTGGCGCGGGCGTCGAGCCCCGTGCCCGCGATCGCCACCCACCCCTCGGCCGATGCCTCGACGCCGCTCAGCAGGTCGTCGACGCGCTTGTTGATGGCGTTGTAGGTCACGACCGCCGGGATGGCGGCCACGAGCCCGATCAGGGTCGCGAACAGCGCCTCGCCGATGGCGGGCGCCACGACCGGCAAGGAAGCGCTCTTCTCGCGACCGATGCGCAAGAACGCGTCCATGATGCCCCAGACCGTGCCGAACAGGCCGACGAAGGGCGAGGCCGCGGCGATCGAGGACAGCGTCGGCATGAGCAGCGAGGCGCGCACCTGCTCGGACACGATGGCGCGCTTGGCCACGCCCGGCAGCGCCTTCGGCTGGCTCCGGCGCCGGGCGAGGGCGAGCACGACCCGTGCGCCCGGCGCGCTCTCGTGCGCCGCCGCGATGTCGAACATCTCCTCGGCGCTCTGGGCGAGGGAGATGTCGTGCTCGAAGCGCGCCTCCGCGCGCGACGCCCGGCCGAGCTGCAGGAGCTTCAGCGTGGCGATGATCCACACGAACAGGGCTGCCGCCACCAGGATGCCGACGACGATCTGGACCGGCAGCGAGGCGTTGGCGATGAGATCGACCAGGTTGAGGTCGATCGGGCTCGGGTCGTCGGGGCCGAGGAACATCAGTCGTCAGCCAGGAAGATCTGGACCTTGCGGTCTTTCGCCCAGCCCGACTCATCGGTGCCCGTCGCCTCGGTGGCGCCCTTGGACGACGTCGCCAGGCGGCCGTCCTCGACGCCCTTTTTCTGCAGATACTCGGCGACGGAGCCGGCGCGCTTGTGGCCGAGCTTGATGTTGTAGTCGGCGTCGCCGCGCGGGTCCGCGTGGCCGACGATGTTGAGGCTCTTGCCCTTGGCGGGGCCCGACACGAAACAGGTCGCGAGCTTGTCGAGCACCTGCGCCGCCTGCGCGCCGACGGACGACGAGTTGAACCCGAAGTGCGCGTCCGGCAGATCGCACAGCTTGCGCACCTTCTCGTCGATGTTGACGGGCGCCGTCTCCTTCAGGCTGTCGACACCGCCCGCCGCGCTCGTCGTCGCCGGGGCGGCGGTGGTCGTCGCCACGCCGGTCGTCAGGGGCACGGGGGCCTTCGGCTGCATCGCCGGGTCGGAGTTGCAGGCCGCCGCGGCGAACAGGGCCGCCGAGAGCATCCAGGGCGCGTATCGTTCCATGGCTCCTCCATCGACGCAGCTCTCGCCCACGGGGCCGGCCGCTTGCGAGTTGCCCCTAGCATGGCCTCGTGAAACGGGCATCCTTTTAGGCCCCGGGGCCTCCCGCCGGTCGCCGCCGCGCGTCGCGTGAACGAGGTCGTAGCGCCTGCCCGTTCGGCATTATGCTCGGGCATGGCGAACAGGTCGTGCCTCGCGCTCGCGCGCGCGCTCGCGTGCGCGGGCGCGCTCTTCGCGCTCACGGCGTCGGTCCGGGCCGAGGTCCCGGTGGTGACGACCGTCTCCCGCCTGCCGACCTCGAACGGCTTCGGCGCGGTGCTGCTCGACCTCGGAGCGCGGCGGCTCACGCACTTTCGCGAGCACCTTTTCGCCGCCGAGGAGCCGCGCCTCGACGGCGCCGGCCAGGAGGTGTGGTCGAACGGCAGCCCCGAGCACGTGGCCACGCGCGATCTCTTGTTCGACGCGTACTTCGGGCTGCGCGTCGGCGGCAGCCAGGGCTGGCTCACCGGCGACCCCGTCGATCCGGCCGCGAGCGGCTACCTGTCCCACGACACGGGCCTCGCCGAGGGGCGTGGCGGGAGCGGCGTCGTGCGCATGCGCCAGACGCGCGGCGCGCTCACCCTCGACCAGACCCTGTTCATGCCCCGGGCCCTCGCGCGCGCGGGCTTCGCGCTCCTGCTCACCGTGCGCAACGGCGGCGCGAGCACCGCCACCGGCGTGAGCGTGTTCTCGCTCCACAACTTCCACCTCGGCTTCGGGCGGCCCGGGGTGCTCGGCGAGACCGGCGCCGAGGGCGAGACCGTGACCTGGGACGCGGGCACGGGCGATCTCGCCGAGCGCGGCTTTGCGGGGGTCGTCGTCGCTCGACCGCTCGGGCCGGTGGCGCACCACGCCGGCTCCTACGGCAGCGCGCCCGGCGCCGAGAACCTCTTCCAGCTCGTCGATGGCGGCGGGAGCGCGGATCTGCCGGACCTCTCGGGCGAGGCGCCCGTGCACGACGACTCGGTGAGCGGCTTTCAGTTCGACCTCGGCGACCTCGCGCCCGGCGCGGAGCGGACCGTGGGCGTCGTGTTCGCGCACCACGCCGACCCGCTCGCGGCCGCGACGGTAGAGGCCGCGCTCGACGCCTACGTCGGTGCCGGAGACGCGCCGACCCTCCTCGCGGACGAGCTCGCGTCGTGGCAGGCCCTGCAGGCGGGGCTGACGGTGCCGCCTGGCCTCGACGCCGGCAGCGAGGTCGCCTTCCGGCACGCGGCCGTGATGCTCGCGATGGCGCAGGTCGCGGAGGACCACGCCTACCTGCGCGAGTGGCTGCGCCAGGACGGCGAGCCGCGCCACACCCGCTTCGGCACCACCCTCGGCGGACCGCCAGCCACGCTGCCAGCCACCGTGGCGCACCGCGGCCGCGGCGCCGTGGTCGCGAGCCTGCCGCCCGGCGAGTGGTCCGTCGCGTGGAGTCGCGACGGCGCGTACGCGGCCTCGGCGATGGCCGCCGCGGGCATGTACTCCGAGGCGCGCGCCGCGCTCGAGTTCTACCTCGGCGCCGAGAGCGGCCGCTTCCAGGGCTGGAGCGAGCTCACCGGCTACGGCCTGCCGAAGTACCTCGTGAGCCTCACGCGCTACTACGGCTTCGGCGTGGAAGAGACCGACTTCAACGCCTTCGGCCCGAACCTCGAGCTCGACGGCTTCGGGCTCTATCTCTGGGCCCTGCGCAACTACGAGCGCGCGAGCGGCGACACCACGCTCGTCGATCAGGCCTGGAGCCGCATCGCGGCCGAGGTCGCCGACCCGCTCGTCGCGGTCGTCGACCCGGCGACCGGCCTCGTGCGCCCCGACTCCTCCATCTGGGAGACGCACTGGAACGGCCGGCAGCGGAGCTACACGTACACGGACATCACCGCCGTTCGCGGTCTCTGCGACGCGGCGGCCCTGGCGGAGCGCGTGGGCGACACGGCGCGGGCCGCGAGCTACCGGACGGCGGCGCTCGCCCTGCGCACGGCCGTGGCGGAGCGGCTCACCGACGCCGACGGCGCGCTCGCGTCCAACGCCGAGGAGCTCGCGGCCGGCAGCGGCTACTGGGACGCGGCCGTCGTCGAGGGCGTCGCGATGGGCCTCTTCGACCCGGCCGGGCGCATCGCCCAGGCGACGCTCGGCGGCCTCGACGCGCACCTCGCCGCGCCCGCCGGGGCGGGCTGGTCGCGCAACGACGACCGCACGGACCACGGCGGCGCCGCGGATCTGAGCCCCTGGGGCAGCGAGTACGACAGCGCCGAGTGGGTCATCACCGACCTCCGTGGGTCGGTTGCCTTCTTCCTCGCCGGCGACGCCGTGCGCAGCGACCGGTTGGCCAACTGGGTGCGCGACCAGGCCCTCGGCAACTACCTCGAGTTCGCCGAGACCTTCGACGAGGGCACGGGCACCTACAAGTTCAACGCACCGATGATCGGCTTCGGGGCCGGCGCGTACATCCTGGCGCACGCGGCGCGGACACAGGGGCCGGACCCCGCCTGCGGCGCCTACCACGACGAGTCGGGTGGGGCCGGCGGAGCGGGCGGGCAGGGCGGTGGCGGCAGCGGCGCGACGGGTCCCGGCCCGGCGCCGCCCGACGAGGCGAGCGGCTGCGGCTGTCGCGTGCCCGGCCGGCCCGGCGACGGGTCGGTGGCTTTGCTCGCGAGCGGGCTCGCGCTCGCGTGGGTACTGCGGCGGGCGGCCGAGGGGCATGGGGCTCGGCGCGCGGCGCCGCGTGGGCCCCGCCCCGACTCGCACTGCGGCGCGGGCACCGGGGACGTTGCGGGGAGCGAGCTCCTGCGCCCGCGTCCTCGGGGGGCGTCGCCCGAGGGCGGGGTCGCGCGCCGCAGCGCGGCCTGGGCCCCGAC
>JACRDA010000177.1 GCA_016212965.1 Myxococcales bacterium
CGGCGGCGCGGGCCGCTCGCGCGCTGCCGCCGAGGCGGCACCGAGGGCCGCGAGGTCGAGGCCGCTGCTGCTCCCGAGCGTCCCCGAGCGCCGCTCGGGTGTGGTGGGCGCGCCGGTGCTCGGCGGAGCGAGCGCGGCGGGGCGCAGCGTGGCGGGCGCCGGTTGCGGCGCGGGCGTCGACGGCAGGGGTGGCGGGCGCATGCTCCCGGGTGGCGGTGGCGGGCGCACGCTGCCCGACGGTGGCGCAGCGCCACCGAGGCCGCCGCTCGGGCGGGGCGGCGGCGGGGGCGCGAGACTGCCGGGATTGCGGCGCGGCGGCGGGGGCGGCAGCGCGGAGCGGCTGGACGTCGGCGCTGCGCCGCCGCCCTGCGGAGGGGCTGGGGGCCCCGGCACACTCGACGCGCCGGTGGGAGCGTCGTTCTGGGCCGGCCTTTGCTCGCTCACCTCTGCTGCCTTCGGCCCAGCCTACGTGGCTACCGGCGGGACGACAAGAGACGAACGCGGCTCGCGCGGGTGCGCGGCGCGTGCCAAAACAGGGCGCATGCCAGTCACTCCGATCGAGTTCAAGGCCGCGATGGGTCGCTTCGCCGCGGGCGTCACCGTGGTCACGACCGTGGACGCGAGCGGCAAGGCGTGGGGCCTCACGGTCACGGCGTTCAGCTCGGTGTCGCTCGACCCGCCGCTCTGTCTCGCGTGCATCGACCGGCGCGCTGCGAGCCTCGAGGTGTTCCGCGCGAGCCGCAAGCTCGGCGTGAACATGCTCGCGGCGGACCAAGAGGAGCTGTCGGCGCGCTTCGCCAGCCGGCTCGAGGACAAGTTCGCCGGGGTCGCGTGGGCGCCGGGGCCCGTCACCGGTTCGCCGCTGCTCGCGGGGGTCGTCGCGACGCTCGAGTGCCGGATCGTCGATTTCCTCGGTGGCGGCGACCACGACATCCTCATCGCGTCGGTCGAGACCGTGACCACCCGTGACGCCCTGCCGCTCGTGTACTTCCAGGGGCGCTACGGCGACGTGGCGCCGCGCGGCTGACCGGCGCACTTGACGAAGAGCGCAGCCCCACCGAAGCTCGGAGACCGCATGTCGCTCAGCTATGCCGACCTCATCGCGCGCGTGCGGAGCGCCGTCGCCACGGTCTCGCTCGAGGAGCTCAAGCGCCGCCTGGACGACAAGGAGTCGATCACGCTCGTCGACGTGCGCGAGCGGGACGAGTTCCGCCAGGGCTACATCCCGGGCGCCATCAGCGTCCCGCGCGGCTACCTCGAGATGCAGATCGAGCAGAAGGTGCCCGACAGGAGCGCGCGCGTGGTCCTCTACTGCGCGGGCGGCACGCGCTCCGCGCTCGCGGCCAAGACGCTCGCCGAGCTCGGCTACGTCTCGGTGGAGAGCGCCAACCCCGGCTTCGTCCGCTGGAAGGATCTCGGCTTCCCGATCGAGCGCCCG
The DNA here is from genome assembly GCA_016212965.1 of Myxococcales bacterium. GTDB lineage: Bacteria > Myxococcota_A > Polyangia > Polyangiales > Polyangiaceae > JACRDA01. Next base: position 1,439 of record JACRDA010000177.1, read on the forward strand.
CCGGAGCTCACCGAGGCGCAGCGCGAGCGCTACGCCCGCCACATCATGCTGCCCGAGGTGGGCGAGGTCGGCCAGGCGAAGCTCCTCGGCTCCAAGGTGCTCCTGCTCGGCGCCGGTGGGCTCGGCAGCCCGGCAGCGCTCTACCTCGCGGCGGCCGGCGTCGGCACGCTCGGCCTCGTCGACGCCGACACGGTCGACGCCTCGAACCTGCAGCGCCAGATCCTGCACGCCACCTCGCGCATCGGCATGGCCAAGGTCGACAGCGCCGCGCAGATGGTCGTCGACCTCAACCCCGACGTGAAGGTCGTGAAGTTCCAGGAGCGACTCGACAGCGGCAACGTCGACCGCATCTTCGAGGGCTTCGACGTCATCGTCGACGGCTGCGACAACTTCCCCACGCGCTACCTCGTCAACGACGCCTCCGTGCTGCTCGGCAAGCCGGTCGTGCACGGCTCGATCTTCCGCTTCGAGGGGCAGGTGACGACGTTCCTGCCGCGCGTCGGACCCTGTTACCGCTGCCTCTACCCGGAGCCGCCGCCCGCGCACCTCGCGCCGAGCTGCGCCGAGGCCGGCGTGCTCGGCATCTTGCCGGGCCTCATCGGCACCCTGCAGGCCACCGAGGCGGTGAAGCTGCTGCTCGGCAAGGGCGATCTGCTGGTCGGGCGGCTCGTCTGCTACGACTCGATGCGGCTCAAGTTCCGCGAGCTCCGCCTGCGGCGCGACCCGAGCTGCCCGATGTGCGGCGACCACCCGACCATCGACAAGTACATCGATTACGAGGGCTTCTGTAACCTCGCGTGAGCGGCCGGTGGGGATCGATCTCGACAGGTTCCTCGAGACGTCGGCCCAGGTCGACCTCGCCGACGTCGCGTGGCACGCCGTCCCCGAGCGGCGCCTCCACGACGCCGCGCTCCGCACGGTGCGCTACTTCCAGCTCGTCGAGAGCTCGACCCTGCACTACGTGCGCGTGCTCACGGGCACGAGCTCGTGGCGCGACCCCGAGCTCTCGTCCTTCGTGACGGCATGGCTCTACGAGGAGGAGTTCCACGGGCGCGCCTTCCGGCGCTTCCTCGCGGCCTACGGCGATCCGGCGCCCGTCGTGGCGCGCCCCGCGGTCTTCGAAGCGCGCAGCTTCGGCGAGCGCTTCGACGAGCTCGGCCAGCGCGCGCTGTCGCGCTTCTGGCCCGGCGCCTGGCCGGCCGTGCACATGGTGTGGGGCGCGATCCAGGAGCTCACCACCTACCACGCGTACCGCGCGCTCGGCGCGCGCGCCGGCCACCCGGAGCTCGCCGTCCTGTGCGAGCGCATCGGCAAGCAGGAGCTCCGGCACTTCGCGTACTACTACCGGCAGGCGGAGCGGCGCCTCGGCGCGGACGCGCACGCGCGCCGCGTGGTGTCGACGGCCCTGCGCATCGGCTGGCGACCCGTGGGCCTCGGCATGAGCGCGCCCGAGGAGGCGTGCCACGCCCTCTCCTTTCTCTTCGACGGCGCCGAGGGCACCGAGATCGCCGCCATCGAGGCGCGCGTCCGGCTGCTGCCCGGTCTCGAGTGGTTCGACCTCTTCGGCGCGTGGGTGACGCGGCACGGGGTCGGCCGGGCGCCGCGCGACTGGCTCGCGCCGGTGGAGTAGGCGAGCCGGCGCGCAGACGCGCTCAGCCCTTGCTCGCGCGCAGCCCGTAGTGCTCGAGCCAGCGGTAGATCTGCCGGCGGTCCCGTCCGAAGTGCTTGGCGGTCGCCCGCACGCTGCCCTCGGTCGCCGCGAGCACGCGCTCGAGCTCGGCCTGCGACGGACGCACGCCTGCCGCTGCCTCGGTCGCCGCGCGCACCGCCTCGGCGGCGCCCGCGACCTCCGGCGCCGTGATGTCCCCGTCGGGGTCGGACGGGTCGCCCGCCGCCGTCGGTCCGAGCCACGCGTCGAGGTCCGACACCTCGATCTCGTGGCCGCCGTGCTGGGCCACGCGGTGGACGAAGCGCGACAGGCCGCGCAGGTTGTCGGGCCAGGTGGCGAGCAGGAGCCGCTCGCACACGTCCGCGTCGAGCTCGAGCGGCGGGGCCGCGCCCTGTCCCCGCTCCGCGAAGAAGCGCGCGCGCAGGCGCGCGACCCACTCGAGCACGTCGCTCCGGCGCTCGCGCAGCGGGGGCACCGCCACCTCCCAGAGCGCGAGGCGCGCGTAGAGGTCGAGCCGGAAGCGCCCGGCGCGCGCCAGCGCTCCGAGCGGCTGCAGGGTCGCGGCGAGGACGCGCACGTCGATGCGCACCGGGCGCGTGTCCCCGACCGGCTGCACCTCGCTCTCTTCGAGCGCCCGCAGGAGCTTCGGCTGCAGATCGAGCGGCAGCTCGCCGATCTCGTCGAGCAGGAGGCTGCCGCCCTCGGCCGCCCGGAAGAGGCCGGTCGTCGGGGTGTGGGCCCCCGTGAACGCGCCGCGCGCGTGTCCGAAGAGCTGGCTCTCGACGAGCTCGCGGGCGAGCGCCGCGCAGTTGATGGCGAGCATCGGTCCGCGCCGGCCGCTCAGCCGGTGGATCTCGCGCGCCACGAACTCCTTGCCCGTGCCGGTCTCGCCGAGCAGCAGCACCGGGGCAGGGTCGCGCGCGAGCTCGTGCACAGCGGTCCGCAGCTGGCGCATCGCCGCGCTCGCGCCGGGAAGGGCGGTGCGGTCGACCACTTCGGGGTCGGGCGCCTCGACGTCGGGCCCGCACTCGTAGACGGCGAGCGCGTCGCCGATGCGCAGTACCGCGCCGTGGACGAGCGGTCGTGGCGCGCTCGCGTCGACGAAACGACCGTCCACGCGCGAGCCGTTGCGGCTGCCGAGATCGCGCCCGAGGTGGCGGCGGCGCGCGGCGTCGTAGCCGATGGCGAAGTGGCGGCGGGACACGGTCGGGTGGTCGAGGCGCAGCTCGCGCTCGGCCGCGGCCGCGTCCGCGGCGCCCGGGCGCCGACCGACCACGAGGGTCTCCTTGCCGAGCGCGACCGTCGTGACGAGCTCGGGCGGGTGCACGACGTGCAGGACGGCGGGCAGCTGGCGCGCGGCGCGCACCCGCCGCGGGGTCCGCTGCTCGACGGTCTCGGCCGCGCTGTCGTGCCGCGCCATGGGTCGAGCGCTTACGACCGCGTCGGGGCGGAGGCAACAGGAGGCAGAGGGCGGGGACGGGTGCGGGGGCGGGTGGGGGAGCGGGAGCGGGTGGGGGCGCGGGCGAGTGAGCGGGAGCGGTGTTGTCTCTCGCGCTACTCCACCGCTTCTCTCTCACGCTCCGTCGTGGCGAGACGCGGCGGATCTCTCGGTTTGAGGCACGTCGTTCTCTAGGGGCGTCGTCGGGACAAAGAGAGACGCCGGGACACCGCGCGGCGAGGCGCAGTATCCCGGCGTGGGGCTGAGCGGACGGGTGGGGCTACGCGACTTCTTGCAGGGCGGCCTGGACGTGCTCGGTGGTGATGACCTTCGCCTTGGCGATGGCGGCGGCGAAGAGGGCGTGATGGGCGAGGCCGTTGGCCTTGCGCGGCAAGCCGCTCGAGGCCTGGAAGATGGCCTCGACCGTAGGCGGCTCGAAGAGCGGTAGCTCGGTGCCAGCGAGCTTGAGCCGGTGCGCGAGGTACGGGCCCATCTCCTCGCGCAGCAAGCCGCGGACGTGGGCTCGCACGACGATGCGCTGAGCGAGCGCGTCGAGGGCGGCCATGTTGAGGCGCCGTCGCAGCTCGGGGTGGCCGACGAGCACGACCGTGAGGCGGTTGTCGGAGTCCATCGCGTAGTTGGTGAGCAGGCGCAGATCCTCGAGCAACTCGGTGCGCAGGTGATGCGCCTCGTCGACGATGAGGACCGGGCGGAGGCGGTTCTCGGCGCACAGGCGCGAGACCTCGCCGCGGATCTGTCGGAACAAGGCGGCGCGGTTGCGCTCGGTCGGCAAGCCGAGCTCCCAGGCGATCGACTTGTAGAGGTCCATGACGTTGCCGGTAGTCATCGAGACGTAGAGGACGCGGTAGAGGCCGGAGTGGAGGCCCGCGACGAGATGGCGGCAGGTGGTCGTCTTGCCGGAGCCGCTGTCGCCGGTGACGAGGCCGATGCCGCGCATGTCGACGAGGTGTCGGAGCCGAGCGCCGAGCTCGGCGAGCGAGGCGGACTCGAAGAGGTCGTCCGCCGCGAGGTCCTTGTCGAAGGGGTGGCGCGTGAGGGCGAAGTGGTGATGCTCGCGTGACCGAGTAGCGCGCCGACGACCCGCACGTCCGTCCCGTGCTCGAGCAGGTGCGTCGCGAAGCTGTGCCGCAGCACGTGCGGCGTGACCCGCTTCTTGATCCAGGCCTCCTTCGCCGCGGCGGCGAGCGCTTTGCGCACGGTGTCCGCCTGCGGCAGCTTGCCGCCCTTCGACGCGAACAGGTGCGGTCGCGGCGGCCGCTCACGCGCCCAGTAGCCGCGCAGCCACGTGTACAGCGACGCCGACATCTTCGCCTCGCGTGCCTTGTCGCCTTGCCGTGCCGCACCACGATGACCCCGCGCGCGCCGTCGATGTCGCGAACCTCGAGCGCGAGCGCCTCGGAGATCCGAAGCCCCGCGCCGTACATCACCATCGCGACCGCCTGGTAGCGAGGCCCGCGAATCGCGCGAAGCAGCGCGCCCACCTCGTCGAGGCTCAGCACCGTCGGCAGCGGCGAGTGCTTCCTCGGCAGACGGAAGAACGACACC
>JACRDA010000176.1 GCA_016212965.1 Myxococcales bacterium
ACGCGCGCGCTCGGCGTCGCGGGCATGCGCGCGCTCCGCGTCGCGCGCGCGTAGCGGTTCCGCGTCGCGAGCCGTGTCCGCGTCGCGCGGGCGTGTCGGCGCGGCATCGCGACCGTGCGTCGGCGCCGCGTCGCGCCATCCGGGACCACCCCGCCCCGCGCGCGTGGGCGCGGCGAGCTCGGGCGCGGGCCTCACCCGGCGCGGCACGCCGTAGGCGCTCTTCAGCTTCCGGAGCTCGTCGACGTTGAGCGCCCGCCACTGCCCCGGTCGCAGATCCTGGCAGTCGATGTCGGCGAAGGACAGCCGCACCAGGCGCATCACGTAGAGCCCGGTCGCCTCCGCCATCCGCCGCACCTCCTGGTTTCGACCCTCGCGCAGCGTGGCGCGCATCCAGTGCTTGCCGCCGCTCTCCTCGCGCTCGACGGTGACCTCCGCGGGCTGCGTCCTGCCGTCCTCGAGCTCGATGCCGGTGCGCCAGCGCTCGAGGACGGTGTCCGACACGTCGCCGGTGACCTTGGCGACGTAGGTGCGCGGCACCTTGGTGCGCGGGTGCAGGAGCACGTTCGCGAGCTCGCCGTCGTTCGTCATCAGGAGCACGCCGCTCGTGGCGAAGTCGAGCCGGCCCACCGGAAACACGCGGTAGGGCACGCTGCGCACGAGATCGCCGACCGTCGGCCGCCCCTCCGGGTCGGAGAGGGTGGAGACCACGTTGCGCGGCTTGTGGAGCACGAGGTACACGAGCGGCTCGGCCGCGAGCCTGCGCCCGTCGACCTCGATGCGGTCGCTGTCGGGGTCGGCCTTGGCCCCGAGCTCGTCGACCACGCGCCCGTTGACGCGCACGCGCCCGGCGCGGATGAGCTCCTCGGCGGCGCGGCGCGAGCTCACGCCGGCTTGCGCGATGATCTTGTGGAGGCGTTCCTGCGGCATGTCGCCTCGCCTTAGCCCCCTTTGCCGCGAACGGGAAGCGACTCGGCCCCGAGGGCCGCTCCGGGAGGCCCGGGTGTGCCCGGCGCCCACGGGCGTGATAAGGCACGGGCATGCGTCGCGTCGACAAGCCATGGGGCCACGAGCTCATCTGGGCCCACACACCCCGCTACGTCGGCAAGCTGCTCTTCATCCGCGCGGGCGAGCGCCTGAGCCGTCAGTACCACCGCGTGAAGGACGAGACGTTGTTCGTGCAGGCGGGCGAGATGGACCTCGAGCTCGGCGTTGCGGACGCGTGCGAGCGGTCGCGCATGCGGGCCGGCGACGCGGTGCACCTCGCGCCCGGGACCGTGCACCGGATGATCGCGGTGACCGACACCACGGTCTTCGAGGTCTCGACGCCCGAGCTCGACGACGTGGTGCGCCTCGACGACGCCTACGGGCGCACCGGCACGAGCGCGCCCTGAGCGGGTGTCCCCGCCGCTCTGCGCGCGCTCTCCGCCCTCGAGGCGAGGCCCGGGTCAGGGGCTCTTCGGCGCAGCGGGCGGCGCCTTCGGAGGGGTTGCGCCGTCGCCCTTGTCGGCCGCCTCGAGCGCGGCCTTCTCGATGCGCTCGAGCTCTTCTTCCTTCTTCTTGACCGCATCGGCGTCCTTCTTGCGATCCTGCTTGTCGAGCTCGCGACGCCACTCGGTGTCGTGGTCCCATCGGTCCACGCGCTGGTCACCGGTCAGATCGACGCCCATGCGCTCGAGCCTGCCGGCGCGGTACATCTCCCAGACGTCGGGCTTCTCGTCGAAGTTGCTGTCGCGCTTGATGCGCGAGAGCTTGCCGCCCTCGCCGTAGGTCTTCCACACGTCGGGCTTGCCGTCGTGGTTCGTGTCGAGGTCGACCTGGGCGAGTCGCCCCTTCGAGAAGGTGGTCCAGGTGTCGATCTTGCCGTCGCCGTCGCCGTCGTCCTGCTCCTCGCGGCTCTGCCCCTCGTCGTTGTACCTGCGCACGACGTCCTTGTAGCCGTCGAGGTTCGTGTCGACCTCGCGGCAGACGAGGATCTTCCGGCTGTCGGCGCCGTGCCCGAACACCTGGTAGACGCGCCGCACGTTCGGATGGATGGCACCCGCGCCCGCGGTCTCGCTCTCCTCGCGGTCCGCTTGACCCTTCCACTCGCAGAGCGCGTGGTCGTCGCCGTCCTGTGCGGCGGTCTGCTGCGTGGCCCCGAACTCGAGACCCTGGGGCCGGGCGGCGGCCTCGGTCGCGGCGGCGCAGCCGACGAGCGCGGGCGCGAGGCCGAGGGCGAGGATGGCGAGGCTCTCGTGGGTCATGGCGTCACCTCGGGCTCGGGGCTGTCGCGGGGCTCGTGCCCGGCGCGGGGGGCATGGGCGGCGCGCCCGGTGTGACGGGCGGGGCCGGGGGAGCCGACGGAGCGGGTGCGCTCGCGGGCGGAGACCCCACCGACGCGGCGCCAGCGGGCGCGGCACTCGCGGCTGTCGAAGCGCTCGCGGTCGGCCGGAAGGCGTCGCTGGCGCAGGTGTCGATCGGCTCCTCGGCGTCGGGCTGGCCGTCGGCGTCCGCGTCGGAGCGCACCCTGGCGCACTCGGGCTCGGCCGGGCGGTCGAAGTCCCACCACTGGTCCACGAAGCCGTCGGCCGTCGCATCGCGCTCCTCGCGCACGAGCCGGCCGCCCTCGTAGTAGTCCCAGGTGTCGAGCTTGCCGTCGAAGTTGGTCTCACGCTCCCGGCGGACGATCTGGCCACCCTCGTAGTAGGCGATCTGCTCCGGCCGGTTGTCGCGGTCGAAGCCGGACTCCCGGCGCGTCAGGCGGCCCTCGGCGTCGAAGTAGTTGAAAAAATCGATCCCGCCGTCGCCGTTGATGTCGATCGCGCGACACACCTCGCGAGCGCCGCTCGTCACGCGGATGATCTCCGGCCGGCCGTCGCGGTCGGCGTCGAGCACGCTCGCACCCGACGACTCGAGGTCGCACGCCTGGTGCACCATCTCGGTGTCGCGCGGCTTCTTGGCGGCCTCGTCCGGGCTCTTCGCGTCGCCGCTCGACTTGCACGCGAGCACGCCGAGGCTGGTCGCCACGAGGCACACACCCACGGCAGCGCGGCGGTACGTCACGCGGTTATGCTTCACCAGGGCTCCGTGGCACGCAAGCCCGGTGATGCACCCCCCGGGCCGCGCCCCGGGTGACGTTGCGGCAGTGCCCGCGAGCGCTCGGAGCGAGCGGCCGAGCGGCCGGGCCGCGCGCGCAGCGCTTCCTCAAGTGTCCCATCCCAACGTACCGTCATGAAAGTACTTATTGAAGAGCACCCGTTCCGCCTTGACTTGCCCGTCACAGGCCTCATGCGTGTAGGGGCGTGGTGCTGAGCGACGACGTATCTGATTGACAACACATGTACCAGCATCTAGGGTAATACGTTGTCAGAGCGATGTGTATGAACCCTCGAGCTTTCACGGCGCTCTCCGGCCCGCAGGACCTGCGGCGAGAGCGACGCGTGGCTCGCCGGGACCGCGAGGTGGTTGCTCACGGCTCCCCCATGCGCGCGCTCTGTGGCTCGGGGGCGTGCGCCGCGGCACCCTCGAACATCACTCGCCGGATGTGCCATGTCGCGTAAGAAGATCTCGACGACGATCTACATCACGCCGGCGCAGAGCGAGCGGCTGAAGCTGCTGCACGAGCGGACGAAGGTGCCCATCGCGGTGTACATCCGCGAGGGCATCGACATGATCTTGAAGCATTACAGCCATCTGCTCCCGGGTCAGCTGTCGCTGGAGGACAAGGCCTCCTCGGAGGAGCGACCGCCGAAGGCCTCGTGACGCGCCGACCGCCCGACGGCGTCCCACCGTCCCTTGCGCCTGCCGGCGTCGACCCCCGAACGACGCTGCGCCCGGGGTCGGCAATGCGCGCCGCGCCTGCTAGGATGCGCCGCCCGCGCGGTCACCCTACCGGCGCCCGCCGCCGTGACGACTGACGCGGCCCCGGGGCGCTCCGCCCCGCCGACCGATCCCCACCCATGCCGTCCGATCCGCGCCTCATCCGCAACTTCTCCATCATCGCGCACATCGATCACGGCAAGAGCACGCTCGCCGACCGGATCCTCGAGGCGACCGGCGCGCTCAGCGCGCGGGAGATGCAGGCTCAGTTCCTCGACAAGATGGACATCGAGCGCGAGCGCGGCATCACGATCAAGGCGCAGACGGTGCGCCTCGTCTACCGCGCGAAGGACGGCCAGACCTACCAGCTGAACCTCATCGACACGCCCGGGCACGTCGACTTCCACTACGAGGTGTCGCGCAGCCTCGCCGCCTGCGAGGGCGCCGTCCTCGTGGTCGACGCCACCCAGGGTGTCGAGGCGCAGACGCTCGCCAACGTCTACCTCGCCATCGAGGGCAACCTCGAGATCATCCCGGTGCTCAACAAGATCGATCTTCCGTCGGCGGACGTCGACGGCAAGCGGCGCGAGATCACCGAGGTCATCGGCCTCGACGGCGCGGCGGCGATCCCGGCGAGCGCGAAGACGGGGGTGGGCATCCCGGAGATCCTCGAGGCCATCGTGGCGCGCGTGCCGGCACCGAAGGGCCGCGCGGACGCGCCGCTACGCGCACTCGTCTTCGACAGCTGGTACGACAGCTACCGGGGCGCGGTCGTCATGGTGCGCGTGGTCGACGGCGTGCTGCGCGAGGGCCAGAAGGTGCGCTTCATGGCCACCGGCCGCGACTACATCGTGACGGGGCTCGGCGTCGCGACCCCCCACCCCACGGCGCTGAAGGAGATCGGCCCGGGCGAGGTCGGCTACTTCGACGCGGCCATCAAGAGCGTGAGCGACACCAAGATCGGCGACACGATCACCGACGCGGGCAAGCCGTCGACCGATGCCTTGCCGGGCTTCAAGGACGTCAAGCCGATGGTGTTCGCCGGCGTGTTTCCCACCGACTCGGGCGACTACGAGCCGCTGCGCGACGCGCTCTCGAAGCTCCACATGAACGACGCGGCGTTCGTGTTCGAGCCGGACACGAGTGAGGCGCTCGGCTTCGGGTTCCGCTGCGGCTTCCTCGGGCTGCTCCACATGGAGATCATCCAGGAGCGGCTCGAGCGCGAGTACAACCTCGACCTCATCACGACGGCGCCGAGCGTCGTCTACCAGGTGTACCTCACGAACGGCGAGTCGAAGACCATCGAGAACCCGGCGCGCATGCCGGCGCCGAACTTCATCGACCACATCGACGAGCCGATCTACCGCGTCACCATCCACGTGCCGAGCGCCTACGTCGGTGCGGTCATGACCCTGTGCCAGGAGCGGCGCGGCGAGCAGAAGGGCATGCAGTACGCCACGGCGGAGCGCGTCATCCTCGCCTACGACCTGCCGCTCAGCGAGGTGCTGTTCGACTTCCACGACAAGCTGAAGAGCGTGTCGCGCGGCTACGCGTCGATGGACTACGAGCTCGTCGGCTACCGCCAGGCCGATCTCGTGCGGCTCGACATGCTCGTCAACGGCGACCCGCTCGACGCGCTCAGCGTCATCGTGCACCGCGACCAGTCGGCGACGCGCGGCCGCGCCCTGGCGGTCAAGCTGAAGGAAATCGTGCCGCGCCAGCAGTACGAGGTGGCCATCCAGGCCGCCATCGGCACCAAGGTCATCGCGCGCACGAACGTCAAGGCGCTGCGCAAGGACGTGACGGCCAAGTGCTACGGCGGCGACATCTCGCGCAAGAGGAAGCTCCTCGAGAAGCAGAAAGAGGGCAAGAAGCGCATGAAGAAGGTCGGGAGCATCGAGATCCCGCAGGAGGCCTTCCTCGCGATCTTGAAGCTCGACGAGTGAGCGACGCGGCACAGCTCGACCGGGCGCACGCGCGCGATCCGGGCTAAGGACGACGGAACATGGCCGACCACGGATATCGTCACCTCGGGAGCCATGCCTTCGGTCCCGACCTGCGCGTCGAGCGCTACCGCCTCGACAACGGGCTCAGGCTGCTCTACCTGCAGGACGAGCGCGCGCCGGTGTTCTGCTACGAGACGTGGTTCGACGTCGGCTCGCGTCACGAGCAGCCCGGGCGCACCGGCATCGCGCACTTCTTCGAGCACCTCATGTTCCAGGAGACGGAGAGCTTGCCCTACGGCGAGCTCGACCGGCGCTACGAAGAGGCCGGCGCGGAGATCAACGCCGCGACCTACCTCGACTGGACCTACTACGTGATCAACGCGCCGCGCGAGGCGCTGCCGCTCGTCATCGCGACCGAGTCCGAGCGCATGCACCGGCTCACGCTCGCGCCGGAGCACATCGAGAGCGAGCGGGAGGTCGTGCTGAACGAGCGCCGCCAGGTGGTGGACGACGACGTCGAGGGCGCCGCGAGCGAGCTCCTGTTCCGCACCGCCTTCCAGACGCACGGCTACGGGCACCCGACCATCGGCTCGGCTGCGGACATCGAGGCCTTCGCGCGCGAGGACTGCCTGGCCTTCTACCGCACGCACTACGCGCCGAACAACGCGGTCGTGGTGGTGGTGGGCGACGTCGGGCCCGCGGAGCTACTCGGCGGGCTCGTGCAGGCCTACGGCCCGATCGCGGCCGCCGAGCTGCCGGTGGAGGACGTGCGCCCCGAGCCGCCGCAGCAGGCGGAGCGGCGCGTCGAGCTCCACAAGCCGACCCCCCATCCGAAGCTCGGCATCGGCTACCACGCGCCGGCCTTCGGCGACGTCGACCACGCGCCGCTGGTGCTGCTGAACGAGATCCTGACGGGTGGGCGCGCGAGCCGGCTCTACCGGCGGCTCGTCACCGAGAGCGAGCTCGCCTCGCTCGTGCGCGGCGTGGTCGGGAGCTTCCGCGATCCGTCGCTCTTCGAGCTGTGGCTCACGGCGCGCACGAGCGCCGCGCTCCCGACGCTGGCGGGCGAGGTCGACCTCTTGCTCGAGGCCGTCGTGCAGGAGCCGGTGAGCGCGCGGGAGCTCGAGCGCGCCAAGGCCCGCGCGGAGCTCGGCAGCCTGCAGGGGCTCGAGACGGTGGGGGGCAAGGCCGAGCAGCTCGGCTTCGGCGAGATCGTCCTCGGCGACCCGTGTGCGCTCTGGAGCCGGCTCGAGGCCTTCCGGCGCGCGACGCGCGCGGATCTCTTGCGCGTGGCGCGCCGCTACCTCGGGCGCGACAACCGCAGCGTGGTCACGATCTGGCCCCAGGCGGGCGAGGCCGACAGCGAGGCGGCGCAGTGACGCGCGCGCGCCCTGCGACCTCGGCCCGGGTAGGTGCGGCTTGAGCCGGCTCGTGTTCGAGTCGAGCCGCGAGCTGCCGCTCGTGAGCGTGAGCGTGTCGTTCGCCGGCGGCGCCGTGCACGAGGCTCCCGAGCAGGGCGGGCTCGCGCGCATCGTGGCGCGCATGCTGCGCCGCGGGGCCGACGGCCTCCGTTCGGACGCCATCGAGATCGCCGTGGACGAGCTCGGTGGCGAGCTCGGCGTGGACGTCGGTCTCGGCGTGACGAGCATCTACTTCGAGTGCCTGTCGCGCTCGGTGGAGGCGCTTTCCGACCTCGTGGCGCGGCTGCTCGCGCGTCCCACGTTCGCGCCGGACGAGCTCGGGCGCCTGCTGCGCCAGACCGAGTCGGAGATCGTGGCGGCGCGCGACGACGACGGCTTTCTCGCCTCGCGCGCGCTGCGGCGGCACATGTTCGCGGGCCATCCGCACGGTCGGCGCGTCGGGGGCAGCCTCGCGAGCGTGCGCGCGCTCGCGCCCGACGACGCGCGCCGCTTCCACGCCCGTCACTACACTCGGGCGAACGCGATCGTCGCGATCTCCGGCGACCTCGACGGACCGGGCGCGGAGCGCGTCGCCGCGACGCTGCTCGGCGCGCTGCCGGAGGGCGAGCCCATCGCCTACCCGGTGCCCGAGCCGACGCTCCCCGAGGGGCGAAGGCTCGTGTGCGTCGACAAGCCCGAGCGCACGCAGACGCAGATGGTCCTCGGGACGCTCGGCAGCCACCCGGAGGACGACGACCACATCGCGCTCATCGCCGCCAACACGGCCTTCGGCGGCTCGATGTCGAGCCGGCTGTTCCAGGAGGTGCGCGGCAAGCGCGGCTGGTCCTACGGCGCGTCGTCGTCGCTCGGCTTCGCGCGCGTGCGCGAGGCCTTCACCATGTGGACCGCGCCGGCGGTGGAGGACGCCGCCGACTGCCTCGCGCTCGAGCTCGGCCTCCTGCGCGACTTCTGCCGCGAAGGCGTCGCGCAGGCCGAGCTCGACCACGCGCAGAGCTACCTGCGGCGCTCGTACGCCTTCGAGATCGACACCGCACGCAAGCGCGTCGGTCAAGCGGTAGGGCGCGCCCTGCTCGGGCTACCGGAGGACTACCACGCGCGCTACCTCGAGCGCATCGCGTCCGTGACGCGCGAGCAGGCCAATGCGGCCGTGCGGCGGCGCCTCTCCGACGACCGGCTGTGGGTCAGCGTCGTCGCCACGGCGGACGAGAGCGCCGCGGCCCTCGCGGGTGCCATTCCCGACCTCGTCGAGACGGTGGTCGTGCCCTTCGACGCGGAGTGAGCGCGGGCGCGCGCTCAGCCCGGCAGCGGCTCGTGGGGCTCGGCCGCGAGCTGCCACAGGACGGCCATGCGCACGGCGACCCCGGCCTCGACCTGGTCGAGGATCGCGCTCTGCGCGCCGTCGGCCACTTCGGGGTCGATCTCCACGCCCCGGTTCATGGGCCCGGGGTGCATGACGAGGCAGTCCGGCTTGCAGAGGGCGAGCCGGCGCGGGTTGAGGCCGAAGGTGCGACTGTACTCGCGCATGCTCGGCAGAAGGGCGCCGGTGAGGCGCTCGCGCTGGATGCGCAGCATCATCGCCACGTCGGCCCCCTCGAGCGCGGGCTCGACGCGGTCGTAGGCCGGCACGCCGAGCCACTCGGGCCCGGAGGGCAGGAGCGTGCGCGGGCCGGCGATGCACACGTCGGCGCCGAGCGTGCGCAACAGGTGGATGTTGCTGCGCGCCACGCGGCTGTGCACGACGTCGCCGCAGATGGCGACGCGCAGGCCGCGGAGCTCTTTCTTGTGGCGGCGCATCGTGAAGGCGTCGAGCAGCGCCTGCGTGGGGTGCTCGTGCGTGCCGTCGCCGGCGTTGACCACCGCGGCGCGGGTGTAGTGCGTCGCGTGGTGGGGCGCGCCCGAGGCCGAGTGACGGATCACGAGCACGTCGGGGTTCATCGCCTCCATCGTGGCGATGGTGTCCCGCAGCGTCTCGCCCTTGGTGGTGCTCGAGGCCGAGCCCGAGAAGTTGATGACGTCGGCCGAGAGGCGCTTGCCCGCGAGCTCGAAGGACGTGCGGGTGCGCGTCGAGGCCTCGAAGAACATGTTGATCACGGTCTTGCCGCGCAGCGTCGGCACCTTGCGCATCGGCCGGCGCGAGACCTCGAAGAAGGTCTCGGCCGCGTCGAGGATGCGATAGGCATCGGCCGCGCCGAGGCCCGCCGTCTCGAGCAGGTGACGGTGCCCGTGGCGCCCGTGCCGGCCGCCGCTCGGGTGCTGGGACTCGGCTGCGTGGCTCATGGCGACTCGCCCTCCGGCTGCGCGGTGCGCCGCGCCGCGTGCTCGGCGCGCGTGAGCTCCACCACCTCGAAGCCGCCGTCCGGCAGGGCGACGACCTCGACGTGACCGTCGGGCGCGACGTCGTGGCGGTCGATGCAGTAGTCCGGCTGGATGGGCAGCTCGCGACCCCCGCGGTCGAACACGACGCAGAGCTCGATGCGCCGCGGTCGGCCGTAGTCGAGCACCGCGTCGAGCGCCGCGCGGATGGTGCGGCCCGTGAACATCACGTCGTCCACGAGGACGATGCGCCGTCCGTCCACCGGGAAGGGCACGTGGCTCGGCCCGATGCGCGGGCTCGGCAGCGCGGTCGCGGCGTCGTCGCGGTACAGGGTGATGTCGACCGACCCGAGCGCCGGCTCGTGGCCCGTCTCGGCCGTGACCCGTCGGGCCAGGGCCTCGGCCAGGGGCTCGCCACCGCGCCGCACGCCCACGAAGGCGAAGTCGGCTCCCTTCTCGGCGATCTGCGCCGCCATCCTGTCGAGCCCTCGGGCGACGGTGGCGCTGTCGAGCAGGCGTTTCATCGGCCCCTTCAGAACGCACCGCAGGACCGGCCGCAACCGATTTCTCAGAAACGGCAAGCCGCCGGTCGCTAGTCCGGCTGGTGGAGCACCCGCTGCGTGCCGTCGACGAAGTAGAAGTGGGCGTGCTCGCGGCGATCGAAGGTGGCGGCACCGAAGGCGTTGACCGCGACCGCGACGGCGCCGAGGAGCCAGAACCGGAGCCCGAGCCGCCGTCCGCCGGTCGCCACGAGGATCATGAGGAAGGGGGCGAAGTCGTTCGAGAAGCGGTAGCCGAACTGGATCCAGCCCGTGTTCTGGTAGAGGAGGTTCGGCACCGCGACGCACGCGGCCGCGATCGCCGCGGCGCGGAAGGCGTCGTTCGTGCGGCGCGGCCACAGGGCGTAGACGTAGAAGGGGCTCGTGAGCCACAGCGCGAGGCCGTGCGCGTTCACCGAGACGCCGTGCCCGGGGGTCCAGAAGGGCAGCCCGCTCAGCACGACACCGAGGTTGCGGCCGAGGTAGTGGAGCGAGAACAGCCCCCACTTGTCGATGCGCGGACGCCAGGCGATGTCGAGGTAGCGGTGCCCGAACTCGAAGGGGTCACCGAAGCGCACGGCGTTGTGCCACGCGAGGATGGCGAGCACGCAGCCGAGCGGCACGAGGAAGGCGGCGAGCCTCCGCCAGGCTGCTGCCGGTCCGAGCTCCGCGCGCCAGCCCTCGCGTCCGAGGCCCGCCGCGCGACCGAGCTCCCACAGGAAGAACGGCGCCGCGAACAGGAGGTTCGGGCGCGTCCCCACCGCGAGCCCGAGCGCGACACCCGCGACGATCGGGTGGGCCCCACCGATCGAGGCGAGCGCGTAGAGTGCCAGGCAGGCCACGGCCACGACGTGCCCCGCGAACCACACCGTGCCCTGCTCCGCGGTGAACCAGTACACCGTGCCGAGCGCGAACAGCGCAGCGAGGGCGAGGTTCGTGGCGTCGCTCCGGCGGCTCCGACCGCGGCGCCGCAGCTCGTCGAGCACGAGGTAGAGCAGCGCCGGCCCCACCGCGGCAAGCGCGACGAAGACCTGCGCGTCGCGCACGCGCTCGGCGCTGCCGGCGGCGGCGGCGAAGGGCACGAGCAACGCGGCCGGCACCGGGCCGAAGCTCACGAACCACTTGCCGCGATACGACGCGAAGTCGTTGTGGCCCGTGTAGGCGGGCGGCGGTCCGCCGAGATCGAGGCGCCCGTGGAGCCAGGCGTCGGCCTGCAGCGCGTAGTGGTTGTAGGGCGAGTGGCTCGCGAGGCGGTCACGCGGTGCGAGCGCGAAGAAGACCGCCGTCAGGCAGACGTAGAGCGCGAGCGCCGTGACGGCCGCCCGCCCCCGCCCCCGTGCCGGACGGGGCGCACTCGGCGCCGAGCTCGCCTCGGACTCTCGCGGCGGCGGCGCGGGGTGAGCCATGCGCGGGCAAGCTACACCGAGTACGTCGCGCCGGCAGCCGCCTCGCGCGCTGCGCTCGGCAGGGCGAGCTCCGTCGCCGCCCCGTCGGCGTTGGAATGAGGTCGACGCAGCCCCTCGGGCGACCTACATCTTCGCCCACACCATGTCGCCCCTGCTCGCCATCCACGCCGTCGACGTCACCCTCGAGGGGTTGGCCTTCGATGCGCCGCTGCCCGGCGATTGGCTCGATCGCGCCCTCGGCGAGGGCGCGACCGCCGACGTCCGGGCGCCGCGCGCCGCGCGCCAGGACGGCGTCGCCGTGCCGGGTCGCGTGACCGCGCGCCTGTCGAGCTCCGGCAAGGACATCGTGGTGCGCGGGCGCGTGGAGGCTCGGCTCGAGGTTCCCTGTGTGCGCTGCCTCGAGCCCACCCTCGTGCCCGTCGATGCCGAGCTGAGCCTGCTCCTGCAGCCCGTGACGCGCCGCGATGGCGCGCCCCGCGGCGGCGAGCCGGGCCGCGACCGCCCGTCCGGGCGCGGTCGCGAGCGTCCGTCCGGCCGCGGTCGCGAGCGGGCCGGCGTGCCCGGTCGCGATCGCCCCTCCAGCCGCTCGAGCGCCGCACGGCGCGCCCACGCGGTCGACGCGGACGAGTACGAGTTCGCGTCCGAGGAGGCCGAGGTCGACCGCTACGACGGCGAGACCGTGGTGCTCGACGACTTCGTGCGCGAGTGCCTCTTGCTCGAGATTCCGACCTTCCCCTTGTGTTCCGAGTCGTGTCCGGGTATTGCCTCCGCCCCTCTTCTGGCCGCAACTCCGGTGTCGGATCACCAGGTGGATCCCCGCCTGGCCCCGCTCGGAGCGCTGCGCGACCGGCTCGAGGACCGCGGTCTCGCGCCGGGCTCCGGCCCGGACGGGCTCGCGGATGCGGTGGGACAGGGCCGCCTGGCGGCCCTGCCCGTGCGAAGCCGCCAGCCGATGCTCCGTTCGACTCTCCGCGGTGTCGGGGGCCGGAAGCGCAAGAACAAGAAGTAGGCGGCGCGCCGCGCCGTGGAAGTTGCAGAGGATAGAGGAGATAGCGCCGTGGCCGTCCCGAAGCGAAAAACGAGCTCCAGCAAGCGCGACATGCGTCGCCAACAGCATGACAAGGTCGGCGTCGTGAGCGTCACGACCTGCGAGAAGTGCGGCGAGCCGACGCTCCCCCACCGCATCTGCCCCGCGTGCGGCAACTACAAGGGTCGCCGCCTCCGCGCCGGCAAGACGGCCGGCTGAGCCATCGCCCCGCGGGCGTGCGGAGCCCCGACTCCGCACGCCGCCCTGCACCACGGCGCTGCGCCGCCGCGCGCGAGAGCGCGCCCGTGCGCGCGGCACGCCTCCGCGAACGAGCGCTCCTGCAGTGGTGGATCCCCCGGGCTTGCCATGGCGGCCTTGGGTAGGGTGAGGTGCGCGCGTGCGCCCTCCGGAGCGTGCGCTTGTGGTCGCTCGGCACGTGGAGGATGATGCGAGAAGACTGCCCCAGGCTTGGCTTGCTGGCGGGAGGCGACATGGCGCACAACACGAATCGGTCGGTGGGTTGCTCGTGGCTGGCTGCCGCGGGTGCGTTGGCGGCGCTCGCGGTGCTCGCATTGCCGCGTGAGGCCCTCGCGCAGGACTGCAGTTCCTTCAACCCGGCGGACTGGCCCGCGCCGTCGAAGCCGTACTTCATGATCGCGTTCGACACGTCGGGATCGATGACGACCGACGTCAATCCGATCTCGAACGACTCGTGCGGCCTCGGGACGCGCCGCCTCGACCACGGTCGCTGCGCGCTCCGCAACATGCTCCAGGCTTACAGCGGCCAGGTGAACTTCGGCCTCGCCACCTTCGCGCGGCAGATGTCGAACTGCGCTGCGAACTGCGGCGGTTGCACGTTTGCGAATTTCCCCGGCAACTCCGGCAACACCGGCTGCGGCCCCGAGCCCGCCTGCGGTCTGCCCAACTCCGGCTGCCGCGCCGGCGCGAACATCGTCGTGCCCATGCAGATCGACGACTACTGGAACTCGCCGCCGACGCCGTCCAACGTACCGAGCCTGCTCACCTGGGTGGACGGTAGCTGCGCCGGAAGCACGGAGCTCTTTGCGAGCGGCAACACGCCGCTCAACGGCATTCTGCGCGACATGTTCCGCTACTACCAGGCGAGCTGGACGCGCCCCGGCGGTGCACCGACCTACGCGACGCCGCTCGGCACCGCTGCCCAGGGCGAGCGCCCGTGCCGATCGGTCAACGTGCTGTTGCTCACGGACGGTGACGAGACCTGTGACGTCGATCCGGCCGATCCCGTCGACGCCGCGGCGGATCTCCTGGCCGGTTTCGCGGCCGGCGGCATCAACTGGAGCGTCCGAACGCACGTCATCAACTTCGCGGGCGGGCAGATCAGCACGAGCGACGCGATCGCCGCGGCCGGCGGCACGGGGAGCTCGTACTTCGCGACCAACGAGGTGACGCTCTCCCAGGCGCTCTCGGACATCATCGCCGGTGCCATCCAGGTGGAGGCCTGCAACAACGGCGACGACAACTGCAACGGCTGCGTGGACGAGGGGTACAAGCACTACGCGGACGTGTCGCAGCCCTGCTACGACTGCGTGGTGCACGCGGGCTACGCGACCGAGGCGGCGTGCCGGGCTGGGCAGGTGGCG
>JACRDA010000178.1 GCA_016212965.1 Myxococcales bacterium
ACTCGCGCTGCGGCGCGGGCAGCTTGGACCTCGCGGGGAGCGAGCTCCTGCGCCCGCGTCCTCGCGCTCGGCATCGGGTCGGGTCCCCCCGCGCCGCGCCGCGCAGCACGCCCCTCGCCTCGGGCTCTGGGGGTGGGTTCGGGGAGGGCGGGCGGCGGGTGACGGCGGGTGACGGCGGGTGAGCGGCGGGTGACGGCGGGTGAGCCCGCGCGAGTCATCTCCACCGCCCGTTCCCGGAAGGGGAACAGCGGGGCGGGATGACGCGCTCATCCCCACTGCCCGTTCCCCTTTTGGGAACTGCCGCGAGCGATGACCTCCGCCCGCGCGAGTCATCCCCACCGCTCGTTCCCCTTTTGGGAACTGCCGCGACCGATGGGACTCGCGCGCTCGACGCCTCCACCGTGAGGCCACGCCGTTCCGCCCCGAAGCCACGCCGGCCGACGGCGTCCCGGCTCCGCCGCCGTCTGCGTCGTACGGGGTGCCGATCTGACGGGTCGCCCGAGGCGAGGGGCGTGCGGCGCGGCGCGGCGCGACCCGCTTGCGCGCCCGGGTACACGCGGGGGCAGCCCCGGGCGGCTCCCCGGGGCCGACGCAATGAGTCAGCCACGCCGTCGAAGCGCCCACCGAGCGCGCGAGCGGCGGATCGTCGAAATGCGCGAAGGACACCGTGAGGTCGGGCCATTCTCGCCAGACGCCGAGGCGAAGGCCCGACAGATCGGCGGTCGAGCGCGCGACGACCGTGTAGCAGTCGCCCGGGCGCACGGGGACATCGGGCTCGAGCGATTGGCCGCGGCGGAGATGATGGACGAGCTCGGACTGCACGACCCAAGCAGGATGGGTCTGCTCCTCGTCCTCGAACGCGGCGCGAAGCGACGCGACCGCGACGTCGCGGATCGGCACCTGGCGCAGGATTTCCCGCGCGCGACCCTCCGCGTCGTGCTCCATGCCGAGCGGATCGGCGCCGAAGGGGAGCCGTGTGAAACCGCCCGGATCGAGGCGAAAACGGGTCCGCGGGGCGTCGAAGTAGAGAAAGTCGTCGTTGGTCCTGGCCGTGTCGGCGACGATCCATTCGCCGGTCGGCAATCGGCCCTCGACCTCCGGAAACCGCGCGGGCGACGCGAGCGCGCGCCGCGCGAGGCTCCGGCCGAAGGCGTCGTAGCTCTCGAGCTGCAGCGTCCCGCAGGCAAGGGTGCCGTCGTAGCGTGGCACGGGCTCGTAGGGCTCGACCTCCCCGCACCCGAAGCAGGTCAGCTCGGGCGGTTGCTCGGAGAACCTCGGCGAGGCGCAAGCGCTGCGCGGAAGCACGACGGGCGCGAGACGCCCCTCGTGATAGATCGCCACCTGGCCCGAGGTGCGGGGGTCCAAACCGGGCTCGTCCCGCACGGGGGCGTATTGGTCGAGGGCGACTGCGTCGCCGACGCGATGAGCCCGGAAGGTGCCGCGCCCGACGCCTTCGCGGGCCAGCTCGTGCCACCGGCCGTCGACCCGCGTCTCGGCGCTTCGTAGGCCGCCCCACGCGATGGCGTGTGGCGCCAGCACGTACCGCGGGGACGTCGCAACCCGGAACCATGGCCGCACGTAGTCGTGCTGCGCAGCGCCGCAACCCGCGAGCCACGGCGCGAGCGCGAGCACCACGAGCGACACGCTCGAGCGGAGGGCGTTCGGGCGGAAGGCGCTCGCGTGGACGACGTTCGCGGGGTGGCGGGAGTCCGACATGCGGCCCCGGCCCGCAAACGGCGTGCCACGGCGCCGCCCGCGTCGTAGCCAGAGCCCACGGGAGACACGCCGAGAATCGGACGCGTCGGCGCGTCGGCTCGTTCGCGCCTGCCCGCCCGGGAAGCCACTCCGGGCCCGGCGGGGGGCGGCATTCTCTGGGGGTCGGGTTCGGAGTACGATGCATGCGCGAGAGTAGACACCCATGACCACGCCGTCGGAGTCACCGGGCTCGCTGCCCGTCGAGCGCTACCTGCCCGGGATCGTGCTCGAGAGGCTCGTCGCCGAGCCCGGGGCGCGCCAGAGCGCGCGCTCGGAGTCGTTGAGCGGCGCGATCCTCTTCGCCGACATCGCGGGCTTCACCGCCGTCACGGAGCGGCTCGCGAAGGATGGGCCGGTCGGCGCAGAGCGCCTCGCCGGTCTGCTCAACCAGTACTTCGGCAAGTTCATGGCGGCGGTGCTCGACGCGGGGGGCGACGTGCTGAAGCTCGCGGGCGACTCGGCGCTCGTCGTCTGGCGCCGCGCTCCCGAGGAGCCGCTCGCGGCGTGCGTCCGGCGCGCGACGCGCACGGCGCTCCAGCTGCAGCGGGTCCTCACCACCGTCGCGGCGCCGTCCGTCGAGGGCGACGTGACCCTCGCGACGCGGATCGCGGTGTGCGCCGGCGAGCTCGCGGTCCTGCACGTGGGCGGCGTCTACGACCGCTGGGAGGTCGTGGTCGCCGGCCCGGCGCTCCGGCAGATCGCCGTGTGCGCCGATGCGGCGCCGGGCCAGGTGGTCCTCTCGGCCGAGGCTGCGGCGTGCCTCGCCGGCTCGGTCTCGGGCGAGGCGACCGGAGCGGGCGTGCGCGTGGACGAGCTCCCGGACCCAGCGACGGGACCGGCCAGCGGCGTCTTGCGATCGGTCGGCCTGGGCCGTGACGTCGCGGCGTCTCTCCAGTCGTACGTGCCGGGCGCGGTGCGCGCGCGCGTCGACGCGGGCCAGTCCGATTGGCTCGCCGAGCTGCGCACGGTGAGCGTCCTGTTCATCGGCCTCCACGGCGCGACGGACGCGAGCGCGAGCGACCTCGCCGCCCTCGACGCGGAGGTGCGCGCCCTGCAGATCGCGCTCTACCGCTACGAGGGGAGCCTCAACAAGATCAGCGTCGACGACAAGGGGATCACGGCGCTGGCGGTGATGGGCCTTCCTCCCTTCGCGCACGAAGACGACGCCGCCCGCGCCGTGTACGCCGCGCGGCGGATCCGGGTGGATCTCGCCGCGCTCGGCGTGCGCTCTTCGGTCGGCATCGCGCACGGCCGCGTCTTCTGCGGCGTCGTCGGCAACGAGCGGCGGTGCGAGTACACCGTGCTCGGCGACGTCGTGAACCTCGCCGCGCGCCTCATGCAGGCCGCCGGCGATGAGATCCTCTGCGACGCCGCGACGGCCGACAGCGCGCGCGCCCGCTTCCGGTTCGACGCGCTGCGGCCGATCCTGGTGAAGGGCAAGGCGCAGCCGATCGCCGTGCACACGCCGATCGAGCCGCGGGCCGCCCTCCCGGCGCGGCGCCCCATCATCGGACGAACGGACGAGCTCGCGCGCGTGGACGCGCGCCTGCAGAAGCTCGGGAGTGGAGAGGGGGGCGTGCTCCTGCTGGAGGGAGACGCGGGGATCGGCAAGTCGAGGCTCGCCGCCGAGGCCGCCGAGCGGGCGCGCGCGCTCGGCTTCGGCGTCTTCACGGGCCACGCCGACGCGACCGAGCGATCGAGCGCCTACCACGCCTGGCGGCCCGTCTTCGCCGATCTGCTCGGGCTCGAGCCGGAGGTCCCCACCTCGCTCGAACGCGTTCGCGCGACCGTCGGCGCGGAGCACGACGGCCGGCTCCCGCTCCTCAACGAGGTGCTCGCCCTCGGCCTGCCCGACAACGAGCTCACCGCCGAGATGCGCGGCCAGGTGCGCGCGGACAACACCCGCGGGCTGCTCGTCGACCTGCTCGAGGCCGCGGCCGCCCGCGGGCCGCTCGCGCTCGTGCTCGAGGACACGCACTGGACCGACTCGGCCTCCCTCGGGCTCGTGCACCTCTGCTCGCGGAGGCTCCCGTCGGTGCTGTTCGTGCTCACGACGCGCCCCGTCGCCGAGGAGTCGCAGGAGCCGGAGCTCCGGCAGATCCTGGGCGATCCGGCAACCGAACGGCTCAGGCTCGCGCCTCTCGCCGGCGACGAGGTGAGCTCCCTCGTGTGCCGCCGTCTCGGCGCGTCGAAGCTCTCGGACGCCGTGACGGAGCTCATTCGTGGCCGCGCCCAGGGCAACCCGTTCTTCAGCGAGGAGCTCGCCCATGGCCTCCTCGACGCCGGCGTCGTCGTCGTCGCGGACGGGGAGGCCCGCATCTCCGCCGGGGTGGATCTCGAGACCGTCGCGCTCCCGGAGAGCGTCGACGCGGTGATCACCTCCCGCGTCGATCGCCTGTCACCCGACGAGCAGCTCACGCTGAAGGTTGCGAGCGTCATCGGGCGGGTGTTCGAGCTCGCCCTCTTGCGCGACGTCTACCCGATGGCGGAGCGCGAGGCCCTCGCCGGCGTGCTCGCGCGGCTCGAGCAACGAGAGCTCATCACGCGTGACGACAGCGCGCACGAGGACGCCTACCTGTTCCGGCACGCGCTCATCGTCGAGGCGGTGTACGCCCAGATGCTCTTCGCGCAACGGCAGAAGCTCCACCACGCAGTCGCGGAGCGCCTCGAGCGCGCGAGCGAAGGGCTCGGCGCCACGCCGCCGTGGGGCCGGCTCGCGCACCACTGGTCGCGCGCCGGAGACGAGGGCCGCGCGCTCCCGTGCTTCGAGCAGGCGGGCGCGCAGGCGCTCCGGAGCGGCGCGTACCTCGAGTCGACGTCGTTCCTCGGGGAGGCGCTGCGGCGTTGCCCCCGAGGCAGCTCGCCGGCCGAGCGCCTGCGCGCGGGCCGACTCGAGCGCGAGCTCGGCGAGGCGGAGTTCGGGCTCGGCAAGCTGGACGCCGCCAGCGAGCAGCTCGAGCGCGCGCTCGAGACGCTCGGCGGACGGGCGCCGTGGTCGCTGGGCGTCCCGGCGCGCGTCTTGGCGGGCCTCGCGACGCAGGTCGCGCACCGGCTGTTGCCCGGCACGTCGCGCGACGGGCCGCGCGAAGAGTCCTTCGTGGAGCAGGCGCGCGCCTGGTCGCTCCTGACGTTCGTCTATTACTTCCTCGGCGACGCCACGAAGCTGGTGGGGGCAGCCCTTCAGTTCGTCAACGCGGCCGAGAAGGCAGGCCCGTCCCCCGAGCTCGCCATCGCGTACTCGGGCCTCGCCGTTCCCGCGGGTCTCATCGGGCTCGACCGGGTCGCGGATAGCTATCTCGAGCGAGCGAGGTCGATGGCGAAGCGTGTCGACGACGAGGTCGCCACCGCGTTCGTTCACGTATGGATCGGGACCCACTGGATCGGCCGCGGCGAGTGGCGCCGAGCACGCGACGAGGTCGCCCCGGCGCTCCACATCTACGACACGCTCGGCGATCGCCGCCGCTGGACCGAGATCACCTGCGCGCTCTCGACGGTGGCGCACTACGAGGGGCGCTTCCACGAGCGCCTCGAGCTCGGGGCCGAAGTGTCGGCCCGCGGCAAGCACACGCGCGACGTGCAGAGCCAGGCGTGGGGCATGCTCGATCGCGCCGAGAGCCTCTTGCCTCTCGGTCGCGAGCGCGAGGCGGCCGAGCTGCTCGAGGTCGTGCTGGGCCTCGTCGACGCCATCCCGCGCACCGACCAGCTGTGGGCACACGGCCTCGCCGCCCTCGCCTTCCTGCGCCTCGGCGACCGCGCGCGGGCGCGGACCCAGGCCGGAGAGGCTCGACGCTTGATGAAGGTCGTCCCGCCGACGGCCTTCTACGTGATGGAGGGCTACGCGGGGGCGACCGAGACCTTCCTCGCTCTCGGCGAGGAGCCGTCGGCGTGGGCGGGCGCGCTCGAGTGCCTCGGGATCCTCCGACGCTATGCGTTCGCGCTGCCGATCGCGCTGCCTCGCCACCGCCTGCTCTCGGGGCTCGCAGAATGGCATCGCGGGCGCCGCAAGGCCGCCCACCAGGCGTGGCGGAAGGCCGCGGCCGCGGCCGACCGGCTCGCGATGCCCTACGAGGCCGCGCGGGCGCGCCTCGAGACCGCCCTCCACCTCGAGGCGCTCGACCCGGCGCGCCGCCCCGCGCTCCAGGCGGCGCTCGACGCGTTCGAGCGCCTGCATGCGGCGGGGGACGCGCGGCGCGCGCGCGAGGCGCTCGAGCAGAAGTGATTGTCGCTGATCAGGCGCCCACGCCGTCGCGACGACCCGGATGCGCAGCCTCAGATGCCCTCGTCGCGGGCGGGAGCGTACGCGCGCGTCTCGTCTGGGCGATCAAGGTTGGCCGAGTGCCGCGACCTGGTGCTGGCGGCGGAGGCGGTGCCGCCTCTCACCCCAAGTACATGGAAGGGCGCTTCTCGATCAGCGACAGCACCACGAGGATTCCAGGCTCACTCAATCCGCCACCGTCTGCCAACGCTGAACTCACCGAGACTCTGACCTCCCGATCACGGGCCGTACCCGAGCCGTCGGTCAGGTGCCTCCAGGGGTTCGTTGCAGCCCGACCGGCAGAAGTCCCCGCGCCATGCGATCGAGGGCCTCCCGCGACGCCCAACCACTCGCCCGGGATCTCGGCCTGATCGCCGAGCGCGACGATCCCGCCGACGATCGCGCACGTCGTGTCCCGGTCGCCGAGCCCGGAGACGGTGGACCACAGCGCGGCCTCGTAGGCGCCGAGGTGCCGCGCGGCGCACCAGAGCGCAAACGGAACCGTGTCCTGCGCCAGCACCTGGCTCCCGTTCCCGAGGGCGGACACCGCCGTGCGGACGTCGTAGGTGAGCGGGAGCCCAGCGGCGAGCTTCAGCCGGGCCCGCGTCTCGCCGTCGGGCGTGTGGACAAGCACGGCCTCGAAGAACTCGGCGGGAGACGAGCCGCCGCTGGAGACGACGGCAGCCGCGACGGCCACGGCGACGGCGCCAGCCTGCCCCTCGGGGTGGGCGTGCGTCACCTCGGCTGAGCGCCCTGCTGCGACGGCGGCTCGTCCGAGGTCGTCGGAGAAGTCTGAGACTCGTTGTTGGACCTAGGCGGCTTGAAATGCCGTCCAAGCCTCACCGCCGCTCCCCCACAGGTGGGGCAGGTCTTGACCGGTCGCTTCGAGGCTTCGCTTGTGAGAGCGACGGCACGTGAAGCAAGCGAAGTGGAAGAGGTAGGTCCGATTAGGCTTCATCCTGCCGCCTATCGCAGTTCGGACGCGAGGTGCAAATCACGGTGGAAAAAGAGCAGCACCGGCGCCGCCAGGACGCGTCGGCCAACACGGGTGCCGGAACGCGAAGTCCGGCGCGCCATTCGGCTGACTGCCTGCGGGAACTCTTCTGACTGCCTGCGGGGACTCTTCGCGCCGCAACCGCCGCCCTCGCGGGCACGGCGGGCCATCACAACCCCGATCCTCGGTGTCGAGGACCTCGGGAGGCTGGCGAGTGCGAGAGCGTATTGCCAGCCCGAGCTACCGCATAGGCGTCGCGGCGTTTCGCAGAAGCGCGGCCTCGAGGTCATCCCCACCGCCCGTTCCCTTTTGGGGAACTGCCTCGGCCGATGACCTCCGCCCGCGCGAGTCATCCCCACCGCCCGTTCCCGGAAGGGGAACTGCGGGCCGGGATGACGCGCTCATCCCCACCGCCCGTTCCCCTTTCGGGAACTGCCGCGACCGATGGGACTCGCGCGCTCGACGCCTCCACCCCGAGGCCGCGCCGGTCGCGAACGCCGCGCGCGGTGCGCGAGCGCCGCGCCGTCGCGGCGGCTTGACGTCCCGACGGGCTGCCCGAGCCTCGCAAAGAGCTTGCGTGGGCGGCGGGGCGGCCGAATACGGACACGACCCCATGAAAGCCATCGTCTTCGATCACTACGGCCCGCCCGAAGAGCTGCCGCTGCCCTCTGTGCCAACGTGCGTGAGAAGGTCAGCCTCCCCGAGATTACTGTCGAACCGAGCAGGGCGAGAACTGGCGTGATCCATGTCGAACGTGATGTCGTTGCCGACCGAGAGGTCGTCGACGGAAGTGACAGCGAAAGCGAAGCGGCGCAGGTACAGCGCCGAGTACAAGGTGCGCATCCTGCGGGAGGCGGCGGCGTGCACGAAGCCGGGTGAGCTCGGTGCGTTGCTGCGGCGCGAGGGGCTGTACTCCTCGCACCTGGCGAGCTGGCGCGGGCAAGCCGAGCGCGGCGAGCTCGCCGCGCTGGCGCCGCAGAAGCGGGGGCCGAAGCCGAGGCAGGTCGATGAGCGCGACGTGCGCATCCGGCAGCTCGAGCGCAACCTCGCGCGGGTCACGCAGCGGGCGGAGCGAGCGGAAGCCATCGTCCAGGTCCAAAATAAACTCTCGCAACTACTGGGCATCGAGCTGCCGCCCGAGCCGCCGGAGGAGGAGTGATGGAGACCGTGCTGGACAACGGGTATCACCCCCTCGCGGCGTACACGAAGGCCCTGGCGCCCCAGGGCCGCTACGTCATGGTCGGCGGCGCCGGAAAGCAGATGGCCGCGGCGGTGTTCATGGGTCGCTGGCGGTCCGAGAAGGGCGGCCGCAAGCTCGGCCGGGTGGACATGAAGCCGAACCAGGCGGACCTGCAGTTCCTGCGGGAGCTGCTCGATACCGGCAAGCTCGTCCCCGTCATCGACCGGCGCTACGGCCTGGCCCAGGTGCCCGAGGCCATCCGCTACCTCGAAGAAGGGCATGCCCGCGGCAAGATCGTCATCACGGCGTGAGTGCGCGGGCCGCAGCGGCGCGAAAAATAGTGCCTCGCGCGCGCCGGATTCCGATAGGGTGCGCCCATGCGAATCCGCGCGCTCATCGGGCTCTTCTCGGTCACGGTCCTGTTCGGCTGCGGCGACCCGGGCGGCGCCGGCTCGGCGTCCACGAGCTCGAGCGCGGCGCCCGCGCCGACCCCGAAGCCGACGACGAGCGCCGCCGCGACCACGAGCTCCGAGCCGGACGCGCCGCCGCGCAGCGACTGCCCGAAGGACTCGAAGGGCGGCGGGACGCTGAAGCAGCCCTGCGAAGCGACCGGCACCGCGCGCCTCATGGAGGCGAAGTGGAACAACAAGATGGACGCCAAGGGACCCTTCTTCAACGTCCAGAACAAGTCCGGCAGCGTCGTCAACTACGGGCAGGTCCAGATCTACTTCTACGACAGCGCCGGCAAGCAGCTCGACACGAAGGACGGCAAGAAGCGCAAGACCTGTGCGAGCGCGAACCTGTTCATGGGCACACTCAAGCCCGACGAGAAGGCGCTGCTCCAGTTCGCGTGCCTGAAGAAGGACGGCGTCCCGGACGGGGCCACGGCCATCGAGGCCGAGCTCGACGTGGTCGGGCTCGCCGACAAGGCCGACGAGAAGAAGGTCGATCTCTACTGGCGCAACCAGGAGCTGGCACCCGACGAGCGCCCGAAGGGCGGCGCGAAGCCGGCGAAGTAGCGGTCGGTGCGGGCGGGGCGGAGCGGGGCCGAGCCGCGCGCCGTGCGGCGCGGCGCGGGCGGTGCTACCGGGCTCGGCCGTGGATCCCCTCGACGCCGCCCCCATCCGCCGCTGGCACGCGCTCACGGGCGCCGACTTCGCGGCGCTCGACCGCGCGCGCACCATCGTGCTCGTGACCTTCTCGCCCATCGAGGTGCACGGCCCGCACCTGCCCGTCGCCGCCGACGTGATCGAGGGTGACGCGCTCTTGCTGCGCTCGGTCGGCAAGCTGCGCGCGCGGATGCCCGAGCTCGAGTTCGTGCACGTGGCGCCGTTCGGCGTCGGCGCGCAGGTGCTGCCGCACCCGGGGTCGCTGCC
Source organism: Myxococcales bacterium (assembly GCA_016212965.1). Classification (GTDB taxonomy): domain Bacteria; phylum Myxococcota_A; class Polyangia; order Polyangiales; family Polyangiaceae; genus JACRDA01. Next base: position 9,561 of record JACRDA010000178.1, read on the forward strand.
CTTCGACGTCGGCACCGTCGAGCGCGTGCTCTACGAGCTCGGTCGCGCCCTCGCCCTGCAGGGCTTCGTGCACGTGTGGGTCGGCAACTTCCACGGCGGGCCCGGGCACTTTCTCGCGCTCGAGCGCGCCGCCTGGCGCTGCAACCGCGCGTTCGGCACACGCATGATCGCGCTCTTCTCGCTCCTGCTCGGGCGGCTCGACAACGAGCACGCCGCGCTCGACGACGGGCCGCTCCAGAAGCTGCTCGGCGACATCCCGGGCGTGCCGTGGAGCGCGCTCGCGGGCGACGCGCACGCCGGCACCATCGAGACCTCGCTGCTCCTGCACCTCATGGGTGCGGGCATTCCCGCGGCGAGCTACCGCACCCTACCGCGCCGCACCTTCGAGCTGCGGCGCCGCGAGCAGGGCGCCCCGCGCTCGCCCGGCCGAGGGCTCCGGGCGGTGGTGCGCGATCTACTCGAGAAGGTGGCGTACTTCGGGGCCGAGACCTACGCGGGCGACCCCGCCCTCGCGACCGCGGAGGCGGGCGCGCACCTGCTCGAGCGCCTGTCCGACGCCGGCGCCGACGCGCTCGCGGCCGTGATGCGCGGGGAGGTCTCGCTCCGCGACGCCCACTCGCCGGTGTGGCGCCGCCGCTGGCTCCTCTTGAATCCGCTCGTGACGCGCCTCGCGGATGCCTACCTGCGCCGGGTGCTGCGCCGTCGCAGCCTGGAGCTCGCCGGCCCGCCGCGGGGCACGCGCTGAGGGCCTGGCTCCCTCTTGGCGCGCCCGTCACTCCGCCGGCGCCGCGAGCCGGCGCGAGGTCGCGGGCAGGCCGCGCCAGCGGCGGAGCGTCGCCTTCATGCCCTCGATGGTGAGGTAGAAGGCGGGCACGACCAAGAGCGACAGCAAGGTCGAGCTCACGACGCCGCCGATGACGGCGATCGCCATCGGGGCGCGGAACTCGGAGCCCTCGCCGCGTCCGATGGCCGTCGGCAACATGCCGAGCACCATGGCGGCGCTCGTCATGAGGATGGGCCGCAGCCGCTCGGGCCCGGCGGCGAGGATGGCCACGAGCGGGGTGTCGCCGCGCTCGCGCACCCGCACGATCGCTCGATCGATGAGCAGAATGGCGTTCTTCGTCACGAGACCCATGAGCAGGATGATGCCGATGAGCGAGCCCATGGCGATGGTGTTGTGCGACAGGAAGAGCGCGAGAATGGCCCCCACGAGCGCGAGCGGCAGGGTCAGCATGATGGTGAGCGGGTGGATGAAGCTCTCGAACTGCGAGGCCAGCACGAGGTAGATGAACACCACGCCGAGCAGCAGGGCGAGCAGCATGTTCTCGTTGGTCTCGCCCATCAGGCGGATCTGGCCGTCGTAGACGATGCTCGTGCCCTCGGGCTTCGCGAGCGCCGCCACGCGTGGCGCGAACTCGGCGAGCACGTCGCCGAGCGCGCGGCCGCGCGGCGTGGCCCACACCTGCACCTGCCGGCTGCGATTCTCGCGCTCGATGACCTGCGGGCCCTCGCCGCGCTCGAAGCGCGCCACGTCGGAGAGCTTCACGGGCCCGCGCGGCGTGTTCAGCGTGACACGGGCGAGCGCGTCGCTCGTGGCGCGGAAGTCCGCGGCGTAGCGCACCCGGATTGGGATCTCGTCCTTGCCGTCGCGCAGGCTGCCCGCCTCGCCCCCCTCGAGCGCGGTGCGGAGCGCCATCGCGACCTGCGCGACCTCGATGCCGAGCTCCGCCGCGCGCTGCCGGTTCACCTCGACCCGCAGCTCGGGCCGCCCCGGCGAGTACTTGACCTGGACCTCCGCGACGCCCGGCGTCGTGCGCAGGATGTCGGCCACGCCCGCGGCCACGGGGTTGACCTCCTCGTAGCTGTTGCCGCGCACGTCCACGATGATCGGCGCCTCGGTGGCGGCGCCCTCCACGATGGGCGGGTCGGCGATCACGATCTTGGCCCCGACGAGGTCGGCCGTCGCGTCGCGCGCCATCTGCTTCAGGCCCTCGAGGTCGAGCGTGCGCTCCTGCTTCGGGCTCGTGAGCACGCGCCAGCGCGTCTTGTTCGCGGCCCCGTCGAGCCCGATGGTCGCGAAGACGAGCCGCACCTCCGGGTGGGCCCGCAGCCGTTCGGCGGCAGCCGTCGAGAGCCGCTCCGTCTCGGCGAGCGAGGTCCCCGCGGGGAACTCGATCTCGACCATGTACTGGCCGCGGTCCTCGGCGGACAGGAACTCGACGCCCGTCAGGCCGGCGAGGTAGCCCATGCCGAAGAGGCTCCCCACCGCGCCGAGCAGCACGACGAGCTTGTGCCGCACCGTCCAGCCGAGCATGGCGCGGTAGAGCCCGTCGATCCCGTCGAGGACCTTGCGGATGGGCGCCTTCAGCCGGGCGAAGCGGTCGCGGCCGCCGAGCGGCTTCGAGAAGCGCGCCGAGAGCATGGGGTCGAGGGTGAAGGCGACGAACAGCGAGAGCATCACGGCGACGGCCACGGTGATGCCGAACTGCCGGAAGAACTGCCCGACCATGCCCTTGACGAAGGCCACGGGCACGAACACGGCCACGATGGTGAGGGTCGTGGAGAGCACCGACAGGGCGATCTCCTTCGTGCCGTCGAGCGCCGCCTGCGCCGGCGATTTGCCGCGCTCGAGGTGCTTGAAGATGTTCTCGCGCACCACCACCGCGTCGTCGATGAGCAGCCCGATGGCGAGCGACAGGCCGAGCAGCGTCATCATGTTGAGCGAGTAGCCGAGCAGATCCATGAAGAAGAAGGTGCTCACCACGCTGGTCGGCAGCGCCACGGCCGAGATGAGGGTGGAGCGCAGATCGAGCATGAAGAGCAGGATGATGAAGATCGCCATCGCGCCGCCGAACACGATGGAGAGCTGCACCTCGTCCACGTTCTCGCCGATGAATTTCGACTGGTCGAGGATGAGGGACAGCGCGACGCCCTCGGGCAGGCCGCGCTCGAGCTCCGCGAGGCGCGCCTTGACCCGGTCCGAGACGGCCACGGTGTTGGTGCCGGACTGCTTGAAGACCTCGAAGGACACGGCCTCGCGGCCGTTGTCCCGCACGATGGTGGTGCGATCCTCGAAGGCGTCGTCGACCTGGGCCACGTCGCGCAGGCGGGTGACCGAGCCGTCCTTGCCGGTCGACACGACGAGGTTCCGGATCTCCTCGACCCCCGTGTACTCGCCGACCGTGCGCACGCTGACCTCTTGCTTGCCTTCGTCGTACTTGCCGGCGGGCACGGTCAGGTTGCCGGCGCGCAGGCGCTGGACGAGCTGCAGGGGGTCGACGCGCTGCGCGTCGAGGCGCGTGCGGTCGAGCGCGATGCGGATCTCGCGCTCGGCTCCACCCTTCACCTCGACCGCGGCCACGCCCTCGAGCTGCTCGAGCGCCGGCTTCAGCACGTCGACGGCGTGCCGGCGTGTCTCGGCGAGCGAGCGCGTGCCGGCCAGGGCGTAGATGAGCACGGCGCTGCCCGTGGCGTCGAAGCGCCGGATGGTGGGCTCCTTCACGTCGTCGGGCAGCTTGTAGCGAATCGCCGAGATGCGCTCGCGCACCTCGGTGGACGCGCTGCCGACGTCGACCCCGAGCTTGAAGAACACGAGCGACAGGGAGACGCTCTCGCGCGAGAAGGTCCGCACGCGATCGATGCCGCTGATGCCGATGACCGCGTCCTCCACGGGCCGCGTCACCAGCGTCTCGACCTCCTTCGGGCCGGCGCCGGGGTAGGGGGTGGTCACCGCCACGACGGGAAAGGAGACGTCGGGGAAGAGGTCGGTCCCGAGCGACCGGTAGCCCACGATGCCGAGCACGAGCAGGCCCATCGTGACCATGACGGTGAAGACCGGCCGTCGGATGGCGATCGCCGAGATGTTCATGGCTCGCCTGCGGCAGGGGCTGCGGCGTCGGCGAGCGTGGTCACGCTCTGGCCCGGCTCGGCGTCCGGCGGCGGCGCGAGCGCGACGACCTCGGCGTTCGCGAGGCCCTGCCGCACCAGGAGCGCGCCGTCGTTGGCGCGCACGTAGGCGATGCGCCGCAGGCGCAGGGTCCCGCCCTCCACCACGAAGATCTCGTCCTGGCTGCCCGGGCGCAGCGCCGCGGCGGGTAGACGGAGCAGCACGAGGGGCTCGGCCCCCACCACCGTCGTCTGCACGAAGCTCCCGGCGAGGAGCGGCGCGTCGGCGTCGTTCGGCACCTCGGCCTCGACGGGCAGCCGCCGCGTGGCCGGATCGAGCGTGGGCAGCACCACGGTGAGCTTCGCGCCCCGGATGGTGCGCCCGCCGAGCTCGAGCTCGAGCAGTGCGCCCTCGCGCATGAGCGGCGCGTCGGCGGTCGCCACCGTGCCCACGAGCCGGAGCTTCCGGAGATCCTGGAGGTGGAACACCGGCACGCCGGGAGCGACGAGGCCCCCGATGGCGGTCGGCGCCTGGGTGACGAGGCCCGCGAAGGGCGCGCGCAGGCGGTGGTGCTCGATGTTCGAGCGGGCGAGCGCCTGCTGCGCTCGCGCCCCTTCGAGCTGCGCGGCCACCAGATCGAGCTGCCCCTTGGCCTGCGTGCCCATCGCTTCCGGCAGGGCACCGGCGCCGAGCAGCGCGCCGGTGCGCGCGACGTTGTCGCGCGCCACGAACAGCTGGGCCTCGGCCGCCGCGATCTGCGCCGACGCCGCGCGCTCCTGGAGCAGGGCGTCGCTCGCATCGAGCTCGGCGAGGGGCTCGTCCGCGGCGACGCGGGCCCCTTTGCGCACGTGGAGCTTCGCGAGCGTCCCGCCGACCTTGAAGGCCAGATCCACCTCGGCCACGGGGTAGAGCGTGCCCTCGAGCGGGACGTGCGGCTGCCAGGTGATCGGCTCGGGACGCACCACCGCGAGCGCGAGCGTGCCGCTCTCTTCCTTGGCCTGCGCGGCGATCTTGTCGCGCTCCTCTGCACGGCGCGCGCGCTCGGCGAGGGTGGCGGCCACGCGCGTCGCGATGAGCACGCCGAGCCCTGCCACGCAGAGCGCGAGCAGGAGCTTCGCGAGCCAGTGGCTGCGCGCGGGGCGTGGCTCGTCGTCGCCCGCCGGGTGTGGCGCCGACGGCGTCGAAGCGTGGGAGGGGGATGGCGAAGCGGGCTCGTCCATGGGGTGGTCCTTCGGCTTGCGACGGGGCTGGCCCACGGCGCGGTGCCGAGAAGGGGGGCTGTCGTCGGGGCGTCGCTGCTGCCCGGGTGGCGGCTGCTTCGGCGAGCGTCCGCTCGGAGCATAGGCAATTCGGGCCGCGCTAGCTGTGCCGAATTGCCACCGCGACGCACCGTAACGTCATCGCGCGGCGCTCCGGCACAGTCCGGGGCGCCATGGGTGGGTGGCGCATTCGTGCCGGGGCGGGGGATTTCGCGCCGCCGCGGGCGTATAGGGCGGCGACCGAACGGAGAACTCCCCATGAAGCTCCTGCCTCTCGTCCTGCCCCTCGCGCTCGCCCCGCTCGCGCTCGGCGGCTGTTTCCTCTTCGCCCCGGCCAAGGGCACCGGCGGCCCCACGGGCGTCGGACCGACGAACGAGCCGGCCCCGTCGAGCGCTGGCCCGAGCGTGAGCGAAGGGACGACGAGCGGTGGCGCGGCGCAGCCCGAGCCGCAGTCGACCCACTACTCGCTCAGCCTGCACAACTCGTGCAAGCAGACGGTGAAGCTCTTCATCGGCGAGAAGCCGCCCTTCTCGAGCGGCACGAACACGAGCCTGAGCAGCAACACGACCACCTCGTACTCGGGCTCCGCTCCCGAGAACATCTGGATCGTCGACGACTCGGGCAAGCCCATGTCGAGCTACACGGCGCACCCGGGCTCGCAGACGATGCAGATCCTCGAGAGCTGCACCGGCTTTTCGACCTACTGAGCGGCGGTGCCATGGTCACGCGTCAGGCGGCGATGGGACTCGTGCTGTTCGTGGCGGGCGCGGCGTGCGCCGCGCGTGGCGAGCAGCGGGCAGGCCAGGACGCCGTGTGGCTGCCTGGCGCGCCGGCCGCGGGCGCGCCGGCCGCGGGCGCGTCGGGCCACCCGGATGCGGGCTCGGTGGGGACGTCGTCCGACCCGTCGGGGGCCGACGCGGCGTCGGGCGAGCCCGGCCCCTTTGCGGCGCCGCCTGCGCCCGTGCGCGACCCGCACGATCCCTGCTACGAGATCTGGCAGGGCGTCCGGGTGAACTGCTGCGTGAAGCACGCGCAGCAGCACTGCGACCCGCCGGACTGCGCGTCGCTCGGCGGCCGGTGCGAGCCGGGCCCCTGCGGCAGCAGCCACTGCGCGCGCCCCGGGGCGACGGGCACCGGCACCCCGCCGCCGCCGCCCGCGCCCACCGCGACCGTGGCGCCGCCCGGGTGCGCAGGCCCCCCGCCGTCGCCGTCGCACGTGTGCGTCCGGGATTGCGGACCGGTGGTGGGGCGCGCCGGCGATCCGCCGCCGGGCTGGAGCTGGCTCACGGCGGCTCAGGCCGAGAACCGCCGGCAGTACGGCTGCCCGATCTGCCTGCCACACGACGCGCTCATCGCGACCCTCGCGGCGAGCGTCCCCATCGCCGAGCTCGCGCCCGGCACGGCCGTGTGGACGCTCGACGAGCGCGGCCGGCGCGCGCCGTCGCGCGTGAAGGCCGTGCTGTCGACGCCGGCACCTCCGAGCCACGTGCTCGCGGTGATCGCGCTCGCCGACGGTCGCACGCTGCGGGCCTCCCCGGGCCACCCCGATGCGCTCGGCCGAGCCGTCGGCGCGCTCGCGCCGGGCGACGTGCTCGACGGGTCCCGCGTGCGCGCGATCCGCGCCGAGCCGTACACGGGGCGCACCTACGACCTCGTGCTCGAGCGCGGGCGGCACTACTGGGCGGACGGCGTGCTCGTCGAGACCAGCCTGGCCCGGCGCTGAAGGCTCCCGCGCCGCGGCGCAGGCGCGGCGCCCCCGGTCCTGGTAGGCTGCCGGTCCCCGTGCGCTTCCCCGGACGCCGCAAGCACAAGCACTACTTCCCGGTCCACGCTCGTGACCCGCTCTTCCACCACGCGGGCATCGAGCCTCCGAAGGCCAAGACGCACGTGGTCGGCATCGACCAGACGCTGGTCGACATCGACGCGCGCGTGCCCGCGGAGCTGCTCGCCCGCTACGACCTGCCGAAGGGCTCCTCGACGATCATCCCGAGCGACCGGGCCGCGCGGCTCTACGACGAGCTCCTGTCGCAGAAGCTCATCTCCTACGAGTTCGCCGGCGGCACCGTCGGCAACACGCTGCACAACTACTCGCTGCTCGCCGACGACGCCTCGATCCTGCTCGGCGTGATGAGCGAGAACATTCGCCTCGGCACCTCGGGCTATCGCTACCTCTCCAACACCTCGAGTCGCGTGAACCTCGACCACCTGCAGCCGGTCGACGGGCCCATCGGCCGGTGCTTCGCCCTCGTCACGCCCGACGGCGAGCGCAGCTTCGCGATCAGCGCGGGGCTCATGAACCAGCTCCGCCCCGAGAGCATCCCGCCCTCGGTCTTCGACGACGCGTCCTGCCTCGTCCTCTCGGCCTACCTGATGCGCTGCCAGCCCGGCGAGCCCATGCCCGAGGCCACGATGCGCGCCGTCGAGCTCGCGCGCGAGCGCAGCGTGCCGGTCGTGCTCACGCTCGGCACGCGCTTCGTGATCGCCGAGCGCCCGGAGTTCTGGCGCGAGTTCATCCGCGCGAACGTCGACGTCGTCGCGATGAACGAGGAGGAGGGCGAGGCGCTCACGGGCGTCGCCGACCCGCTCTCGGCCTGCGACCGCGCGCTCGATCTCGCGAGCCTCGTCCTGTGCACGGTCGGCCCGACGGGCCTGTACCTGTCCGGCTACACCGACGACGACGTGAAGCGCGAGACGCGCTATCCGCTCCTGCCCGGCGCCATTCCCGAGTTCAACCGCTACGAGTTCAGCCGGCCCATGCTGCAGGGCAAGTGCGCCAAGCCCGTCCGCGTCCATGCGCACATCGCGCCCTACCACGGCGGTCCGGCGCACATCACGAGCACCAACGGCGCGGGTGACGCCGCGCTCGCCGCGCTCCTGCACGACCGGGCGGCGAACCGCTACCACCGCGCCACCGTGCCGAGCTCGGCCAAGCACGTGCGCGATTTTCTCACGTACTCGTCGCTGAGCCAGGTCTGCCGCTACGCGAACCGCGTGAGCTACGAGGTCCTCGTGCAGGCCTCGCCCCGTCTCACGCGCGGCCTGCCGGAGCGCGAAGAAGGCCTCGACGACGAGAAGTACTGGGCGATGTAGGGCGCCCCCCGGACGGCCCGCCCGTTCGCCGCCTGCGTCTTGCGCTTGACGCGGGGTCGCGCGAGTCCGATGGGAGCATCTTGCCGCACGAGTCGGCCCGAGAGGCACCTTGACCGAGGGACACGAGAGGCGACAGTACACCCGCAAGGTCGTCGACCTGCCGGGTGAGATCCAGCTGGGCGATGCGCCGCGCCGCCCGGTGCGCGTGACGGAGATGAGCCTCGGGGGCAGCTTCATGGAGACCGCGAACGTGCCGCCCTTCGGGGCGGAGCTGACCGCGTTCTTCCGCTTGCCGGGCCACACCGTCGAGTTCGCGCTCCGCTCGGTGGTGCGCTGGACGTCGAAGACGGGCATGGGGGTGCAGTTCGGCACCTGCAGCGCCCGCGAGACGCACGCGCTGTCGCTCTACCTGGCCGCCCGCCCGCCGGTGCCCATCCCGGCGCAGCCGGCGCGCCCGCGGCCCGCGCTCGGCCTGCGCGCGCTGACGACGGCCGTCCCGCAGCCGAGCGCGCCGGCACCCCAGGGCGCGCGCGCCGCGGC
>JACRDA010000183.1 GCA_016212965.1 Myxococcales bacterium
ACCGGGTGGCGGCCTGCGCCGGCGCGGACGCGCTGCCGCCCGAGCTCGATGCGCGCACCGTCGAGCGGCACTGCGCCGCGCTCGGCCCGAAGCTCACGAGCTTTCGCGCTCACCTCGGCAAGGTGCGCGACTTCGTCGCGGGCGTGGAGCCCCCCAGCCTGCCGACGGCGGTCGTGTACCCGTTCGCGGGGGGAGACGTCGCGACCGCGCTCGCCGTCTACCCGCGCGCCCTCGAGCTGACGACCGTGTCGCTCGAGCTCGCCGGCGACCCGCGGCGCCTCGGCGGGCTCGGCGAGGCCGCGCTCGATCGCAGCCTCGCGGCGCTGCGCCGCCAGCTCGACGAGCTGCTCGCCACGAGCAGCTTCAGCTTCAGCGACACGCTCAAGTTCACGCAGCACGGCGACATCCCGGGCGAGATCGCCTTCTTCCTCGTGGGGCTCGCGCTCCACGACCGTGAGCCCGTGCACATGCGCTTCTTCCGCCTCGAGCCCGACGGTCGGGTGCGGTACCTCACGGACGAGGACATCGGCGCCGCCGACGGCACCGTGGCGGCGCGCCGCAAGGAGAGCTGGTTCCCGCCCGATTTCTCCGAGGCGTTCGCCAACGTCGAGATCGCCCACCGCGCGCGGGCGGGCGGCGCCGCGGCACCGCTCGCCGTCCACCGGCACGTCGCCGCGAACCTCGGCGACGCCGCGCTCGCACGCAACGGTGCGCTCCTCTTGCACCTCGCCGACAAGGGCCCCGTCGCCGTGCTGGTCAAGGCCGCGAGCTACCTCTTGTGGGGCCCGGGCTTCGACCTCGTGCGCGACTACCTCACGGGTCACATGGCCTTCGGCATCTCGGACAGCTCGGGCCTGCTCCCCGAGGTCGCGACGCGCGCCGGCTTCGTGCTCGAGACCTACGGGTCCTTCCTCGGCACGCGCATCCCGGCGAGCGGCGCCGGCACGCGCGCCATGGTGGCGCTCTTCCGCGCCGGGCCCGCGCGCCCGCTGCCGTTCCGCTTCGGCTACGTCGACACCTCGAGCCGGCCGAGCCTCATCGTCGCGCGCAAGCCGTAGGCAAGTCAGGCGGGCCCGAGGCGCTGCCAGGCGAGCGCCACACCGATGGCGAGCCCGATCCCGACCACCACCCAGCGCACGAGCGCGGCGCGCACGCGGCGCGCGCCCGCGGCGCCGAACAGTCCGCCCGCGATGGCCCCGAGCGCCATCGCGACGGCCGGCACGGGCTCGATGACGCCCGCGATCACGAAGGCGACGCACGCGGCCGAGTTGACGACGGCCGACAGGACCGTCTTGACGCCGTTCATGCGGTGCAGATCGCGCCCCCCGAGCCAACCGTAGAGGGCGAGCAAGAGGATGCCGAGCCCGGCCCCGAAGTAGCCACCGTAGACGCCCGCCGCGAAGTGGCCGAGGTGCGCAAGGACGAGCGGCCGTGGCAGCCGCCACGGGGCGGTGGCGCTCGCCGCCACGCTCGCGGCGGGCCGGCGCAGGTTCTGCACGAGGAGCAGGCCCGTCGCCGCGAGCACCAGCACCGGCACGGCTGCGTCGAACCATGCGGCGGGCGTCACGAGCAAGAGCAGCGAGCCCGCGACGCCGCCGAGCAGCGCCGAGGGCAGGAGCGCCGCCACGACCGCCCGATCGCGGCCGAGCTCGCGCCGGTAGGCCCAGGCGGAGGCGAGCTGCCCCGGGAAGAGCGCCACGGCGTTGGTCGCGTTGGCGACGACGGGCGGGAGGCCGACCGCGAGCGCGGCGGGGAACGACAAGAGCGTGCCGCCGCCCGCCACGGCGTTGACGGCACCCGCGACGGCGCCGGCGAGCGCGAGCAGGGCGAGGTCGGCCGCGTGCAAGACCTTCGACGCTCGACGGACTCAGATGTCGAGCACCACGTCGGCGGGGTACTTCGGGTGCCAGATGACCCCGAGCTCGCGGCCCATGAGCGAGCCGGCCACGTGCTGGGGCATGAGGCGCTTCGTGGCGGCGACCGTGGGCGGGTGGCCGGGCACCTCGATCTGCACGTCGATGCGCATGACGGGCACGTGGTTGATGCGCGTGCCCGTCATGGACACGTTGACGACGCGACCGCGCCCCTGGATGCCGTGCGTCGCGATCTCGCGCGCGCGCCTCGCGGCGAGGATCATGCGCAGGCCCATGCCGCCGAACACGACCGGGAAGATCAGCATGAAGAGCAGCTGCACCTGGAACATCCCGCTCGCCGCGAGCCCCGCGAGCACGAAGAGCGGGATGCAGCCCGTGACGAGCACGATGTAGCCGATGATCGCGCCGCCGCCCCCGGCCGCCGCACGCGCCCCGGTCTCCTGGCGCACGACCTGGCGCGCCCCCGCGATCGACTGGGCGCACACCTGCCAGCCCGGCGGCATCGCGCCGACGATGCTCTCGATGACGGTCGCGGTGCCGCGCCGCGCGTTCATGAACTGCGACAGCACCTGCTGCGCGCGATCGGGGTGACCGAGCTTCTCCCAGCCGTTGGCCCGGAGCACGGTCGCGGTCGCGTCCATGGCGTCCATGATCGGCACCTCCTCGAAGGTGCCGCCGAGCACCTCGAGCACGGCCTGCGGGCGGCGGCGGCCGGTGTCGATCATCGCGCGCGAGATCCGGTACGAGCTGTCGCTCTGCAGGTCCTCGCTCCCCGGGTCGCAGCCCGCAAGCCAGGCCTCGGCGCCGTCGAAGTCCTCGTGGCGGGCGGCGATGCGCGCCAGGTAGCCGCGCATGGTCTGGCGGTGCCGCGGCAGCATGAGCACCTCGAGCGCGGCCTCGAAGAGCGCGCGCTGTGAGGCGAAGTCGCCGCTCTTCGTGAGCGTGTTCGACAGGATCATGGTGAGCCACACGAGCCGTTCGGCCGCCGCGACGTCCGCCGGCTGGCTGGCGAGCTGGCGCCGCGTCCCGTTCCAGATGAGCCGCGCCTCCTCGAGCTTGTGGCCCGCGATGTCGCTGCCCGACACCAGCGCCTCGAGCCCCGCGGGCGGCAGGAGCGGGCGACCGTCCTGCGCGCGCAGGGTCCCCCGGCGGCTCTGCTCCAGGGTGGGCGCCGAGCGCGTCACCGAGGTCTCCGGCCGTGGCGGCACCGCGACGACCGCCCGGCAGCGGCCGCACTGGGCCTGGCCGCCCTGGACCGGCAGCGACACGACAGCCCCGCACGCCTCGCAGGGCGCGTAGCGTTCACGCGGAGAGAAGCTCACCATGACTCGCGCCGTCCTTCCTCGGGGCGGACCGCGGCGGCGTCCCCTGCCGCGCGGCGCCCACCGCGCCGCGCACTCTACCACGGGCCCGATCTAGCCGAACTGCACCGAGCGCTTCGTGAAGGACCCGTACGTGAAGCCCTCGATGGGGAAGCTCGCGCGCTCGGCGTGGTCGAGCGAGGCGCCGAGCGCGACCGCCACGGGCGCGAAGTGCTCGTGCGTCGGCAGGGCCTGGCGCACGCCGGGCGCGAGCTCGCGGTAGCGCGCGAGCCGGTCGACGTCGCGCGCGGCGAGCACCTCGGCGCACCAGGCGTCGAAGTCGGTCGCCCACGACGGGGGCGCCCCGCCGTCCCACGCGACGGCGCGCATGTTGTGCGTGAGAAAGCCGCTGCCGACGACGAGCACGCCCTCGTCGCGGAGCGGCGCGAGCCTGCGCCCGAGGGCCACGAGCTCGGCCGGCTCGAGGCTGGGCAGCGACACCTGCAGCACCGGCACGTCGGCCTCGGGGTACATCGCGACGAGGGGCACGTACGCCCCGTGGTCGAGCCCGCGCTCGGGGTCTTCGCCGACGGGCCCCGCGGCCGCCGCGAGCACGCGCACGCGCGCGGCGAGCTCGGGTGCGCCGGGCGCCGGGTAGCGGACCTCGGAGTAGCGCCGCGGGAAGCCGTAGAAGTCGTGGAGCAGCGGCACCGGGCGCGTCGCGCCCACGCTGAGCGGGGCGTCGAGCCAGTGCGCGGACAGGACGAGCACGGCGCGCGGCCGCGGCAGCGCCCGAGCCCAGCGCCCGAGCTCGTCGACCCAGCGCGCGTCGTCGCGCAAGAGCGGCGAGCCGTGGGCGAGGAACAGAACGGGCATCCGCCCGGCGCGTGACTCCGCGGTCGTCTGCATGGTCGTGCTCCCGGGCTCGCGCCCCGTGGCGTCGCGCCCACAACCCGCGAGCAGGGCTGCGCCCCCGGCGAGGGCAGACTGGATGAGGGCGCGCCGCTGCATGACCCCAACATGCGTCGTCGCGGGGCCGTCCCGCACGGGTCGAATGGGCAACCCGGCGTTCCGCGATGGAAACGCCGCGGCGCCTCGCCCCGCCGTGCGCGGGAAGTGCTGGCCGGGCGAGGCGCGCGGGAGGAGCCTAGGGCCCGTGCTTCGCATCGCGCACGTGTCCGATCTCCACGTCCTGTCGCCCCACGGCGTCGAGTGGCGGCACATGCTCTTCAACAAGCGCCTCACCGGCTACGCGAACCTCGTCCGGCAGCGCGGCCGCGTGTACCGCCGCGCGTACCTCGCGGCCGTGCTCGCGGCGGCGGCCGCAGAGGCCGACCACCTCGTGGTGACGGGCGACATCACGAACCTCTCGCTCGAGCGGGAGTTCGAGGCGGCGCGCGCGCTGCTCGACGGCGCCGCCCGGACGGTCGAGGTGACGGTCGTGCCGGGGAACCACGACGTCTACCTGCCGCACATCCACGAGACGCGGCGCTTTGCCCACCACTTCGGGGCGTTCCTGAAGAGCGATCTACCCGCGCTCGCGCGCCCCCTTCGCGCCGGCCCCTTTCCCTGCGTGAAGCTGCGCGGGCCCGCCGCGATCATCGCCCTGTCGAGCGCCGTGCCGCGACCGCCGTTCATCGCGAGCGGCCTCGTCGGCGACGCCGAGCTCGCGGCGCTCGCGGAGGTGCTCGCCCATCCCGAGGTGGCGCGGCGCACGCCGGTCGTGCTCATCCACCACCCGCCGGTCGACGACCGCATCCGGCTCCTCGAGCTGCGCGACGGGCTCGTCGACGCCGCGGGGCTGCGCCGCGTGCTCGCGCCGCACGCGCGCGGCCTCGTGCTCTTCGGGCACCTGCACCGGCGCGTGCGTCGCCGCCTGCGCACCGACGCGGGCTGGCTCGACGTCATCGGCGCGAGCGGCGCCGCGCTCGATCACCCCGACCCCGCGGTGCGGGCGGGCTTCAACGCCTACGCCATCGCCGACGACGGGAGCCTCGCGTCGGCCGAGGCGCACGTCGTCGCCGCCGACGGACGTACCTTCGATCGGATGCCGCTCCGCGCGAGCCCGAGCGTCGCATGAGGTACCGCCGGGTGCTGCTCGTGGCCGAGCTCGGCTCCGCTCCGGGCGCGGCGCTCGCCGCCGCGCGGGGCCTCGCGCCCGAGGCCGAGCGGCTCGTCGTCGTGGCCTGCCCCCCCCGCGCCAGCGTCCTCGTGGTGGTCGGGAGCGAGCCCGCCCGAAGCAGCCGAGCCGGCGAGCCCGTGGCTCGACCGCCTCCGCGACGCCGCGGCCCGCGTCGCGCCCGAGACCGAGGTCGGCCTCGTGCCGGAGCTCGCCGTCGAGGCGCTCGGGAACGTCGTCACCGCCTCGGGCGTCGAGCTCGTGGTGGCCGGACCGCGCCCGCTCGCCGCCATCCCCGTCCTCGGCGAGCTGCGCAAGCGCCGGCCGGTGGCGGTGCTCTGGGTGCCGACGACCGACGCCCCCGAGCCCGAGCGGCCCGTCACCGAGCTGTTCTGCGTCGCGCTCGGTGAGCGCGCGCAGACCTCCGTGGCCCGCTTCCTGCGCGATCACGGCGAGCCCGCGATGCACGTCACGTTGTTCTCGTTCGCGCGGCCGTCGGGCATCGAGCTCACCGCGGCGCTCGAGGTCGCGGGCATCCGCGCGTCGGTGGAGCTCGCCGGCGAGGGCGTGCCTGCGCCGTGGCGCGCGCTCGACGAGCTCGCGCGCCTGCGCTCGGTCGATCTCGTCGTGCTCGCGCGCTACCCGGGCTCGCTCTTGCGGAGCGTGCCGGGCTCGACGCCGATCCTCGTCCTGCCCCCCATGTCGCCGGGCAGGCCGGCGATGGAGCGCCCGCTCGACGTGGCCGACCTCGTGGACGACGGCGGCGTCGTGCGCGTGCGCCTCGGGCACGCCTTCGGCGTCGGCCGCAATCCCCCCATCGCCGACCAGCCGATCGCCTTCGTGCACGAGGGGCGGGTGGCGGCGCTCGGGACGACGCACGACGGCGAGACCGAGCTTCCGCCCGGGCTCGGTGCGGAGTCGCTCGGCGTGTTCCGCGTCCGCGACCGCGCCTCCGAGGATCCGGTCGCCGCGATCGAGCGCTGGGTCACGATCGTGCGCCCCGGAACGAGGCCGCTCGTGCTCTTCGACGTGGACCTGCCCGACGCAGAGCTGCCGGCGCTCGCGGCCGTCGCGGGCGCGGAGCTCCTCGCCGTCCGCCTGCGCCCCTTGCGGAGCTGCCACCTCCTGCGCGACCGGCTGCGGGCGGCCGGGCTCGCGGCGCGCGTCGTCGACGCGCGCGCCGTGCTCGACGAAGGGGACGCGGCCGACGTGAGCGAGTCCCTCGACACCGTGAGGCTCGCGCGGGTCGCGACGCGCCTGCGGTGCACGGGCTTCCCGGTCGCCGCGATCGTCCACCACGGTCCGCACGCGCCCGCGGCCCTCGGCTTCGTGGCGCTCGGCGCGGCCGAGCTCGCGGGGCGCACGTGGGAGCTGCCGACCCCAGCGGCGCAGCCGAGCTCGCTCGGCGCGCGGCTCGACGCCACGACCGGCGCCGCTCGGCTCGACGGCCATCGCGTGGAGCTCGAGCTCGACAACGCGACCGCGCGGCGCTGGCTCTTCGGCGCGATCGAGGGCGCAGCGCGCAGCCTGCACCTGCAGAGCTACATGGCGGCGGACGACGAGCTCGGCCGCCGAGTGGAGGCCGCGCTCGGGGAGGCGGCGCGGCGCGGGGTCGCCGTGCGCGTGCTCGTCGACTCGCTCCACGGCCTGCACGGGTCCTTCGGGATGCAGAACCCGCTCCTCGAGCGGCTCGGGGCGTGTCCCGGGGTCGAGCTCCGCGTGTCGCGGCCGCTCGCGGGGGTCCCCTCGCTCGAGGACTTGAAGCAGCGCGATCACGGCAAGCTCGTGGTGGCCGACGGACGGCTCGCGCTCCTCGGCGGCCGCAACCTCGCCGAGGAGTACTACACGGGCTTCGACGAGGTGAAGATCGTGCGGAGCACCCCGTGGCGCGCGGTGCCGTGGCTCGACGCCGGCGCGCGCCTCGAGGGTCCGGCCGTCGCCGCGCTCGAGCGGTCCTTCCTCGAGGCCTGGAACGGTGCGGGCGGCGCCCCCTTCGAGGTCGTGGAGCCGCCGGTCGCCGGCACGACGCCGGCCCGCGTCGTGGTCCACCGCGGGCTGCGCGATGCCGCCACGCTCGAGGCGTACCTCGCGCTCATCGAGACCGCCCGCACGCACGTGGTCGCGGTGAGCGGCTTCCCGCTGCTGCTCGAGATCCAGCACGCGCTCCTGCGCGCGCTCGAGCGGGGCGTCCGGGTCCGCACGCTGTTCGGCCGCGCCACGCCCACCCACGGCGGCGAGCCCTTCGAGGGCCAGTGGGCGACGGCGCGCACCGCCGCGACCTGGCTCGTCCACTCGAGGATGGACGCGCTCGTCGCGGCGGGGGCCGAGGGCTTCGAGCTCGCCGTGTGCGACGTGCCGGGGTGGGCTCCGGACCTCGGCCCCGTCCACCCGCACGTCCACGCCAAGGCGATGAGCGTCGACGGTCGAGTGTGCGCCGTCGGCAGCGCCAACCTGGACGTCACCGCGAGCTACTGGGAGAGCGAGCTGTTGCTCCTCGTCGAGGACGAGGCCGTCGCCAGAGCGTTCGAGGCACGGATCGACGCCTTCTGCGCCGGCTCCGTCCGCGTGGACCGCGAGGATCCCGCCTGGCAGCGGCTCGCCCGCCGGCGGGAGTGGTTGCGGCACTGGCCCGGCGTGCTGTCGGTCTGAGCGGTCGCCGCTCCGTCGCCCCTACCCGCGCCCGCGCGCGAAGAGCCCGACCGCGCCGGACTCCTCGGCGCCGCCGCGCGCGGCCGCCGTGAGCTGCACGCGCGAGCGCTCGTCGTCACCGAAATCCTCGTACGGCTCGTCGTCGGTGAGCTCCGCCATGAGCCGCGCCCAGCTTTCGCCGGTGTCGATCTGGAGCGCGCGCGCGATGTCCGCGAGCGCGCGCTCCGAGGCCGGGGAAACGGACGTGGGCCCATGCCCCATGGCTTCAGCGGTCGCCCGGGCGATGGCCTCGGCGTGGACGAGCAACCCCTGCAGCTCGTCGAGGTCGAACTCCCACTCGTCCGGCGCGTGGGCGAGGACGAAGATCTCGTGCAGGCCCTCGAGGAACTGCGCCTTCGTGAGCGGGCGCTCGAGCCAGCGCCGCAGCACCGCCTCGCCCCCTGCCCCGATCGCGAAGTGGTCATGGGCCAGCGCGACGATCCGTTCCTTCTGGACCCCGTCCATCTTCCCGTCCGCCCACGCGACGTAGATGAGCGGCAACAGCTTCAGCACGCGGAAATTGTTCCGGTTGATGCCCAGATGGTGGAGCGACTGAATGAGCTTGTCTCGGATCATGGCCGATCCCTCTCCTGCTGATCGGGATAAGGCGTCGCGAGGCCGTGCGCGCGCGGGAGAAAACCCGTCCACGTGTAGGGAAGTACCCGACTCGAGCCGCCGTACCCCGATATCATTGGCCCGTGTGGGTGCGCGGTGTGCGGGGTTCTGATTGCCGGGCGCGGGAGCTATGCTGGGCCGCGATGCGCCGCCTCGTGTGCCTCGCGCTCCTGCTCTTCCCGGCCGGGTGCTCCGACGACGGGCTCGCGCCCCTGCCGCCCGGGGTCGAGGCGATCTACGCCGAGGCCCCGACGAGTGCGCTCACGCCGTACCCGTCCGACCGCTACACGCGCCCGGACGCGACGAGCCCGACCGGGCTCCGCGTCGACATCGGCCCGCACAACACGGTCGATCTCATCACCAGCCCCGCCGGCGCCATCTCGCTCGGCGAGCTCGTCGAGCTCGACGGCTTCTCGACCACGGGCGGCGTCGCCGTCATGTTCGACGGGCCGGTCGAGCTCCGCGGCCTCGTCACGGGCCTCGAGGGCGGCGAGCCCTTCGCCGAGCCGGCCCGCGACGCCGCGAGCTACCGTGCGCCGGGCGCCCCGCTGCTGCTCGTCGACGTGGATCCGGCCTCACCCGAGCGCGGCACGACCCGCGGCCTCGTGCCGCGCGCCTGGGAGCAGGCGCAGGACGCCTACTACCTCGCCGACGAGTTCACGCTCATCGTGGAGCCGGCGACGCCGCTCCGCGAGCGGACGCGCTACCTCTTCGTCGTGACCGACGCCCTCGGGGCGCGCGACGGCGGCCCCGTGCGCCGCTCGGCGCTCACGCAGGCGCTCCTCGACGGCGCCGACGGCTCCGCGTACGGGACCGAGGTGTCGGAGGCCCTCTTGGTCCTCGAGGCCGAGGTCGGCCTCGCGCGCGAGCACGTCGTGCTCGCGACGGCGTTCACGACCGAGAGCGTGACCGGGCCGGTCGAGGCGACGGCGCGTGCCGGGCGCCTCGCGGCGCCCCCCGTGCTCCTCGAGCCGTTCACGCTGGAGTCGCCGCTCTCGGCCGACGGACGCGTGCGCTTCCGCGCCGTCTACGCCGCCCCCGAGTACCGCAGGCCCGAGGGAACGTGGCAGCTCGGGCCGGACGGCGCCCCCGTCGTGCAGGGGACGGCGGGGCTCGAGCTCTTTCTCGCCTTCTCGAACGCCCTCGCCTCCGGCCCGCGGCCGATCGTCATCTACCAGCACGGGCTCGGCGGCGACAAGGACGGCTCCTGGGGGACGGCCGCGCGCCTGGCAGCGCTCGACGTCGCGGTCGTGTCGATCGACTCGCCTCACCACGGCTCGCGCGCCGCCGATCCGGGCGATCCGTTCGCGTCCATCTTCGCGTTCTTCGGCATCGACGCGGCCTCGAATTCCTTCGTCATCGGCAAGGCGCGCGACAACTTCCGCCAGATGGCGAGCGACCAGCTCGAGCTCGTGCGGCTGCTCGGCTCGCTCGGCACGCTGGATCTCCTGCCGGTCGGCGCGCCCGACGGCGTCCCGGACCTCGATCCGACGCGCATCGCGTACATCGGCCACTCCTTCGGCTCGGTCGAGGGCGCGACCATCTTCGCCCTCGCGCCCGAGCTCGGCTGCGCCGTCTGGAACGTCGGCGGGGCGGGCCTGATGACGCTGCTCCGCGACTCGAAGACCTTCGGCCTCATCGTCGACTCGCTGCGGCCGCCGGGCGTCAGCGACGGCGCCGTCGCGCGCTTCATGGCCGCCGCGCAGGCCATCGTCGATCCGGGCGATCCGCTCAACTACGCGTGCTACGCGACCGGCGAGGCCCTCGCGGGCGTCCCCGACTGGAGCGGCCGCGACGTGCTCCTGCAGGAGGTCGTGGACGACAACATCGTCCCCAACTCGACGAGCTCCGCCCTGGCGCGCGCCGCCGGCCTGCCGCTGCTCGACCCCGTCGTGCCCTTCAGCGGGGCGACCCTCGGCACGACGCCGGCCTACCGGAACCTCGCCGCCGGCGGCACCGGCGGCATCGTGCAGTTCACGCACATGGACGACGGCGCGCCGGCGAGCCACGGCGAGCTCATCTTCTCCGACGTCGCGCGGGCGCAATACGTGCGCTTCTTCGAGGGCTGCCTCGCGGGCGACCACGCCACGATCGAAGCGGCGGGGCCCTGACCCGGAGAGCTCGGCGCCCGCGCCGAGCTCCGTGGTTCTGCTCGTTCCGCTTCCGGGCGGATCGAGGTACTGAGGGAGCACGGCCCGAAGATCGCGGACGATCGGGGATTGCAGCAGGACTCGAGCCGTTGGTCGTTCTAAGATTCGCGCCGCGTGGACATCCTGTACTTCGCCCTGCTCGTGAGCGTGCTCATCTTCGTGCACGAGCTCGGCCACTTCGTGTGGGCGAAGATCTTCGGGGTCAAGGTGCTGATGTTCTCCATCGGCTTCGGCCCGAAGCTCGTGCGCCTGCGCGGCCGCGAGACGGAGTACTGCATCGGCCTTTTGCCGCTCGGCGGCTTCGTGAAGATGCTCGAGGAGAACCGGCAGGAGCCGGTCTTGCCCGAGGACCGGCCGCGCACCTTCGAGGCGCAGAAGCTGTGGAAGCGCGTCATCATCGTCCTGGCCGGGCCGGCGATGAACATCCTGTTTCCGGTGCTGCTCTACCTCGGCGTGTTCCTCGGCGAGAGCGACTTCACGCCCCCGACCATCGGCATCGTCCTGCCGGGCCACGCCGCGGACGGCAAGCTCCGCCCCGGCGACCGCGTGCTCGAGATCGACGACGTGCACATCTCGACCTTCGCGGAGCTGCGCCGCGTCGTCGGCAAGCACCCGGGCAAGGATCTCCACTTCA
Organism: Myxococcales bacterium; assembly: GCA_016212965.1. Lineage (GTDB taxonomy): Bacteria > Myxococcota_A > Polyangia > Polyangiales > Polyangiaceae > JACRDA01. The sequence continues at coordinate 11,382 of JACRDA010000183.1, forward strand.
AGGTCTTCCGCGACAACGAGCACGTCGACGTGCACATCACGCCCGAGGAGCGCCTGATCGAGAAGCCCTTCGAGCTCGTCGAGCGCGAGGGCTCCATCGGCGTCATGCCGAACGAGCCGGCGGCCGTGGTCGGGGTCGGCGAGGCCGCCTCGCCCGCGTACCGCGCGGGCCTGCGCACCTTCGACCGCGTGACCGAGGTGGCCGGCACGCCGGTCGAGACCCTGGCCGACCTCGAGGCGGTCGTCGCCCAGAACAAGGGCGAGACGGTGCCGGTCACGTACCTCCGCCCGGTGCGCGTGCCGGACGCGCTCGGCGGGCTCGGCGAGGTGTCCGTGTACGAGTCCGGCGTGGCGGCCCTCACGCCGGAGCCGACCGGCGCCGACATGCGCGTCCGCACCGGCATGGAGTCGGCGGACCTCTACGTGTCCGAGGTCGAGGAGCGCTCGGCCGAGTGGAACGCGGGCCTGCGACCGGGTGACCGCATCACCGCGCTCGGCGACCACGAGCTCGTCACCTGGTCGATGCTGGTCGAGAAGCTCGACGCGGCGCCGGAGCGCGCCCACACCCTGCACTGGCTGCGCGACGGCGCGCGCCACAGCGGCACCATCGAGCTGCGCCGCGAGAGCTGGACGGACGAGTTCGGCAACGCCCGCGTCCGCTTCGTGATGCGGACGGCTCACTGGCTGCCCACCGTGCAGCAGCCCCCCGCGGGCGGCCCGAGCTTCTGGCACTACGCCCTGCCGAGCGCCATCGACGAGACCGTCGACGTCGTGCAATTCATCGTGGTCGGCATCTCGCGCATCGTGCAAGGCAAGGTCAGCCTGTCGACGCTGGGCGGTCCCATCGCCGTCTACGACGTCGTGGGCCAGGAGTCGGCCAAGGGCGCGAGCTACTTCCTCTGGGCGATGGCGGTCATCTCGATCAACCTCGGCCTCATCAACCTCTTGCCGATCCCGATGCTCGACGGCGGCCACTTGCTGTTCTTCGGAATCGAGGCGATCCTGCGCCGCCCCCTGCCCCTCAGGGTGCGCGAGGTGGCGAGCTTCTTCGGCATGGTGCTGCTCGCCGTCCTGATGGCCCTGGCTCTCAAGAACGATGTCGAGAAACGCTGGGACATCATCCTCGCGCAGTTCAAGGACCTCTTCGGCTGAGCCGCCGCACGGGCCCGACGCGCGCCGCGTCGCCGCGCGCGTGCTCGGCCGGGTGCTCGACGAGGGCGCCTTCCTCGCGCCGACCCTCGACGCCGAGCTCGGCCGCGCCGCCCTGCCGCCCGCCGACGCGCGCCTCGCCACCGAGCTCGCCTACGGGGTCGTGCGCACGCTCGGCTGGCTCGAGGAGCGCATCGCCGCCCACGCGACGAGCCGCGCGTGGAAGAAGCGCCCCGAAGTGCGCGCCGCCCTGCTCATCGGCTGCTACACGCTCGCCTTTCTCGAGCGCGTGCCCGACTTCGCGGCCGTGAACGAGGCCGTCCGCGCGGTCGAGCGCGCCGCCGGGCCGCGCGTGGCAGGGTTCGCGAACGCGGTCCTGCGCCGGCTCGCCGCCGAGCGCGCGAGCGCCGTCGACCTCGCGACGGCCGCGGAGCTCGCCCTCGGCCCTTTCCTGCGCGAGGCGCTCACGCGCTCCGGGACGCCGCCCCGCGAGCTCTTGCTCGCGCACGAGACCCCCTCGCTCTGCCTCTGCCTGCGCGCCGGCGAGAGCCGCGAGGCGTGGCTCGAGGAGCTCCGCCGCGCGCGCCCACCCGAGGACGGCGCCACCTTCGAGCCGGGCGGCCTCTCGCCGCGCGCGATCGTGGCGCGCCGCGCGGGCCAGCCGCGCGCTCTACCGGGCGCGGACCGCGCCTGGATCGTGCAAGAAGAGGGCGCGCAGCTCATCGCGCTCGCCCTCGGCGCCCGGCCCGGGGACGTCGTGCTCGACGCCTGCGCCGGGCGCGGTCAGAAGGCCCTGCTCCTCGCCGAGGAGGTCGCGCCCGACGGTCGCGTGGACGTCGCCGACCGTCACCCGAAGAAGCTCGAGGAGCTCCGCGGACGCACCGACCGGGCGACCCTCGGCGCCAGCCACGCCGTCGACTGGACGGTGGGCACGGGCGCCGTCCCGGACGGCTACGCGCGCGCCCTCGTCGACGCGCCCTGCTCGGGCACGGGCACCCTGCGGCGCCGCCCCGAGATCGCCCTCCGCCTCGGCCCCGACGACGTTCGGGCCCTCGCCGCGCAAGCGCTCGCCATCACCCGCCGCGTGGCGACGCGCGTGAAGGACGGCGGCCGGCTCGTCTACGCCGTCTGCAGCGTGCTCCGCGAGGAGTGCGAGGACGTCGTGACGGCGCTCCTCGCGGACGCCGCCCCGGGCGTGCGCCTCGAGCCCGCCCCCTTCGACGCCGCCGCCGCGCGCGCGCTCGCGGGCGACGAGCCGACCCTGCGCCTCACGCCCGCACGCCACGGCACGGACGGGTACTTTCTCGCGAGCTTCGTCGTGCGCCGCGCGCCCGCGGGCGGCTGAGCTGCGCGGGTCGCGCACTTGTATACATTTGCATGACAACCATCCGTGCGGGCCCGCACTTTTCACGCAACTGCCTCGCGTGGCGGGTCGATCCATGGATCAGAGGGCTTTCACCTTTGGTGCGGGCTCGACACACACGGACACCTACATCCGAAACGGAACTTTGTGAGTTCACCCTTCCATCGGGCCGTCGTGGCTGGGTAGCCTCGGTGTCCGGGACGGGCGAACGAAAGCGGGGTTGCGATGAGCAGGCAGCGGAGCAGCGGAGCAGCGGAGCAGCGGAGCAGCGGAGCAGCGGAGCAGCGGAGCAGCGGAGCAGCGGAGCAGCGGAGCAGCGGAGCAGCGGAGCAGCGGAGCAGCGGAGCAGCGGAGCAGCGGAGCAGCGGAGCAGC
>JACRDA010000181.1 GCA_016212965.1 Myxococcales bacterium
GAGGAGCTGGAGCTTCGCCCCCGGAATCGCGCGTGCCGTCTCCCGGCCGCGCGCCGCGCGGATGACGGGGTCGGCCTTGCCGTGCAGGACGAGCGTGGGCACCGCCACGTGAGCGAGCCGACGCGACAGATCGCCCGTCGCGAGGACGGCGGCGAAGTGGCGCGCGAAGCCGGCGGGATGGAAGGCGCGATCGTAGGCGCGGCCCGCGCGCGCGGCGATCTCGGCGTCGTCGCGCGCGAAGCCGGGGCTGCCCGCGGTCCGGAAGAAGTCCACCTGGCGCGCGATCGCCGCCGCGCGCGTGCGCGGCGCCGGTGCGAGGAGCTTCAGGCTGGCGTGCGGCAGCCCGGTCGTGAGCAGGTGACCGCCCGGGTGCGACATCATCGAGGTGAGGCTCGCGAGCCGTTCGCCGTGCGTCACCGCGAGCGCCTGGGCGACCATGCCGCCCATCGACACGCCGACCACGTGGGCGCGCGCGAGGCCGAGCGCGCTGGCGAGGCCGGCGACGTCCGCGGCCATGTCGAAGAGCGTGTAGGGCGCCCGGACCGGCAAGCCGAGCACGGCGCGTGGCAGGAGGCGCAGGACGGGCGGCACGCCGGCCTCGTCGAGCCAGGTCGAGCGGCCGATGTCGCGGTGGTCGGACACGATGACCCGCAGGCCGCGCGCGGCGAGGGCGTCGAGGAAGCCCTCGGGCCAGGACACGAGCTGCATGCCGATGCCCGCAAGGAGCAGCACGGGCTCGCCGTGGCCGCGCTCCTCGTACGCGATGTCGAGGCCGTTCGCGCGCACCGTGCCGCCGCGCGGCCGTCGCGCGCCCTCGTTCGGCTCCGCCATGGGTCGGCATCATGGGCCGCGTCGCCCTGCCGGGCAAGCGCGCGCGCCCGGCGCGCTCCGGCGACGTGGTATGACGGCCGCGCTCCGGCGGGAGTCCGGCCGAGCGTCGACACGGAGGGCACGACATGGCGGTGTGGATCCGAGGTGGGCGGGCGTTTGCGGGCGATCCGCCGCGGGCGGTGGTGGGCGATCTGTGGGTCGGTGACGACGGCCTGCTCGGCGTGCCTCCGACCGAGCCGCCCGCCGGGACGGAGCTGCTCGACGCCGAGGGCTGCCTCGTCCTGCCCGGTCTCGTCATCGCGCACCACCACCTCTACTCGGCCCTCGCGCGCGGCATGCCCGGGCCCGCCGCGCCGCCGCGCTCCTTCGTGGAGATCCTCGAGAAGGTGTGGTGGCGTCTCGATCGCGCCCTCGACCGCGAGCTGGTCGAGCTGTCGGGCCGGGTAGGTGCGCTCGAGGCGCTGTCGTGCGGCGTGACGGGCATCGTGGACCACCACGCCTCGCCGTCCTTCGTCGACGGCAGCCTCGACGCCCTCGCGGTCGGCATCGAGGCCGCCGGCGCGCGAGCGGTCCTGTGCTACGAGGCGACGAATCGCCACGGACACGAGGCGTTCCTCGCCGGGCTCGCCGAGAGCGAGCGTTTCGCGCGCGCCCACGCGCGCCCGGTCGCGGATGACTCGGCTCGGCGCGCGCCCGCGCGCTTCGCCGCCATGGTGGGCGGTCACGCGCCCTTCACGCTCGACGACGCCGAGCTCGCGGCGCTCGCGGCCGCCGGCCGCACGCACGGCGTGGCCGTGCACCTGCACGCGGCCGAGGCGGCGCACGACCAGAAGGACGCCGAGGCGCGCGGCGCCCGCAACGTGACCGAGCGCCTGCGGCGCGCCGGTGTGCTCGAGGGCCGGGCCGTCCTCGCCCACGGCGTGCACCTCGGTCCGCAGGAGGTCTCGGCGCTCGCCGCGCTCGGCGTGTGGGTGACGCACCAGCCGCGCTCCAACATGAACAACCGCGTGGGCTACATCGCCGCGACGGACGCCTACGGCGCGCGGCTCGCCCTCGGCACGGACGGCATCAACGGCGACCTCTGGGACGAGGCGCACGCGGCCTTCTTCCGCCTGCGCGAAGCGCGCGACGCCGGCGCCGAGCGCGTGTGGAGCTGGCTCGCCGGCAGCTGGCGCCTCGCGAGCGAGGCCTTCGGCCTCGAGCCCGCGCGCGGCTTCGGCACGCTCGCGCACGGCGCCCCGGGCGACGTGGTCGTGCTCGACTACGACGGCGCGACCGAGGTCCACGCCGGCAACCTGCCCTGGCACCTCGCCTTCGGCATGAGCGCCCGGCACGTGCGCGACGTCGTCGCGTGCGGCCGGGTGGCCGTGCGGGAGCGCCGCCCCGTGGGGCACGACGTCGCAGCGCTGCGGCGCGAGGGTGCGGAGGGTGCCCGCCGGCTCTGGTCGCGCATGGCAGCGCTCGGCTGAGGAGCCCCACGCGCCCCGGGCGCGCGCCAGTCCTCTGCTCAGCGCAGCGGTGGCTCGGAGCCGTGTCCCAGGATCGGCGCGAGGGTCGGCGCCGAGATGCGCTGCGACTCGAGCTCGTCCTCGCGCGCCAGGATCGCCCGCACCTCCTCGACGCTGAGCGGCTTGATGAGCGTGGGGCAGCCCGAGCCGCGCAGGTAGTTCGCCGTCGGCGTCGGGATGACCCCGCTCGACACGAACACGAAGCGCTCGGCGAGCTGCGGCGTCACGTGCCGGTGCAGCTCGTGGCAGTCGCCGTCGGACAGGCTCACCGAGCAGAAGATCGCGTCGGGCAGCTCGGTCAGCTTGCCGAGCAGCAGGCGCGCCTCGGCGAGCGTGCGGGCGACGCGCACGTCGTAGGTGTCGAGGAAGCGCTTGACCGTGGCGGTCCACACGTCGTCGTCGTCGATCCACAGGACGACCGGGCTCGCGGCCTTGGGTGGGCGCAGCGTGGGTGTGGGCAGGCTCTCGCGCTCGTCGGCCGGGGGCAGGCTCTTCGCCGAGCGCGGGAACACGGCGCGGATCAGCGTCACCCGGCCCGAGCCGACCGCCTCGAGCGGGTCCGCGGACCCGACCTCGATGTGTCCGTGGTGCCCGAGCACGATCTCGCGGGCGATGGCGAGACCGAGGTTCTTGTGGGTGGCGTCGCGCTCGCGCAGCACGAGCGCGTCGTAGAGCGCCGCGGCCGCGTCGTAGCCGCCCTCGCCCGCGAGCTCGACGGCGAGCACGTGGCGGCGATCCTCGTCGCTCAGGGTGACGAGCACCCGCGCCTCCGCCATGCCGCTCGCCTTGGCCTGTCGCACGGCGTCGAACAGGAGCTGCTGCACGAGCAGGCGCAGCTCGTCGGGGCGCCCCTCGACCGCGAGCTCGAGCTCGTCGCCGACCAGGCTGAGGCCGATGCCCTGGGCGTCGAAGTGCGCGCGCATCACGGCGACCGCCTGGCCCGTCACGCGCGCCAGATCGAGCGTCTGATCGGCCTCCGCGTCCCGCCCGGGCCGCAGCCGGTGCGTCATGTCGGCCACGCGCTGCACGGTCTGCATGAGCTCGAAGGTGAGCTCGGCGAGCTCGTCGAGCGCCTGCACGCGCGCGACCTGGCGCGAGGGTGGGCCGCCCGGCGGGAGGCTGTCGGGGGACTGGTCCTCGGCCGCCCGCAGCTTGCGCACGAGCTCCTCCGCGCGTCCGAGCCGCATGCGGGTCGTCGCGAGCGGCTCCTCGAGATCTTCGCGCACGCTCGCCGCCATGAGCCCGACGGCCGCGAGCTGCAGCGCCGCGCCCTGCTCGATGCGCTCGCGCTCGCGCGTGGCCAGGTCCTCGCGGCCGATGGCGATCGCCAGCACGCCGGCCGTGGCCTCGAGCGTGCGCAGCGCCTCGCGGTCGAGCTCGTCCCCGCTCGCCGCCGCCACCACGAGCACGCCCTCGAGCTTGCGGCCCACGAGCAGCGGCACGGCCGCGAGCGCACCCCAGCCTGCCTCCTGCAGCGTCTGCGCGATGCCGACGCCGGCGCGCGTCTTGGCGAGCTCGGTGTCGGTGTGCCCGCGCATGGTCTGCGCGGCTTGCTGCGCCACGAACCAGGGGTCCGGATCGGTGAGGTCGAGCCGCCGCAGCCACGCCTGCGCACGCCGCGGCAGCCCGTGCTCCGCGACGAGGTCGAGCGCCTGGCCGTTGGCCCGGTAGGCGAGCGCTCCCTTCATGCCCATGAGCTCGCAGAGCGAGTCGACCGCCGTCCCCAGGACGGCGCCGGTCTGCTGCTGCGAGAGCGACCGACACAGCGCGATGAGCGCGTTGCGCTGAAGGATGAGCGCGCGGGCGTTCACCGCGCGCCGGTCGGGGAAGGTCACGTTCGCTAGCGTAGCGAAGCGCCCGGGCGATGTCTCGGGCCGCCTGCTGGCTCGTGTTTCACGCGCGCCCGCCGTGACCGCGCGGCGGGCCGTCGGCGTCGCAGAGCACCATCCGGTCCGTCCAGCGACCCTCGAGCACGCGCACGCCGCCGAGCCAGTGGCTGCGCGCCGCGAACGCGGCCGTGAAGCGCAGGCTCACCGTCCCGGTCACGAGATCGAGGCTCGCCGCCTCGAGATCGCCCCAGCCGACGCGCACGTCCGCGCTCTCGGGCATCGCGAGCACCAGGCCTTCGCGCGTGCGGTAGCGGAGCACCGCGAGCGTCTCGCCCGCGCCACCGGGCCCCGCCGGCTCGCTCAGCGTCACGCCGTCGAGGTCGATGCGCGGGCGGCGGTCCATGGCGCGGCTCGGGTTGCGCGCGGGCCCGGCGCGCTAGCGCGCGAGCCCGGTGCGCGCGTTGAAGGCCTCGATGAGCGCGTCGAGCTCCGGCGCCTTCGCCGGGACGCCGGTCCAGTAGTCGTCGTCGCGCCACTGGCGGACGAGCTCCTCGGCCGTGCGGCCCTGCTGCTCGACCCACGTGTAGTACTTGAGATTGTGCACGCGCTTGCGGGCTGCGTACGAGAGCTCCTCGAGGTGCTCCGTGCCCTGGCCGTAGAGGTAGCGGCACAGGGCGCCCGCCGCCTGCATCTCGGTGAAGGCGCCGCGCTCGGCCGTGAGCTCGCGCAGGCGGCTCTGGTACATGTCGACCGAGTCGGTGAACACGGTGAGGACGAAATCCTCCCGGCCGAGCTCGTAGTAGTGCGCGAACTTGATGGCCGACAAGAGGTTCGCGATGCCGCTGATGCCGAGCAGCGGCAGCTGCCGGACGACCGCCTCCGGCACGCCGCTCGCGGCGAGGTGTTTCTGCCCGCTCGGCTCGTTGAAGAGGCGCAGCACGCTCATCGTCGCCTCGTCGTCGATGGCCGTGACGACGTCGGTGTTCTTCACGTTGTGGATCCACGGCACGTGCTTGTCGCCGATGCCCTCGATGCGGTGCGCGCCGAAGCCGTTCTCGAGCAGCGTCGGGCACTGCAGGGCCTCGCTCGCGCCGATCTTGCTCGCGGGGAAGAGCTTCTTCAGGTAGTCGCCGCACGCGATGGTGCCGGCCGACCCGGTCGTCACGATGACCCCGCGGTAGCGGTCGCGCGGCCCCATGCGCTGCTCGAGCACCTCGGCCATGGCGCGCCCCGTGACCTCGTGGTGCCACAGGTAGTTCCCGAGCTCCTCGAACTGGTTGAAGATCATGAGGCTCTGGCCGGAGCGGCGCAGCTCCCAGCACTTGTCGAAGATCTCCTTCACGTTGCTCTCGCTGCCCGGCGTCTTGATGACCTCGCCGGCGATCTTGCTGAGCCACGAGAAGCGCTCCTCGCTCATGCCCTCGGGCAGGATCGCGATGGAAGCGCACCCGAGCACGGCCGAGTCGTAGGCGCCGCCGCGGCAGTAGTTGCCGGTCGAGGGCCACACGGCCTTCTGGGTCGTGGGATCGAACTGCCCGGTCACGAGCCGGGGCACGAGGCAGCCGAACGCCGCCCCCACCTTGTGCGCGCCCGTCGGGAACCACTTGCCGCACAGGCCGATGATGCGCGCCTCGGTGCCCGTGAGGCTCGAGGGAAGCTCGAAGGCGTTCACGCCGCCGAAGCCGCCGCCGCTCGCCACCGGCTCGTTGTGCCAGTTGATGCGGAACAGGTTCGCCGGATCGACGTCCCAGAGCCCGATCTTCGCGAGCCTCTGCTTCACGCTCGCGGGGATGCGCGCCGGGTCGGCCATCTGGGCAAAGGTCGGGATCACGATCCCGCGCTCGCGCGCCCGCGCCACCGCCTTCTCGAGCCCACGTTCGTCGACGGTCAGATCGATCATGAGCGCCTGCTTACCGCGTCCGGGGCCGAGCCACTACTCCGTCTCGCTCGGCTGCCCACGCGCCCCGCAGCGAGGGGCGGCTCGGGCTCAGTCGGGCTTGCCGGCGCGCCCGCCCCCCTCGCGCCCGAGCGCGTAGTTGAGCACGTCGACGTACGACACGATGCCGACCAGCCGCTCGTCGTCGTCCACGACCGGCACGGCACCCACCCGCTCGTCGAGCAGGGCCACGGCGAGCGCGTCGACCGTGGCGTCGACGCCGACGCGCGTCGGAGCGTGCGACATGACCTCGCCGACCGTCCGGTGCGCGAGCGTGGCGCTGCCGCGGCGCAGCGCTTCGAGGGGGTCTCCCACCGCGACGCGCAGATCGCGGTCGCTCACCAGGCCGACCAGGCGCTTGTCGGCGTCGACCACCGGCAGGTGCCGGATGCCTTGCTCGCACATGATGCCGAGCGCCGCGCCGAGCCGCGTGTCCTCGTGGACGGCGACCGGGGCGCGCGACATCACCTCGCGCACGTCGCCCACGAGGGGCGCCCCGCGCGGGCCGACCTCGCCCCTGCCCATGTAGGCCAGGAGGTCGGAGCTCGTGAGGATGCCGACGAGGCGGTCGCGCTCGAGCACCGGCAGGCACTGGATGTGGGCCATGGCCATGCGCCAGGCCACGTCCGACACGAGCTCGTCGCCGGTGGCGGTCTCGAGTCGCGCCGTCATCACCTCGCGCACGGGCGTGTCGCCACTCGCGCGTCCGCGTGCCTGGGCCTCGAAGAGGTCGCCGTCGCTCACGATGCCGACGAGGTCGCCGTCGTCGACCACCGGCAGGTGCCGGAAGCCGCCCCACAGCATCATCTGCTGCGCGAGGCGCAGCTTGTCGCCCGGCGCCACCGTGAGGACGGCCTCGTTCATCACGTCGCGCACCCTGCCGCTCCCGCGTACGCTCTGCTCTGCACCGATGGCCATGGCGTCACCTCTGGCGGTGGCAGCGGCATGGGGCGTGCCGCTCCGCGCCCGACTGCGCCGTCGCCGCCATCCGGCGGGAATCCCGCCGGTGCGCACGCGTCGCTCGGCGCCGCCCGCTCGGTCGCCGCATGCCGGGTCCGCAAACACGGCGCGCGGGTCGCAATGCCTGCGTCCCCTGCGGCGGCGTCAGGGGTGCGAGGGGCTCGGCTCGGGCTCCTCGGCGGCGGCGCGCGGCAGGGTCAAGACGAAACGCGCGCCCGCGGCGCCGTCCTCGAGCGTGATGCCACCGCCGGCGGACTCGACGAGGCCCCGGCACACCGCGAGCCCGAGCCCGGTGCCCTTGCCGACGTCCTTCGTGGTCACGAAGGGCTCGAACAGTCGCGCGCGCACCTCTGCCGCCACCCCGCCGCCGTCGTCCTCGACTGCGATCTCGACCGCGCCGTCCCGCACGCGCGCCGCGACGCTGACGTGTCCGGGACGGTCGCCGAGTGCGTCGGCGGCGTTGAGGAGCAGGTTCAGGAGCACCTGCTCGATGCGCTCGTCGTCGAGCGCCACCGCGGGCAGCCCCGGCTCGACCGCCGTGCGGAGCTCGATGCGCGCGAACGACTTCTGCGGCCTCACGAGCGCCGTCACGTGACCGACCGCGTCCGCGACCGAGCCCTGCGGCGCGTCCGCTTCGCGCCCGTCGCTCGCGGCGCCGACGGCGGGGCGGGCGAAGTCGAGCAAGTCGCGCAGAACGCGGTGTACCCGCTCCGTCTCGCGCCGCATCCGCACGAGAAAGTCGCGGGTCTCGTCCGGCTCGAGGCCGCCGTCGAGCAGCAGTTCCTGGAAGCCGAGAATGGCGGAGATGGGGTTGCCGATCTCGTGGGCGAGGCCCGCCGCGAGGCGGCCCACCGAGGCCAGCCGCTCGGAGCGCACGAGGGTCGCCTGCGCGCGCTTGAGCTGCTCGGTGGCGGCCTCGATCTCGGCGACCCTCTGGCGCAGCTCGTCCTCGTCGGCCCGCAGGCGCTCGGTCATGTGCGACAGGCTCGCGCCGAGCAGGGCGAGCTCGCGGCTGCCGGTCTTCGGGACCTCGAGGTTGCGCCCGCCCTCGGCCACGCGCGCCGCCGCGCGCCGCAGGCGCTCGACCGGTCCGACCACGATGCGCGTGAGCACGCCGTACGACAGCATGAGGAGCGTGAGCCCGAGCAGCCCGGCGTACAGGGCGAGCAGCGACAGGATGGGCGTCGCGCGGGTCGCCGCCGCGCCCACGTAGAGCAGCGCCGCGACGGGGCCGCGCTCGGCCGGCACGACCACGACGAGCGCCGGACCGCGGGGGCCCTTGGCCTCCTGCAGGAGCTCGCGGCCCGCCTCCACCGTGGTCGGCAGCGCGTCGAGCGCGTCGCCGCGACCGAGCGCGCGGCGCCCGTCGGCTTCGTGGATCGCGATGGCGCCCACCTCGTGCCCGAGCTGCGCGTCGAGCAGGGGCTCGAGCTCGCTCGCGTCGCGGTGGCGGCGCGCCTCCGCCACGTGGCCGGCGATGGCGCGCCCGAGCGCCCGCGCGTGGTCGGCGCTCTCCGCGGCGAAGCCGGCGCGCGTGAGGCTCGAGACCGCGAGGAACAGCGGCACGAAGGCGAGGGCGAGCACGACGCCCATCGCGACGAGGAGCTGTGGGCGGATGCCGGGGCGCAAGCCCTCGGGATTGGACCCGACTCGACCCGCTCTGGCCAAGTCGCGTGCGCCTCGCCCCGGTGCGTGGCGCTGCGGCGCCGGCGCGGCGCGTGCGACCCCTCAAGTTTTCGGCGAAGCGCACCGACAATTCGGCCGCGCGCCGCCCGCTCTGGTACCGACGTCAGCTGTCACATGGACACGCTGGTCGCACTGGTGCTCGGTCTGCGGCGTGCGCTGCGGCGCATCGGGCCCTTCACGCTCGCGGCCGTCCTCGCAGCGCTCTCGGTGCTCGACGCGCGCTGGCGTCCCCACCAGGCGGTGTCGCTCGGCATCGCAGGCGTCATCGCCGGGGCCATCGTGTGGCGCGCGCTGCGGCGCCGCAGTCTGCGCCAGGCGGACGACTGGCGCGACGCCGCGCTCGGCATGCTGGTGGTGCTCGGCTGCTTCGACCTCGTCACCCACCTCGACGGCTCGCTCGACGGCCGCTTCTACCCCGTGGTCTACCTGGGCCTCGCGGCCGTCAGCGCCTTCGCGCACCCGCTCGGGGCGCTCGCGGCCGTGGCGTTCGGGGCGGGGCTCGAGCTCGCGCTCCGCGAGCTCGCCTTCGGCGGGCTCGAGCTCGCGCCGGTGGCGCCGCACGCCGGCTTCGCGCTCGCCTTCGGCGTGCTCAACATCGTGCTCTTGCGCGTCGAGATGGCGCGCTTGCGGCGCGCCTCCCACGGCGAGCTGCGCGCCGAGCTCAGGCGCGTCCAGGAGGAGGCCGAGAGCTACCGGCTGCTGCAGGCGCCGCGCGAGACGGCGCACGGCGACGAGGAGCGCCTGGTGCGCTCGGCCGTCGAGGAGATCCGCCTGTCGGTGTTGTTCGCCCTGACGCTGCTGCGCGAGGCGCTCGGTCTGCACACCGCCGTCCTCTTCTGGCTCGACGAGGGGCGCGGCTCGTTTCGCATCAGCGAGCTCTCGAGCGACGACGGCGACCTCGCCGAGGGGCCCTTCGGCACCGGCAGCGGCATCCTCGGCGCCGTGCTGGCGCAGCGTGCGCCGGTCGCGCTCGCCGACATCCACGCGAGCTTCAGCCTGCCCTACTACCGCGGTCCGGCGCCGGTCGGCAGCGTCGCGGCGGTGCCGGGCTTCGAGCACGGTCGCCTGCGCTGCGTGCTCGTCGCCGACCGGCTCGACCCGCGGGCCTTCTCGGCCCGCGAGCTCGGGCTCGTCGAGCAGGCCGCGCGCCTGTGCGTGCGCGCCGTGCGCAACGAGCGCGTGTTCGCGCAGCTCGAGCGCACCAAGGTCGATCAGGGCAAGCTCTACCGCGCCGCCCAGGCGCTCGCGGCCGCCACGAGCGAGGCCGAGGTCGTCGACGCCGCCGTGGCGAGCGCGCGCGAGATCGCGCACGTCGACTTCGCCGCCTGCACCGCCCTCGATCGGCAGGCGCGGCGCCACGAGATCCGCGCGCTGTCGGGCGACGGCGTCGAGGCCCTGCGCGGACAGCGCTTCGAGGACAACACCGGCCTCGTGTCGATGGCCCTGAAGAGCGGCCACGCCCTGCCGTACAAGGGCATCTTCGACGCGGGGCAGCAGGTGGTCTTCGGCAAGGACCTCGCGCCCCCGCCGATGCCCTCGTTGCTGGTGCTACCGCTCTTCCTGCACGACGAGCCGCTCGGCACGCTGGTGCTCGGGTCGCGCACCCCGGGCGGCTTCGGCGACGGGGCGCGCGCGCTGCTCGACGTGCTCGCGAGCCACGTGGCCGTGTCGCTCTCCAATGCGCGCCTCGTGAGGAAGCTCGAGGAGCAGGCCACGACCGACGGCCTCACCGGCGCGCTCAACAAGCGCGCCCTGCTCGACACGGCGCGCGACCGCATCGCGGCCGCGAAGCGCTTCGGGCGGCGCCTCAGCGTGCTCGTGACGGACATCGACCACTTCAAGCGCGTCAACGACACCTACGGCCACGATGCGGGCGACGTCGTCATCAAGGAGCTCGCGCAGATCCACATCCGCGCGGCGCGCACCAACGACGCCGTGGCGCGCTTCGGCGGCGAGGAGTTCGTCGTCGTGTGCGACGAGACCGACGAGCGCGGCGCGCTGCAGCTCGCCGAGCGCATCCGCGCCGAGCTCGGCAAGAAGGTCTTCAAGGCGGCGACGGGCGAGAGCTTCCAGTGCACCTGCTCGGTCGGCATCGCGACCTTCCCCGACGCGGGCGCGAGCTGGGAGCAGCTCTTCAAGGCCGCCGACGCGGCGCTCTACGCGAGCAAGCGCGGCGGCCGCAACCGCGCGACGCTCTGGTCGAAGCGCCACCACGTCGCGGCCTGATGCGCCGCGGCCTTGCCACGCAGGGCGCGCGGCCGCATACCTGCGCCATGGCGGACGAGCGAGAGCAACCGAAGGGCGCGGCACCGGGCGGCGGGGCGAGCGGGCAGGGCGAGGGCGCGCCGGCGCCGGCCGAAGCGAAGGGCGCCGAGGCCGACGCGGTGGCCACGGCCGGCGAGAACCTGCGCCGCGGCGTGGGGCTGCTGCTCGAGGCCGCGCGTCAGGCCGCCGAGGGCGTGAAGCGGGGGCTCGAGACGCACGAGGCGTCGGGCAAGCTCCGCGAGACGATGAACGAGCTCGACAAGGCGGCGGCCGCTGCGGTGAAGGGCATCGAGCGCTTCGTCGCGCGCTTCCAACCCCCGCCCCCGCGCTACGAGCGCGAGGTGCCCGAGGCCGAGCGCCAGGGCGTGCCCGACGCGTGGGCGGCCGGCGACAAGTCGGCGCCCGAGGGCTTCAAGGGCAGCGACGAGCCGGCGGGCGACAAGCCCGCGGGCGACAAGCCGAAGAGCTGACGTAGCGGCACGCTCGGTCCGTGCGCCGCACGCGGCGCCGTTTCTCCAGTTGCTGCCGGCCGTCTGCGGCGTTGTGCTTGGACCATGGCATGCCGAGCCGCCGCGAAGCTCCTGTGTTGCGCGCTCACGTCGGGCCTGCTGGTCTCGAGCGCGGGCTGCGCCCACTACACCTCCGACTACCGGCCGCCGTCCGACGGCCGCGCGCGCGTCGTGTGGGAGGGCGACGAGGCCCTCGTCGTGCGACCCCAGCCGGCTCCGGGCACGGCGGCCGCGTGCGAGGCCGCGGTCGACAGCGCGACGGGCTCGCCGACCCAGGTGCGCTTCGAGCGCTCGGGCGCGGCCGTGGGCGCCCATTTCGTCATCGTCGCGCCGCCGCCCATCGTGCACGTGCACGCCGGTGCGCACTACCATGGGGGGTCGCACCCGCACCACGGCGCCGGCCACACGCCTGCGCTCGGACACGGCACCTCGGGCTCGGGCGGCAAGAGCACCGCACCCGAGGCGGCCGTCGTGCTCGCCGTGCTCGCCATCCTCGCGATGCCCGGCATCACCATCGGTCTCGCGGTCGGGCGGCCCGAGCCCGAAGAGGACGTGGCGTACGCCATCGACACGGTCAACGCGTACAACGACCTCGCGCGCTACCCGGGCACGGCCTGCTCGTCGCCGGAGGCGCGCACGCCATGAGGCGCCTCGCGCTCTGCCTCCCGGTCCTCGCCGCGCTCGGCTGCGGCACGGGCTCCACCTCCTACACGCCGAGCGTGCTCGCCGCGGGCGAGCTCACGCTGCGCTACCACGACGCCGTCGAGGTGTGGTCGCCGACCGGGAAGGTCGCCGAGGGCGCGCGCTTCGCGGGCCTCGCGGACGAGGTCGCGTGCGTGCCCGATGCCCTGCGGCACGCCGAGGCGGCCGAGACGTACGGACAGACGGGCGCGGGCCTGACCATCGCGGGCGCGACGCTTGCGGTCGTCGGGCTCGGTGGGCTCGGTGGACTCGCGTTCTACGGCAAGGACGACACCGCGCTCGCCGCCATGCTCGGGGCCGGCGTGGCGAGCGAGGTGCTCGGCCTCGTGCTCGCGGCCGTCGGGCGCAGCATGAAGAACGATGCGAACGGCCACGCGGTCGACGCCGTGAACTACTACGACGACGCGGTCGGCAGCGTCGGCAACCGGTGCCGGGGCTCGGCCGTCGAGCGCGCGCCGCTGCCGCCGAACGCCGTGCCCCTCGGCGACCCGAGCGCGCCGGAGCCGCCGCCGGCACCCACGCTCGCGCCGCCACCCGCGCCGTCGCCGGCGCCCACGCCCACGCCCCAGCCTCGCTGACCCAGCGGCCGCGTCGCGACCCGCCCTGGCTCGGGCGCGGGCTACCTGCGGTCCGACGATTCCCTCGTCCTCAGATTTCAGTGACGAAGGAATTTGAACGATGTTACAGTGAGACGAGAATTGCGGCGGCGGCGCAAGTGTCCGGATTCGTACAGAACGGCCAGACCAGGCGCTCGCCCAAGCCCGAGGTAGCGTCATGGCCATCGACCTCAAACCGCTCAAGATCCTCATCGTCGACGACGACCGGGCCATCTGCGACTACATGCAGACCCTGCTCGAGCGCGACGGCTTCCAGGTCACGACCCTGAGCGACCCGACCGCAGCGGTCGCCGAGCTCAAGAAGGGCGAGTACCACCTCGTCATCCTCGACGTCATGATGCCCAAGCGCGATGGCATCGAGGTGCTGCGCGAGATCCGGAAAGTCGACAAGGACATCGCGGTCGTCATCTTCACGGGCTACCCGAACCTCGACACGGCCGTGGCGTCGATGAAGCTCGATGCGGTCGACTACATCAAGAAGCCCTTCAACGTGGACGAGTTCCGCGCGGTCATCCAGCGCGTCGTCTCGAAGAAGGGCCTCGCGCTCACGCCCGAGGAGGAGCTGCACCGGGTCATCGGCGAGAACATCCGCGCGCTGCGCAAGGGCCTGAACCTCACGCTGAAGGACATGGCGCGCCGCACCCAGCTGTCGGTGTCGCTGCTGTCGCAGATCGAGCGCGCGGAGACGTCGGCCTCGATCTCGAGCCTCTACAAGATCTCGGTCGGCCTCCAGGCGCGCGTGCGCGACCTGTTCGGCCCCTACTGAGCGAGGGAGCGACCATGGATGAGATCAGGACTGCGGTCATCGACGCCGCGGGGCTCGACCCGTGGACGGCCTACCGGCGGTTGCGCCACCACGTCTCCGACCGGCCCTCGTTCCTGCTCGAGTCGCGCGCGCACGGTGACCCCGAGGGGCGCTACTCGATCGTCGGCTACCGCGCGGTGCGGGGCTGGCTCCAGCCGCCCGGCGTGGACGTGCTCGCCAGCCTCGACGCCGACTTCGCGCAGTTGCCCGCGGCGCGCTCGCTGGCCGAGGCGCTCGGCAACGCGGCCTTCGGCTTCATGGCGTACGAGGTGGCGCACGTGCGCCACGGGGTGAAGGGCTGGAGCGATCAGGCCTCGGGCGCGATGTTCGTGCTCGGCGCGACCGTCGCCGTCTTCGATCACGTCGAGGGCACCGTCACGGTCGCTGGCCGAGCGGCCGGCAAGGCCGTCGAGCGCTGCACCTGGGAGCTCACCCACGGGCCGGAGCCCGAGCCCGACCTCGAGGCGACGCCGCTCGAGGGCGAGATCCCGGCGGCCGACAGCGCCATCTCGGACGAGAAGCTCGCGGCGAAGGTGGCCCGCGCGCGTGCCGCGCTCGGCGCGGGCGTGAGCGAGGTCGTGCTGGCCCGCGCGTTCACCACCAGCCGCGACGCGAGCGAGCCCATCGACGTGTACCGCCGCGTGCGCGCGACGCACCCGGGGCCGTTCCTGTTCTTCTTCGAGATCCCGGCGTCGCCGGCCTCGCCCCCGCTGGCGCTGCTCGGCAGTGCGCGCCACGCCCTGCACCCGCGCCGCGCCCTCGACGCCGGCGCGCTCGCGGCCGAGGTGGGGTCACGGCTGCCGCACCCGAGCGTCGTCGGGCCCGAGCCCGTCGAGGCCATGCGCCTCGTCCGTCGCCTCGAGGAGACCGCCCGCGACCAGTTCGGCGGCGCCGTCGGATTCGCGGGGCCGGGCGGCGCGGCCGAGCTCGTGCTGACCGACTCGTGCGTGGTCTGTCACCCGGACAGCTACGTGCACACCGTCGCCGTGCGCGTGACCGCCGAGACGACTCCGGCGAGCGCCACGGGCGCGAGCCACGCGGCCGCGCGGCCGATGCTCGAGGCGATCGAGCACGCCCGCCGCGTGCGTCCGGCGCCCGCGCCGGCGCCCGAGCCCGCCCCGGACGCCGCAGCCCCGGTGGAGGCCGCGAGCTAGAACGCGAGGTCGCCCCGAGGGTCGGCGCTGCGCGCCCCGAGGGTCTCGATCGCGCCCGCGACGGCCGGGTCGTCGTCCGCCGGGTACTTCACGAGGAAGCGCACGTAGAGGTCGCCGTGCTCGTGCCCGCCCTTGCGCGCCACGCCCTTGCCTCGGAGACGCACGGTCTGTCCGCTCTGCGCGTGGCGCGGCACCGTGAGCTTCACCTCGCCGTGCGGCGTCGGCACGCGCACGCTCGCGCCCCCATAGGCCTCGCCGATGGTGACCGGCAGATCGAGGTAGAGGTCGTCGCCCTCGCGGCGAAAGTGCTTGTGCGGGCGCACCTGGAGGTGGAGCACGAGGTCACCGGGCGGCCCCTTGCCGACGCCCGGCGCGCCCTTGCCCTTGGCGCGCACGCGGCTGCCGTCGGCCGCGCCGGCGGGGATGCGCACGTGCACGGTCTCGGTGCCGTTCGGCGCGAGCAGCGCGAGGGTGGTCCCGCGGATCGCGTCTCCGAAGTCGATCGCCACCGTCGTCTCGAGGTCCTGGCCGCGCCGCCCGCCGCGCGCGTTGCGCCCGAGCATGTCGCCGAAGAGGTCGCCGATGCCGCCGGCGCCACCGCGCGCGCCGCCGCGGGCGCCGAAGAGGTCGCCGAAGTCGAAGGGGACTCCCTCGCTCGGACCGGCGCCGCCGTAGCCGTAGCCCCGCTGCTTGGCCCAGCGCGCGCGCGCGGGGTCGAAGCCCTGCTGCAGGCTGACCTCGCCGAACTCGTCGTAGGCCGCGCGCTTCTTCGGATCGTGGAGCACCTCGTAGGCGGCGGTCACCTCCTTGAAGCGTTGCTCGGTCAGCTTTCCGGGGGTCTTGTCGGGGTGCAGCTTGGCCGCGAGCTTGCGGTACGCGCGCTTGATGGTCTGCTCGTCCGCGGTGCGGTCCACGCCGAGCACCGCATACAGGTCCTTGCTCACCGCTCTGCTCCCGACCCGGCAACCTAAGTCGGCGCGTGCCGAAGTCGAGGGGCGCGCCGCCGAGACGCTCGATGACCGGGGTCAACTCGAGCGCCCGACAAGGGCGTAGCGTAGGCGGGCCCCCAGAAAGGTCCACCATGAACCACTCGACCCCGCGGCCGTCGCTCGTCGCCAGGCTCCTGTCCGGGTCCGCGGCCCTCTGGGTCGCGGCGACCGGCCTCGCCACGGTGGTCGTGGCGGCCTGCAATCCCACGGTCAAGTACGGCGGCCCGCCGCCACCGCCCCCGACGAGCGGAACCGGTGAGGACATCACCGCGAGCGCTGCGCCGGCCACGACGCCGAGCGAGACCGCGGGCGCGACGACGAGCGCACCCGCGCCGACCGAGAGCTCCGCGCCCACGAGCGCGCCTCTCGGCACGTCGTCCGCCGCCCCGACGAGCCTGGAGCCGCAGCCGGTCGTCCCGGTCGTGAAGTACGGTGGCCCGCCACCCCCGCCGACGGCGACCGTCCCGGCCAAGAAGTACGGCGGGCCGATGCCCAAGCCGAAGTACGGCGGGCCGGTGTACACGAAGTACGGCGGCCCGGACTTCTGAGCACCGCATGCCCCGCCGCCCGGACGACCCCTCCGCCGTCGGCCTGCGCGATCTGCCCGGCCTCGTGAAGCTGCACCGCGCGGCGCGCGACCGCCGGAGCCTCATGGCGCAGCCGGATCTCACGTACCTCTTCTGGGAGGCGACGCTGCGCTGCAACCTGCGCTGCCTGCACTGCGGCTCCGCCTGCGAGGCGACCTCGCCGGTGCGCGAGCTCACGACCGGCGAGGTCGTCGACATCCTGCGCACCATCGCCGCCGACTTCGATTCGCGCCGCATCTTCGTGTCGGTCACCGGCGGCGAGCCGCTGCTGCGCCGCGACGTCGAGGAGGTGGTGGCGGAGATGACGCGCCTCGGGATGCGGGCGTGCGTGGTCACGAACGGGACCCTGCTCGACGCCGCGCGCGCCCGGAGCCTGCACGCGGCCGGCATGCGCACCGCCTCGGTCAGCGTCGACGGCACGCGCGCGGCCCACGAAGAGGTGCGCGGGCGCGGCACCTACGACCCGGCGCTCGCCGGCCTCCGCGCGGCGCGCGCCGCCGGCTTCGAGGACGTCGAGGCGATCACCTGCGTGCGGCCCGGCAACCTCGACGCCCTGCCGGCGCTCGAGGCCGAGGTACGCCGGGCGGGTGCGAACCTGTGGCGCCTCATCACCATCGACACGATGGGCCGGCTCGCGGGTGCGGGCGACACGCCGCTCTGGCTCGGACCGGCCGAGGCACGGCGCCTGCTCGACTTCGTGGCGGCCCGGCGGCGCGAGCTCGCGCGCACGGGCGAGCCCTTCCGTGTGCAGTTCTCGTGCGGCGGCTTTCTCGGACCGCGCCGCGACCTCGCGGTGCGCCCGGCCGAGGGGCAGTGCTACGCAGGCCTGTGCGTGGGCTCGATCCTGTGCGACGGCCAGGTGAGCGCCTGTCCGTCCCTGCCGCGCAGCTGGGCGCAAGGCTCCGCGCTCGAGCACCGCTTCTCGCGGCTGTGGCACACGCGCTTCGAGGCCCACCGGGCGACCGGCTGGCGCCGCACCGGCGCGTGCGACGGCTGCGGCTGGTTCTCGACCTGCATGGGGGGCGGCCTGCACGAGCGGCTCGCCCAGCCCGACTCCTTCTGCTGGGTCAGCCGCCAGAGCGAGTAGCCGTCACACCACGCCGACGCGCCAGGTCGAGCCCGTCGGCGCGTCGGCGACCTCGATGCCGAGCGCCCCGAGCTCGGCGCGCAGGGCGTCGGCGCGGGCGAAGTCCTTGGCGCCGCGCGCCGCGAGCCGCTCGTCGATCATGCGGTCGACGTCGGCGGCTGCCACGCCGAGCGCCGCCAAGCGGCGCGCCTGGCTCCGCTGCGTGTAGGCGCCCGCGTCGGCGTGGCACAGGCCGAGCACGTCGAGCGCGCCGCGGAGCGCGGCCTGGCCGGCGCCCGCGAGCGCGCTGGCGGCCGCGACGAGGCGGGCGTCCTTCTTGCGCTTCTGGGCGACGTCGCAGAGCTCGTTGCCCGTCTTGGCGAGCTCGGCCACGACCGCGAGGGCGGCCGGGGTGTTGAGGTCGTCCTCGAGCGCCGCGGCGAGCCGCTCGGACGCGCCGGCGAAGACCTTCGCGTAGGCGTCGAGGTCCTTCGTCTTGGCGCCGGGCTCGCTCGCGGTCGCGGCGAGCTCGCCCAGGCGCTCGAGCACGGCGTAGAGGTAGTCGACACGGCGCTCGGCCTCGGCCACGCCCTCGAAGACGACGCGCCCGTCCTCCCGCTTGTCGGTCTCGAACGCGATGGGCCCGCGGTAGTGCACCGTGAGCAGGAAGTAGCGCAGGGCCTCGGGGTCGTAGCGCTGGTAGACGTCGCGGATCGTGACGAAGTTGCCGAGGCTCTTCGCCATCTTCTCCTTGTCGACGTTGACGAAGCCGTTGTGGATCCAGGTGCGGACGAAGTCGCCCTCGCCGGGATGCGCGGCCTCGCACTGCGCGATCTCGTTCTCGTGGTGCGGGAACACGAGATCCATGCCGCCGGCGTGCACCTCGAAGCCGTGGCCCAGGTAGCGCGCGCTCATCGCCGAGCACTCGATGTGCCAGCCGGGGCGGCCCTTGCCCCAGGGGCTCGGCCAGCCCCACTCGCTCTCGGCGCAGCCCTTCCAGAGCGCGAAGTCGAGCGGATCGCGCTTCTTGTCGTTCGCCTCGATGCGCGCGCCGACGCGCAGGTCCTCGAGCTTGCGCTTGCTCAGCTTGCCGTAGCCGGGGAAAGCGCGCACGGCGAAGTACACGTCGCGCGCGCCGCCGCCGAGGTCGACCACGTAGCCCGCCCCGTTCGCGACCAGGCGCTCGACGAGCGCGACGATGTCGGCGATGTGCTCGCTCACCTTGGGTTCGACGTCGGGCTTCTGGCAGCCGAGGGCGCCGATGTCGGCCTGGTAGCGCTCGGCCATGCGCGCCGACAGGGTGGTCGGCTCCTCGCCGCTCTGCTTGGCGCGCGCCAGGATCTTGTCGTCGACGTCGGTGATGTTGCGCACGTAGGTGACGTGCAGCCCCCGCCAGCGCAGGTAACGGACGAGCACGTCGGGCGCGAGCGCGGCGCGGGCGTGGCCCACGTGTGCGTCGTCGTAGGTGGTCGGACCGCAGCAGTACACGCGCACCTCGCCCGGACGCTCGAGCGCGAGCGGTCGCAGGTCGCCGCTCAGGGTGTCGTGGAGTCGCAGCTTCTGCTCGGTCATGTCCGTTCCTCGTCCTCGCGCTCGGGCCGCAGCGCAGCCCGGCGAGCGCGGTAGCTTCGCACGTGACGCGGCGCGGCACTAGTCCACGCGGACGGGCCACCGTCCGGTCGGCCGTCCTAGGCGACCAGCGTCGGAGCGGCTAACCTCTCCCCCGGATGCACTGGGCGCGCGCGGCAGTCACGTCTGTGCGGAATCGCACTCGCATCGGCGGCTGCACGGCGGCCTGCGCGCTCCTGCTCCTCGCGCTCGGCGGCTGTCCCGCGTCCCGCTTCACGGGGGGCACCGTGCACGGCGACGGCTTTGCCTTCACGATCCCGCCGCCGCCGGCCGGCTGGCGCCAGATCGCCCACAACCAGGCCGCACTCGCCTTCCGGGACGAGCCCCACCGCGGGCTCGTGCTCTTCAACGCGCACTGCCGCGTCGACAGCGAGGACGTGCCGCTCCAGGCCCTGACGAACCACCTGTTTCTCACCTTCACCGAGCGGGAGATCACCGTGCAGGAGGTGGTGCCCTTCGACGGGCGCGAGGCGATGCACACCGCCCTCCGCGCCAAGCTCGACGGCGTGCCGCAGCGCTACGACGTGTGGGTGCTGAAGAAGGACGAGTGCGTCTACGATCTCATCTATGCGGCTCCGGAGCCCGGCTTCGAGCGCGGCCTTCCGGCCTTCGGTGAGGTCGTGCGCGGCTTCGCCACCGTGCCGAGCGGGGGCTGAGGCGATGGGGCTCGACCGACAGGGAGCACGTGGCGATGGCGACTGAGCCGGACCTCGAGCGGGCGAGCGAGCTGCCCCCGAGCACGCGCCGGCGCACCTACGTCCCGCCGCCGCCGTCGCTGCTCGTGCGCTACCTCGGGCGCACCATGGCCGCGCTCGGCCATGCCGGGCTGCTCGGCAAGCTCACCTGGGGCGCCTTGCGCGCGTCGGTGCGGCGGCCGCTCGAGCTCCGCGCGACCATCTACCAGATGGAGGCGCTGGGCGTCCGCTCGCTCGGGATCGCCTCGGTCGTCGCCCTGTTCACCGGGCTCGTGATGGCGACCCAGTTCGCCTACGGCCTGCAGAAGTTCGGCGGCATGGAGTACACGGGCCGCATCGTCGGCCTGTCCTTCGCGCGCGAGCTCGCGCCGGCGCTGACGGCGCTGGTCGTCGGCGGACGCATCGGCTCGGGCATCACGGCCGAGATCGGCTCGATGGCGGTCACCGAGCAGATCGACGCCATCCGGGCGCTCGGCGCCGACCCGATCAAGAAGCTCGTCGTCCCGCGGCTCTTCGCGGCGCTCATCGTGATGCCCCTGCTGGCGGCCTACGCCCTGGTGCTCGGCTTCCTCGGCGCGATGTTCGTGACGGCGGTCGAGTTCGGGCAGCCCCCCGGCTTCTTCCTCGGCAGCGCGATCGACGCCGTCCGCTTCGCCGACTACTTCAGCGGGCTCTACAAGACGCCGTTCTTCGGAGCGCTGGCGGCGCTGCTCGGCTGCCACTTCGGGCTCATCACCCGCGGGGGCACCGAGGGGGTGGGCAACAGCACGACGCGCAGCGTGGTCGCCATCTCCATCGCCATCCTCATGGCGGACTTCTTCCTCACCAAGATCTCGCTGATCGTCTGGCCGAACTGAGCGCGACGGGAGACCGAGGTGCGAGCGAGGCCGTGCAGTGCGACGTTCCCGGCCCGCTGGTTGCCGCTCGGCGCGGCCTGCCTGGGGCTCGCGGCGTGCGACGCCGGTCCGGCCGAGCGGCTGCCCGACGCGGTCGAGCCTGCGATCACCGTCCCGGCACCACGCCGCCCGGCGGTCTCGTACTACCTGCTCCAGGTCGGCGGCCGCTGCTTCCTCTACACCGAGCAGGCCGAGGAACGCGCCACGCGGCGCGAGGAGCTCTGCCCGCGCGATCTGCGCGACGGCGAGCGCATCCGCCTCGTCGGCCACACCTGCATGCGCGAGGGGGGTGGCCCGGACCGCGAGATGCCGGTGCGCTGCCCGAAGGGGATGATCTTCACCGAGCACGCCGACCGCGTGGACGCGGGCCTGGTCCCGCCACCCGGCGTCGAAACGGACGCCGGGCGCTAGGCTCCTCGGAGCCTGGCTCAGGCGTCGTCGAACTCGATCTCGCCGGCGACGAGATCCTCATCGCTGGCATCGAGGGCCAGCACTTCCTCGGGGATAGGGCGCTCGAGCGTGGGGACCCGGCTCGAGTCGTCGATCGAGGCGAGCTCGCCGCCGCACGCCAGGCGCGCGGCGATGTAGTCCTCGCTCACCGAGAACACGACCAGGTCGCGCGCCTCGGCCTGGCGGCCGATCCACTTCTGGCGGTCCGCGGCCGTCGTCGGCAAGGCCGTGCCACTGGTCGCCCACGAGAGCGCGCGCATCGCCACCAGCGGATCGCCGAGCGCGAGCAGTGCGGCGCGCGAGCCCCAGGCGTTCGCCACGTGGTTGAGGCTCGAGGCGCGGTTGCCGATGCCCTCGGCGACCTCCTGTGCACAGCGCACCAGGGCCGGCTCGAAGGCGCGCGGCGCGCGCTTGGCCATGCGCGAGTGGTACTCGTTGACCTTGGCGAGGTCGACGCCCTGCGGAGCGAAGGTGCCGATGTGCATGCGCAGGAACGCCGCGAGCAGCGGCCAGAGGTCGATCGGCGCCGTGCGCGACAGCGCCGCCGTCCCCGCCTGGAGCACCTTCACGGCGCGGTGCAGCAAGAAGTCGCGTGCGGACAGGTCGTCGGTCGTGACGAGTGCCTGCCCGAGCACCAACACCGGTGGCTCGACGCTCGCCGGTACGCACACGTGGCCGAGCGCGGGCGTGACGTGCAGCGAAAGCTGCGGGATGCCGTAGGCCGCGGCGATCCGCAGGACCTCGCCTTCGAGGTCCTGCTGCGGCGGCGGCAGGGGCTTGGTCCGCAGGCTCTTCGGGTCGAGCGGCACGGCCTCGTCGAGCAGGGCGCCCGAGGCCTTCAGCAGGGTGCGGAAGGCCGGGCCGAAGGGCTCGGGTGCGAGGTGCCGGTCGAGCTCGACCCGACCGGCCGCCAGGCCCACGCCGGCGATGGTCGGCTGCTCGCCCTCGAGGGCGCTCAGCGTCGCCTCGGTCACTCGGGCCGCGTCGAGCTCGCCGCGCAGCTCCGCCACCATGGCGGCCATGCGGAACAGCGGCGCCTCGAAGCGCCCCGCACCGAGACCGCGCCGCACGTCGGCCGCGGCGCGTTCCATGAGCTGGTCGGCCTGCGCGTCCTGGCCGGCGCGCTGGAAGAGCTGGTAGAGGGCGCCGACCGGAGCCGGCTCCTTCGGCCAGGTGCGCCGTGCCTTCTGCAAGGTGGCCTCGGCCTCCTTGAGGTCGCCGGCCGCCTCGTGGATCTCGGACAGACGCACGGTGCGCGCGCACTTGTCGGCCGGCGTGCTGGCCGCTTCGATGAGCGCCTCCTGCTGCTCGAAGGCCCGCTTGGTGTCGCCCGCCGCCAGGTAGAGCGTGCACAGGGCGTCGCGCGCGCGGGCGTCGTTCGGGACGTGCTTCAACACCTCGAGGTACGCGAGCTCCGCCCGCTCCGGGTTCGCGAGCTCGGCGTCGTAGAGCGCGCCGAGGCGCAGGTAGATCTCGGCCTGCCGCGGCGGATCGGCCACCAGGCGCGCGAGCTGGATCAGCGCCTGCTCGACGCCCTCCCAGTCGCTCTCCGCTGCGCAGACCTCGGAGTAGGCGCCGAGCGCGTCCGGGTTGTCCGGGGCGAGCTCGAGCGCCGCCGCGAGCGCGGCCTTGGCCTCGGCCGCGGCGCCCGACTCCACGAGCATCCGCCCGCGCAGCACTTCCATCTGCACGCGCTCGGCCGGGTCCTCGATGGTGGCGAGGCGCGCTCCGAGCAGCTCGGCGAGCTCCATCTTGGCGCCCGTCGCGAGGTAGATGGCCCGGAGCCGTTCGAAAGCGTCCTCGTAGGCGGGGTCGATGGAGCTGACGGCCTCGAGCAGCCGCTGGCCCTCGTTCTGTCCGTCGTCCGTGCCGAGCGACAGCCACAGGCTGGCCGCGCGGTAGAGGTGAGCGCAGCGCGCCTGAGGCGCGAGCGCGATCTGGGCGAGCTCCTCGAACGCGGCCGCGGCGTCGGCGGCGCGCGCCGCGCGCTCGAGCAGGCTCGCGCGCTCGAGGCGCCCGAGGTAGTGCTCGGGCCAGTGCTCGAGCGCGCTCTCGAGCAGCGCGGTCGCCCGACCCTCGTCGCCGGCCGCGCCGGTCGCCTCCGACGCGCGCAGGAGCAGCGTCGCCTGCTCGAGCGGGCGGTTCGTGAGCCCGGCGAGCGCCGCCTGCGCCTCGGCCGCGAGCGCCTGGTTCTTGCTCGCCGCCGCGTGGGCCGCGACGTGGCGCAGCGCCCACACGCTCGTCGGCACGTGGCGATAGCCGATCTCGACCGGCTCGGCCGCCGCCTCCCAGGCACCGGCGCGGTAGCGCAGGTGGGCGGCCAGCATCGCGTGGGCGAGGGCCTCCGGGCCGTCGAGCGTCTTGGCGAGCGCCAGCGCGACCGGCTCGAGCGCCGTCGCCGCCCGTGCGGCCACGAGCACGCGCTCGACCCGGTGCAGCGTCGGCAGATCGTCCGGGGTCTCCTGCAGGATCTGCTGCAGCCAGGAGAGCGCCGCGGGCCCGTCGCCGCGGCCCCGCAGCTCGAGCTCGGCGAGCTGTTCGTACACCTCGCGCCGCTCGGCGACGCTCTCGGCCTGGCGCACGCGCTCGGAGAGCTCCGAGACGAGCGCGTCCGTGCCGTGGCCTGCGAGGGCCAGCCGCTCCACGAACAGGGGCGCCAGCGGCTCGGACACGTCGGCCATCGCGCGCGCCGAGCAGGCGGCGGCCTGGTCGAGCTTGCCCGCCAGCTCGAAGTGCAGCGCGGCCTCGAGGGCGAGCGGCGCGCCCTCGGTGGCCGGCATGGTGCGCGCCCGGCCGACGAGCCAGGTCGCCCGGTCGGTCGCGGCGCCCCCGGCCGACGTCTCGTAGAGCTCCCGCAGGCCGTAGTCGTCGGGACAGAGCGCGTGGGCCTCGGCGAGCAGCGCGGCGCGTGCCTCCTGCTCGTCCGGGCCGAGCAGCATCGCCTCGCGCACCATGTCGGCGACCGGGTCGCCCTGCTTGTGCTCGCGTCGCTGCTGCAGCCAGCTGCGCTGCGCCTCGGCGTCGTTGGCGCGGAGCGCCTGCGCGTAGGCCACGTACCAGGGGATGGGCAGCTCGGGCGCGAGCTCGGTCGCGCGGCGCAAGAGCGGCTCCGCGTCGGCGTCGAGCCCGGCGTCGAGGTAGTGCAGCGCCGCCTCGGTGAAGGCGACGGCCCCGGCGAGCGGCGCCTCGAGGGCGTCGGCGTGCGCCGCGAGCTGGGCGCCGACCGCAGCCGATTCGGCTCCTTCGAGTCCGAGCCGAACACCCGCCTCGAGCTCGGGCGAGGCCTGGCGCACGCGCTCGAGCGCTTCCTTGCGCCGCGCGTGGTTGCCGTCGAGCTCGGCGAGCATCGCGGCCGCGAGCGCCGCCTCGCGCTCCATGCCGGGCGCCTGCTCGATGGATCCGACCAGCACGTCGGACACCCGGGTGGGGTCGCCGCCGCGGTAGGCGAGCTCGAGCCGCACGGCACGCGCCTCGCCGCTCGTCGCGTCCGCGTCGAGCAGGGTGCGCGCCACGTCGTCGAGCGTGGTGGCGTCCTCGTCGTCGTCGCGCCCCTTCGGGCCCTCGTGGGCCTCGGCGGCGAGGCGCCGTCCCAGCGCGCTCGCGGCGCGCGACAGGTCGGTCCCGACGTCCCGGAGCACCCGCGTGGCGCTCGCCGGGTCGCTTGCGACCGCGGCGCTCGCCGCGGCGAGCGCCGCCTGGTCCGGGCGCTGCCCCACGGCGTCGAGCCAGCGGCCGAGGTCGTCGCCCTTGCCGAGCCCGAGCAGGCCCGCGAGGGCGAGCCTGTCGGCGGCCGACAGCGCCTCCTCGGAGGCGTAGCTGAGCAGCGCCCGCGCCGCGTTCACGTCCCCGCCCTCGAGCGCGGTGCTGGCCACGAGCCGCTGGGCGAGCGCCGGGTGGGTCCCCTCGGCGGCGCGCCGCAAGGCTTCCATGGCCCGCTGCCGACCGTCGCCCTGCGCGGCGCCGAGCGCACCGGCAAGCCACGCGGCCGCGGGGCCCGCTCCGGCCTGCTCGAGCCGCTCGAGAGCAGTCAGCGAGGCCCCGAGATCGCGGCGCTTGATCGCGCTGCGCGCCCCGAGGAGCTGCAGGTACGGGGAGCCGTCCCCGGTGGGCTCCGCTCCACGGACGGCCGAGAGCACCTGACACGCCGCGGCGAGGGAGCCGAGCGACGGGTCCTCGGGCCAGCCGAGCTTGCCGAGCTCGTCGCCCGCGGCGAGGCTCGCCGCGACGCGGTGCACCAGCGGTCGCGCGTCGGTGGGCACGGCGCGCTGCGCCTGGTCCAGGCGGTGGGCGCAGCCCTCCTGGTCCTCCTGCACGATCCTGGCCACGTCCGCCGCGAGGCAGGCGCTGTGCGCCTGCGCGGCCGGCGTCGGGGCCACGCGGATCTCGGCGTCGAGCTCCACGAGCGCTGCGGACCAGTCGCCGCGCGCCACGAGGATGCTGCGCACCTGGCGCCGCGCGAGCGCCGAGCTCGGCTGCAGCTCGAGCGCCTCGCGGGCGAGCCGCTCGGCCTCGGCGTCCTCGCCCGCCATCGCGTGGAGCTCGGAGATGACGAGCAAGGCGCGCGCCCGCTCCGCGGGCTGCGACGCGTCGGGTAGCTCCTCGTGGAGCCACACCGCCCGCGCGATCCAGGCATCGCGCTCGCCGCGCTGCATCAGGCCGACGACCGCGTCGACGGCCTCGGCCGGCGCCGCGCCATCGTCCGCGGTCTCGGGCGCCGCCACGGTCTCGTCGTCCGTCGCGAACGCCGCGAGCTCGCCTCCCGATCCCCCGCCGAGCTCGAGACCCTCCGCCTCGCCGAAGACTGCGCCTTCGTCGTCGGCCCCCGTCGAGACGGACGCCTCGAGCTCGACATCGCCGACGGACACGTCCGAGGTGACCTCGGCCTCGCCCGCCTCGCCGGCCGGGTGCACGCCCACCCCGAGCTCGCCGAACGCTCCGCCCTCGACCTCGGCCGCGCCGAAGGCGGGCTCGAGCGCCTCGCGCGCCTCCGGCGCCGGGAGCTCCTCGCGGGCCGCGTCCGCGGCGATGCGCGCGCGCAGCCGCGCGTGCACCTCGTCGGCCGACACCGCGCGCGTGGCGTCGTCGTCGCCCGGCTCCTCGGGCGTCTCGATCTCGCCTTCGTCGGTGAACACGAAACCGGCCTTGGAGTCGAAGTCGATGGGCAGCGGGGCCGCCTGGGACGTCTCGTGCGTCGCCTGGCCCTCGTCGAGGTTGCCGACGGGCCGGACCGCGGCGGGCGGGGTCGCCGTGTCGAACGAGATCTCGGCGGGCGCGGCCGGGGGCGGCGCCACGTCGGGGTGCGGCGCCGGGGGACGGCCCGCGAGCGCGCGGACCAGGTCGGCCGGGTGGCCGGACGCGGAGGCGTCGAAGATCGCGGTCGCCTCCGAATCGAAGGACGCCTCGTCGTCGGGCGCCGGGGCCGGCGTCTCGACCACGGGATGTCGCTCCTGGGTCGCGTCCGCGTCGTCGTGGGGTGCGGCGTGGGCCGGCTCGGGCGCGGCGTGGCCCTCGAGCGGTGCGTCGATGAGGGCGTCGAAGAGCGCGTCGGTCTCCTCTTCCTTCGGCACGGCGTCGCGCACCGGCGGACGACCACCCGTCCCGGGCATCGCCGGCGCGGGGGGACGCGGCATCGCGCGGCCCATGCCGGGCGCAGGGGGCGTGATCGGCGAAGCACCACCGGTCGGGGGCATCGCAGGCGGTCGGGGCGGCATGGGTCGGGGCATGCCGGGTCGAGGTGGGCCGGGGGGCTTCGGATTGCTCATGCGATGCTCTCGTGCCAGAAGGGGTGCCCGGATGTGGCTTCTGCGGCCCCGGGGTGGGAGTCCTCTCGCGGGCCGGTGACCGCGCGGCGGGTCTCGGTGGTCTCGTCGACCTCGGTGCCGGTGACCACCGTGCGGCAGGGGTGCGCGCAGCGGCGCGCGCTCGACACGACGGGACGGGTCGGACTCATCCGCCCCCCATCCCGAACTTGGCGCGCAGGGCCAAGAGCTCGGGCGACAGTGCGAAGGCGAGGATGTCGCGCGCGCGTGGGTTGCCCTTGAGGTTGCCGCGACCGCCCAGCACCTCGTCGATGACGAGCGAGACGTCGCCGGCGGCGATGAGGCCCATCCGGTCGATGCTGCGCCGCGCGGCCTCGGCCCAGCCGTGCGGATCCTGCCCGCTGTCCACCCAGCGCTGGCACAGCGGACCGAGCGCGTTCTTGAGCTTGCGCGGCAGCTCGCGGTGGATGCTGCGCGCCACCTCCGGATAGGCGGCGTACTTCGGCTCCGCGACGCGCACGCCGGTCGCGATGGCCACCGCGAAGGCGATGGAGGCGATCGTGTTGTCGTCGCAGCGCAGCACGGCGGTGGTCCCGCGCCGCAGCGCGAAGACCTCGCGCGCCAGCGCGGCCCGGGTCGGACCGTCGAATGGCGCGCGGATGGCGGTGCCGAGGATCACCGCGGGCTGCTCGCCCGCGATGCCGCGCACGCCGCGTTCCTCGCGCCCGCCGACGTAGAGCTCGAAATCTGCCGGCACGCCGAGCGCCGCCATCCAGCGCGACACGGCCATGCGCTCGGGGCCGCTGTCGAGCCGCTGCTTGCGCCCCACGCCCTCGCTCTTGAGCGAAGGACCGAGCGCGAGGCTCACGGTCTGCGCGATCTGGGCGAACAGCTCCGGCAGCGGGCCGGTGTCGCTCGGGTCGCCGATCTCGAGCAGTGCCCCCTGGTCGAGCCGGTCCTCGGGCGCCTGCGGCATGCGCGTCTCGATCTCGTCGAGCTCCGCCCGCGCGCGCTCGGGCGGCTGGCCGAGTGCGACCAGGCACCCGAGCGTGGTGCGCCGTAGCGGCGCGTCGTTCTCGGTGCGCGCGATGTCGGCCAGGCAACCGATGCGCGCCGTGTCGAACGGGTCCTGGGCCAGCTTCTTCAGCAGCGTGCGCTTCGCCACCGGGATGGCGCGCATGCGGAACCCGTCGGCCATGCCGCCGCGCAGCACCATCTCGATGGCCTCGGCGTCGTCCGGGGCCTCGCGCAGCAGGCGCGCCACGGCGTTGTCGGCTTTCTTCGGCTCGCGCAGCTTGTCGCGGTAGATGCGCATGGCGGTGCGCGCCGCGTCGATGCGCCCTTCGGCGTTGTCGCGCTCCTCCATGAGCCGCTCGAACATGCGCGTCGCCTCGTCCCATTGACCGACGCGCGCCGCGATCGTCGCGAGGCGCTCGCGCACCGGCAGCGTGCTGAGGCCGTCGGCGTGGACGCGCAGCAGCACCTCGAGCGCCTTCTCGGGCGTCTTGAGGTCGGTCTCATAGATCTTCACGGCCAGCCGGGCGGCGTTCAGGCGCTGCTCGCGCGAGGCGCCCGACAGGCTCGACAGACGCGCGAACAGCGGCGCCGCCTTGGCGAAGTCGCCCTTCTTGAAGTTGATGTCGCCCGCGAGCACCAGCGCACCGACGTGGTCGGGCTCGAGCAGCGTCACGTCGTTGAGCGCCCCGAGCGCGCCTTCGACGTCGCCCTTCTTGTGGAGCACGCGCGCGCGCTCCCAGTACATCTTGGTGATCTCGGCGTCGTCGCTCGACACCTCGAGCCGGCGCGCGATGAGCTTGAGCAGCCGATCGTCGTCGCCGCGGCCGCGCACCCGGCGGAACAGCTTGTCGAAGGCGAGCTCGCGCGTCGGGTCGCGATCGAGCGCCCGGCCGAGCGCGGTCTCGGCGTCGTCGTGCGCCTGGGTCTTCTCGAGCAGGATCATGCCTGCCGCCTCCCAGAACGCACCGGCGCGCGCGTCGTCCTTGCACAGGGTGCCGAGCCGGGCGCTCGCCCGGCCGGTCGTGAGGTGGTCGCCGAGGTGCTCGGCGCTCACGCGCAGCCCCTCCCAGGCCGCGACGTCGTCCGGGTGCGCCTCGACGAGGCGCAGGAACGCCCCCTTGGCCTCGCCGTAGGCACCGCGCGCCACGTCGCTCCACGCCGCCATGGCGGCCGCGTCGCGTGCGGCGTCGGCCCCGAGCGCGTCCCCGATGCCGCGCAGCACCGTCGCGCGCCGCCGCGGATCGCTGCCGGGGGCAGCGAGCTCGAGGTTGGTGAGGCGCGTCTCGTCCGCGTCGCCGTGCAACAGCCCCGGCGTGAGGCCCGGCTGGTCGACCAGCGTGGCCGTGACCGCGGAGGCCTCGATGGCGGCACGCGCCGAGCCCTCGAGCTGGTTCATGAGGGCCCAGCGCGCCTCGGTCTCGGCGCCCCGGTCCTCGGCGGCCACTGCCGCTGCCAGCCACTCGAGCGCCGTGTGGGCGCCGGGCTCGGCCTCGGCCCAGGCGCGCGCCGTGCGCAGCCGCGCCACCACGGCGCCGTCGGCGCGAGCCAGGGCGAGCTGCTCGGCGCGGGCGATGGCCCGCAGGCTTCCGCCCTGCTGCTCGAGCGTGTGGGTGGCCCGCTCGAGCGGTTCGCGCTCGGTCATGCCGTCCCACCACAGCAGGCGCCCGACGGCGCCCGAGAGCGCGATGTCCCCGGAGCCCGCCTGCTCGAGCCGGTCGAGCTCGCCGAGCACGTCCTCGTCGGCGCGCTTCTCGGCGAAGGCCAGGCCGAGTCGCTCGAGCGCCACGAGGTCGCTCTCGCCGAGCGCCTCGACGCTGAGCTCGAGCGCGCGGCGCCGTGACGCGAGGTCATCCGGTGCGGCCGCGCGCAGCGCCCAGCCGAGCACCAGGCTCGCCGCGTCCGGCGCGCGCTCCATCACGAGCTCCAGCTGCCGGACGGCCTGTTCGCGTGCGCCGGCGCGCCACTGCAGCAGCGCCGCCTCGAGCCCGAGGGCTCCCCCCACGTCCCCCTCCTCACACGCGGCCCCCGTCCTGGCGAGCGTCGCGGCCGCAGCGGCCACGTCGCCGAGCCGCCGGCACAGATCGGCGAGGAACAGCGCCACGACGAGGTTCTCGGGCTCGCGCTCGTGCTCGGCCTGCAGGATGGCGCGGGCGCGGTCCTGCGCGCCCTCGCGGCTCGCCAGCAAGGCCGCGACGAGCAAGAGCCCGCGCTTGAGGTCGGCGTCTGGCTGCACCTCCGCGAGCGCGGCGACGGCGTCCGGCGCGTGGGCATTGCCCGAGCCGAGGCCGACCGAGTACGCGATGAGCGCCCGGCCGAGCCAGGCGGCGCCGTTCTCTTCGCTGCCGCACGCGGCGAGCTTGTCGAAGGCGGCGCTCGCGGCGCTGCCCTCGCCGCGCAGGAGGTGCAGTCGCCCGAGCTCGAACCACAGGCTGGCGCGCTCGGTCTGGTCCGGGACCAGCTCCACGAGTGCGCGCGTGGCCTCCTCGTACCAGGCCGTCGCGGCCGCGTGGGCCTCGCCCTGGCCGCGCGTCCCCGCCACGCACAGGGCCGCGAGGCTACGGGTGATCCGGGCGACGAGTTCGCCCGGCGCCCCGAGCGTCGCTGCCTTGGCGAGGGCCGCCTTGGCCTTCGCGAGGTCGCGCGCCCGGTGGGCCCACACGTAGGCGACGACGAGCCAGCCGTTGGCCCGCACCTCGTCGGTGGGCGCGCTGGCGGCGGCCGCCTCGAGCGCGGCGGCGAGCGCGCCCTGGTCGTCGCCCCGGCCGAGCAGATCGATGCCGAGCGCGAGGGCCGGCGCGCTGCGCGGGTCGATGGCGAGCGCGCGCCCGAAGCTCTGGAGCGCGCCGCCGAGGTCGCCCGCCTCGCCCGCCTGCATCCCGAGGCGGATCCACAGCGCGGCCGCCGCCGGACCGGTGACGCCCCGGTCGAGCAGCTCCTGGGCCGCGGCCACGGCGCCGGCGCCGTCGCCGGTCGCGTCGGCCGCCGCGACGCGCATGCGTCCGATGAGGGTGCTGTTGGGCAGTCGCTCGCTCGCCGCGGCGAGGGCCGCGAGCGCGCCGCTCGGGTCTCCCGCCAGCCGGTGCAGCTCGCTCGCGCGCAGCCACGCGTCGGCGGCGCGCTCCGTCTGGCGGGCGAAGCGCGGCACGCCCGCGCGGTCGCCGAACTCCGGGTCCTCGAGCGCGGCGAGGATGAGCTCGGCCTGCCCCTCGAGGGCGTGGGCCGCCATGTCGAGCTCGTTGGCCCGGCGGGCGACGGCCTCGAGCGCCAGCCGCGAGGCGAAGCGCGCCCGTCCCTCGAGCGCCGCGACCTGGTCGAGCAGGCTGAAGGCGCGGGCGAAGTCTTCGGCGTCGGCGCACATGCCGGCGACCTCGATGAGCAGGAGGCCCTGCCAGGTCGGGTTCTGGGTCAGCTCGGCGCGCGCCTCGAGCGCGCGCATGCGGGCGTCCTTGTCCTCGGGATCGACGCACAGCTCGAGCTCGAGCCAGCACGCCGCGTCCGCCGGGTCGAGCTCGACCGCGCGCTCGAGGCAGTTGCGCGCGCCCGCCAGGTCGTGCTCGACGTCCTGCTTGTAGGCGGCCAGCTCCCAGTACGCGCGCCCGCTCTCGCCGGGCGTGTAGGCGGCGTCGACCAGGGCGTCGAGCAGCTTGGGCAGGTGCTTGTCGTCGCGCTGGCGCGCGAAGAGCCGCACCAGGGCCTCGAGCGGCTCGCGGAACTCGGGGTCGGCGTTGTACGCGGCGAGGTACTCGCGCGCCGCGGCCTTGTCGTCGCCGCGCGCCTCCTCGATGACGCCGCACTCGTGTCGCAGCAGGGCCTGCTGCGGCGCGTTTTGTTCGAGTGCCTGCTCGGCCCGCAAGCTCGTGAGCACG
This sequence comes from Myxococcales bacterium, assembly GCA_016212965.1. GTDB lineage: Bacteria > Myxococcota_A > Polyangia > Polyangiales > Polyangiaceae > JACRDA01. The sequence continues at coordinate 31,757 of JACRDA010000181.1, forward strand.
GTCTCGAGCGGTTCGCCGGAGCTGTGAACCGTCATTCGGTCTCCTGGATGTCCATCAGGACGCACGCTGCCCGCCCGCGCGGGGCGGCCGAACTCGCGTGGGCGCCGGCCGGGCCGTCACCGCGCGCGCGCACGTGCTGCCGTGTCGCACGGCTCGCACATTGCGACACCGGAGATTAGCCAAGCGCCTCAGCGCTGCATAGGGCCGATCGAAACAAAGCGGCCCCGTCGTCGCCGCCCGCGCGCCGCCCGTGCGCCGCTCGGCCGTCAGCCGAGCAGCTTGTCGAGCTTGGCGTTCACCTTCGAACTGATCGAGCCCTTCAGCGCGCGCAGCAGGAAGGGCAGATCGATCTCGACGCGCACGTCCTTCGGGCTCACCGTGACGAAGCCGCTCGTGCCCTTCGCGGTACCGCTCTCGGCGTGGAAGCGGATGCGCTCGCCCTCCCAGTCCCACTTCAAGTGCAGCTTCGTCTCCATCTCCCGGGCGAGCTCCTCGGCCTTCTGCCGCACGGTCTGGTTGTCGAGGCTGTGGTTGCGGCGGATGTCGATGGTTGCCATGCGTTTCCCTTTCGTGGCCGGGCGGGGCAGCGACCCGTGTCGGCCTCAGCGTCGAGCGGCCCGAGCCAGCCTCGCGAGGCACGAGCCTCGCCGGCGGGCGCGGGCGGCGGCACGCGTCACTCGGCGCGCCGCACGATCCAGAAGCCCGTCGGGGTGTCGATGGGGCCGCCCACGGCCCCCTTCGCGAGGGTGAAGAGCACGTACTCGGGGCCCGGCTCGAGGACGCCGCGCGGCAGGCTGCCGGCCTGCTCCGCCGACCCCTTGTCCCCCTTCTGGACGGCCGCCTTGAAGTCGGTCTTCGCCAGCTCGGCGAGCTCCGCCGCGAGGGTGGCCGCCTCCTGCTTCGAGCGCGTGCCGGGCCGCGCGCCCTCGGCCCCGGCGTAGCGGACGAGCACGACCCCGAGGGCGACCTGCTTCGGCGCCTCGCCGGGCAGCCCCGGAACCTTGCTGCCGTCGGGAAGGGCGCCCCCGGCGTCGTTCGCCGGCTCGGCCTCCGGGCCCGTGCCCGCGTCGTCCTCGATGCCCGGGCTCCCGCTCCCCGGCGGCGCCTCCGCCGGCCCGTCGGTCGCCACCCCGGCGTCCGCCTCGGCCCGTGCGACCGCGGTGGCGGCGGGTGCCCGACGCCACGCCACGGCGGCGACGGTCCCGAGGACCAGCAGCGCCAGCAGCAGGCTCGACACCTTGCCCATGGCGCTCCGTATTCCACCCGCGTCGTCCGGGCAAAACCATTCTCGTGGGGCATGAGGTAGTGTAATAACCTACCTATACCTACCTAGCCGATGGTGCTTGCGCCGGGGAAGTGGTAGGTTCCGGTCGTGGATCCGCTCGGGTGGTTAGGTCTCCGCAAGCGCCGCGACGAGACGCCGCGCCTCACCGCCGTCATCAACGCGGTTCGCGCGCTGCTCCCCGAGGACGAGAGCGTCGTCGTCCGCTACATCGTCATCGTCGGGATCCTGCTCACGCAGGTGGCCTCGTCCGACGGGCGCCTCGCCGCGAGCGAGACGGCGCACCTCGAGGCGCTGTTCCGCCACATCGACCGGCTGCCGCCGGACGGCATCTCCAACGTGCTCGAGGTCCTGAACGAGAACGTGCCGAAGCTGTCCGACGACGAGCTGAAGCTCTGCTTCTCCGAGCTCAAGAGCCTGTGCGACGGGCGTGAGCGGCGCCAGATCTTGCGCCTCCTGGCGCAGCTCGCGACGGCGGACGGCACCATCCGGCCGGCCGAGCACGGCGTCCTCGCTCAGATCGCCGAGGAGCTCGACGTCGGCTCCGAGGAGCTCGAGGGGCTCGAGCGCGAGGTCGGTGCCGAGGGGCCACGCGCCTCGCGCCCCGCCCAGGCCCCGAGCGTTCCTGGCTGAGACCGGCCTCGGGCTTCACGGACACGAAACACGGGCTCGGGCTCGACCGGCCCGTGGTTGCCCGACCGGCTCCTCGCTAGGGCGGCATCGGCTTCGCGTCCGGCGGGCGGAGGTAGACCGCCTCGACCGGAGCCGTGCCGGGGCGGGTCTCGTGCCGCAGGGCCGCGAGCGCGAGGCGCCCCAGCCACGCGGCGTCCGGGAGGTCCGTGGCGGGGGTCGTGACGAGGCGCAAGCCGGCCACGGGCTCGAGGCCGAGGACCCGGGCGTGCTCCCCGGCCACGGCGAGCGCCCTCCCGGCGGCGGCGCGCCCGAGCTCGGCGGCGACGAGCTCGTTCCGCACGTGCCGCGGCGCGAGCAGGGGCGCGAGGTGGGCGTCGTAGATCGCGAGGAAGGTCTCGCCGCGCCGGGCGTCGAGAAGCGCGGCGCAGGCCGTGGCGTCCCCGACCGCTGCCTCGCCGAACGCGGCCCCGGCCATCGCCCGCAGGGACTCGACCCCGACGAGCGGGCGCCCGAGCGCGAAGGCGACGGCCTGCGCCGAGGCGAGGGCGACGCGCACACCCGTGAACGAGCCGGGGCCGACGTCGCACGCGACCGCCTCGAGGTCCGCACGGCCGAGTCCCGCCCGCCCGAGCGCCTCGTCCGCGATCGCGAACAGCCGTTCGGCGTGGGAGGTCTCGTCGGCGTGGGTCGCCGCGGCGAGGAGCCGCTCGTCGTCGAGCACGGCCGCCCCGCTGCGGCGCGTCGAGGTGGTGAGCGCGAGCAGCTTCATGCGCCGCGGGTGGTGGCGCCGCCGGCCATGTGCGCGGCCGCCGCCCGGTGCCATGCGGGCGCCGCGTCGATGCCGAGGTCGGCGAAGCGGGGCCGGAAGTCCCGCTCGACGGTGCGCAGCAGTACCTCGCCGTACTTCGCCATCGGCATGAGACCCCAGGCGCGGTCGGCCTCGGGCAGGGTGGTCTCGGCCTCGCCGCCCGCGGGTGCGTAGCTCTGCCGGAGCCGTGTGACCATGCCGGGCAGCTCGTGGGCGAGCAGCGCCCGGAGCTCGTCCGCGCAGTCGAGCTCGAGCAGGAAGCCGAGCAGCCTCCAGCCGAAGTCGCGGTGGCGGACCTCGTCGCGGAGCACCCGGTCGAGGGTGCGCCGGGCCGCCGGGACCCGGCAGCCCTCGCGCAGCACCTTGAAGAGGGGCACCGCCACCGTCTCGCCGAGGCAGAAGATCTCGACGCCCCAGCACAGCACGGCCTGCTCGAGCGGCTCGGTCGGGTCGGCCTCGAGGGCGAGCGATTCCCGCGCGATGGGGGCGAGGCTCGCGCCACCCGCCGCGCGGAAGGTCTCGTGGCTCAGCGCGGCGTGCGCGAGCTCGTCCTCGACGATGCGCAGACCCGCGCGGATGAGGTCCGGCGAGGCGCCCATCTGCACGAGCCAGAGCGTGAGGTGCTGCGTGACGGCGGCGGAGCGGTACTCGGCCTCGACGCGCCGGCCCCACTCGGCGACGACCGCGGGGCTCGCGGCGGGCGCGCGCGCGCGACCTCGGGCTCCCGCCTTGCGGCGCGTCACCGTCGGCGCAACCGGCTGCGCCCGGGCCGGTGTCTTCGGCTGCGCCTGCGCCTTCGCCTTGCCCTTCGCCGCCGACCTCGCGACCATGCAGCCTTCATAGCCGGCCTCGGCGGCGGTTCACAGCGCGCCCGGAGGCCCGCGGAGAAAAGACCGTGTGCACGATCGTCCTGCTCTGCCGGGCGCATGCCCGCTACCCGAGGGTGGTCGCGGCGAACCGCGACGAGGTCTACGCGCGCCCCGCCGCGGCGCCGCGCGTCCTGCCCGGCACCGGGGGGGCGGTCGGAGGCGTCGATCTCGACGCCGGGGGTAGCTGGCTCGCCGTCCACCCGCGGGGCCTGTTCGCGGCGCTGACCAACCAGCCGCTCTGGCAAGCCGCCGGGGCCGCCGTGCCGCCGGGCGGCCGGGCGCTCGAGCGCGCGCCGGCCGATCCGAGCCTGCGCTCGCGCGGGCAGATCGTGCAGGGGGCGATCGGCCTCGGGTCCGTCGACGCGATCCGCGCCTGGCTCGAGGCGCTCGACGTCGCCGCCTACAACCCCTTCAACCTCGTGTACGGCGACGCCGCGACGGCAGAGGTCGCGTACGGCCGGCACGGCGCGCCGCGCGTCGTCGTCGAGCCGGTCCCAGCGGGGCTGCACGTCCTGCCGAACGGGCGGCTCGACGCGCCGCTGCCGAAGGTCGAGCGGGTGCGCGCGCGCGCGGCCGCGCTCCTCGCCTGGGCCGAGCGGGGCGAGCCCTTCGACGAGGTCGTGCCGACGCTCGTCGGGCTGCTCGCCGATCACGAGCAGCCGGCGAGCGCGCCGCCCTCCGACGATCCGCTGACCCCCGAGCTGCGCCGGGCTCTGTCGGCCGTGTGCATCCACACGGCCTTCTACGGCACCCGCTCGGCGACCCTGCTCGCGCTCGGGGCAGCGGGCGAGGTCGACTACCGCTTCGCCGACGGGCCGCCCTGTCGCACGGACTTCGCGCCCGTCGCGCTCGGAGGGTAGCGTGCGACGCCGGTCGGAAAACGCGCGTCGCTCCCGCTCTTTCGCGTGCCTCGCGGTCGGCGCGGTGAAAGGATGACGACCGGAGGCATCGAGGCACGATGGCTGCGGGGGTGCGTGTTCGAGGGTGGCTCGCGGGCGTGGCGTGCGTCTTCGGGCTCGCGGCGTGCGAGCCCCCGCCTACGGCGCACCCCGTGCCCGCGCCGCCGTCGTCCCTCCGGCCGGAGCCCGCGGCGACGGCGCTCGCGCCGCTGCCCCCGGCGCCGCCACCCGTGCCGGTCGACAACGCCGCGCGCGCGCGCGCGCTCGCCCGGCGCCTCATCATCGTCGACGGTCACATCGACGTGCCCGAGCGGCTCGAGGAGTCGCGGGGCCCGGACGGCGAGCTCACCGAGGACGTCACGGTGCGGACGCCGAAGGGCCAGTTCGACGTCGAGCGCGCCTTCGAGGGCGGCCTCGACGCGCCCTTCCTGTCCATCTACGTACCGGCGTCGCTGCAGGCGCAGAAGGGGGCCTCGAAGGCGCTCGCCGAGAAGCACATCGACCTCGTGCGCGGGCTCGCGCTGCGACTGCCCGGCAAGCTCGCTCTCGCGGGCACGCCGGACGAGGTGCGGGCCAACACGGCGGCCGGCAAGCTCTCGCTCCTCATGGGCATGGAGAACGGCTCGCCGCTCGAGGGCGAGCTCGCCCACGTCGCCCACTTCCACGCGCGCGGCATCCGCTACATCACGCTCACGCACGCCAAGGACAACGACATCTCGGACTCGTCCTTCGACGACCGGCGCACGCACAAGGGGCTCAGTGCCTTCGGCCGCAAGGTGGTCGCCGAGATGAACCGCGTCGGCATCATGGTCGACGTGTCGCACCTGTCCGACGACGCCTTCTGGCAGGTCGCCGAGGTGAGCCGCGCGCCCTTCATCGCCTCGCACTCGTCGTGCCGCCATTTCACGCCGGGCTGGCAGCGCAACCTGAGCGACGAGATGATTCAGGCGCTCGGGCACGCCGGGGGCGTCATGATGGTGACCTTCGGCTCCGGCTTCCTCGACGCGGCGATCCAGCGCCAGCAGAGCGAGCTGTGGCAGGCCGTCGGCAAGTGGCAGCGGGACCACAAGGTCCCCGACCGGGACCCGCGCCTGCAGGCCTTCCGCGCCGAGTACCTGCAGGCTCACCCCATGAGCTTCGCCCCGGTCGAGCGTGTCGCGGATCACATCGATCACGTCGTGCGCCTGGTGGGCGTCGATCACGTCGGGCTCGGCTCGGACTTCGAGGGCGTCGGCGACACCATGCCGGTCGGTCTGAAGGACGTCTCGCAGTACCCGAGCCTGTTGCGCGTGCTGCTCGACCGCGGCTACTCGGAGGCCGACCTCGAGAAGATCTGCTCGGGCAACCTGCTGCGCGTGTGGCAGGCGGTGATCGACCGCGCGCGCGCCGCGGCGGAGCCCTGAGCCGGGCGCGCGGGGACGAGCGCATGTTCGACTTCGACTTCGACGACGACGCGGACGAGGACTCGCTCGCGGCGTGGCGCCCCCTTTCGGAGGTGGCGCGCTTCGCGACGGTGCTCGAGGCGCAGCTCATGCGCGCGACGCTCGACACGCACGGCATCCGGGCGCGCGTGCGCGACGAGCACACGGCGAGCATCGACCCGGCCCTCATCGTGCCCATCGGCTACGTGCGACTCGAGGTGGCGGCCGCGGACGCCGAGCGGGCGCGCGCCGTCATCGCCGCCCTGCCGCGCGAGGCGCCCGACGACGAGCCCGACGGGGGCGTGCGCTGTCCGGAGTGCGGCTCGAGCTACGTGCTCGAGAACGGCGCGCGCTGCCGCTGCCGGCGCTGCGACCACCGCTTCGACGCGGACGCTCCGCCGCTGCCGGCGCTGCGCCACGGGCGCGACACCCCGGCCGACGACGGCGTACCGGTGCCGGTCTTCCGCCTGCGCCGCGATCATCGCGGGCTCGGCGTCTTTCTCGGCGCCGTCGTCGCGCTCTTTGCGGCGATGGTGCTCCGCGCCGAGGCCTTCGCGCCGGGCTGGGTCGCCGCCGCCGCGCTCGCGGCGCCGGCGCTCGGCTGGCTGGTCGGTCGCCGCGTGCGCGAGGAGGTCTGCTCGGAGCCGGGCTGCCGCGCGCCGCTTGCCCGCGGCGTCGAGCGCTGCGGCGGCTGCGGGGCCGCCGTCGCCTGGCCCATCCGCCGCGCCGGCGAGCACTACGCGGCGCGCGCGCGCTGGCTGCGCGGCGAGCGGCCCCGCACCTACCCGTGACGAGGCGCCTGCGGCTCGACTTCGGGGGACCGATGGGTCACCTTTTTGGCAGTGAGACCCGTCGATTTCGGCAAGGCAGCGCGTGAGTACGCGCGGTACCGCGGGGGCTTCCCCGACGCGTTCTACGAGCGGCTCGCGCAGCACGGCATGGGGTTGCCCGGTCAGCACGTGCTCGACCTCGGCACGGGCACCGGCAACCTGGCGCGCGCGCTCGTCCGGCGCGGCTGTCGGGTGACCGGCCTCGACGCCTCGGAGGACCTCATCGCCGAGGCGCGCCGCATGGGCGCCCAGGAGGGCATCGAGGTCGAGTACGTCACGGCGCGCGCCGAGCGCAGCGGCCTGCAGGGGCAGTCCTTCGACGGCGTGACGGCGGGCCAGTGCTGGCAGTGGTTCGACGGCGCCAAGGCGGCGCTCGAGTGCAAGCGGCTGCTCGTGCCCGGGGGCTGGCTCGCGATCGTGCACTTCGACTGGCTCCCGCTGCCGGGCAACGTGGTCGAGGCGACCGAGAAGCTCATCGAGGACTACAACACCGAGTGGACGCTCGGGGGCGGCACCGGCCTCTACCCGCAGTTCCTGAAGGATCTGGGCATGGCCGGCCTCGAGGCGGTCGAGACCTTCTCGTTCGACCAGGCAATGTCCTTCAGCCACGAGGCCTGGCGCGGGCGAGTGCGCGCGAGCGCCGGCCTGCTCGCGAGCCTGCCCCGCGACGTGGTCGCGCGCTTCGACGAGAAGCTCCGGACGCTGCTCGTCGAGCGCTTCCCCGCCGAGCCGCTCGTCGTGCCGCACCGGCTCTGGGCGATCACGTGTCGCCGGGCGGGTCAGGGGTAAGGGGCGAGGGGCAAGGGGTAAGGCATTCGCCCGCGCTCGCACCCGCGCCCGCGCCCGCACGCACTCACTCGCTTCCCGGCGCTCGCCCGCGCTCTCCGCCCCCGTCTCGCCTCCTCGAACGGGTGCCGAGGTCGAACGGGTGCCGATGGAGAGCGCGCGGCGGATCGCGAGGGAGAGCGCGTGGCCCAGGGGCGCGCCGAGCATGGCGAGCCCGCGAGCCCGCCGAGCCCTTGCCCCTTGCCCCTTGCCCCTTGCCGTCGTGTAATCTCAGGAGTCTGGAGTCGACGTGCACGCCCCAGGAGCCCCTCCGCATCCGAGCGCGACCGCCGGCGAGTGGCAGAGCGGCGCCGTCGTCGGCGGGCGCTACCGGCTCGTGGCCCCGCTCGGGCGCGGCGCGATGGGCGAGGTGTGGCGCGCCGAGCACGTCTACCTCCACAGTCAGCTCGCGCTGAAGCTCATCGCCACGCGCGACCGCGGCTCGGGGCCCGAGGCCCTGGCGCGCTTCTCGCGCGAGGCGCAGGCGGCCGCGGTCCTGCGTAGCCCGCACGTCGTGCACATCTTCGACCACGGGGTCGACGGCGACGCGGCCTTCATCGCGATGGAGCTGCTCGAGGGCGAGAGCCTCTTCGACCGACTCCGGCGCGCCGGCCGGCTCGACCCCACCGACACGGCGCGCATCCTGGCGCAGATGGCGCGCGCCGTGGACCGCGCGCACGCGGCGGGCATCGTCCACCGCGACCTCAAGCCCCAGAACATCTTCCTCGCGCACGTCGACGGGCGCGAGGTCGTCAAGGTGCTCGACTTCGGCATCGCCAAGATGACGGTCCTGAAAGGCATGGACGCTCTGGCGACCCAGGAGGGGTTCATGGTCGGCACCCCGTGCTACATGAGCCCCGAGCAGATCCTCGGCAACCGCCTGGTCGACGGGCAGAGCGATCTATGGCAGCTCGGCGTCGTCGCCTTCGAGTGCACCTGCGGGCGTCTGCCCTTCCAGAGCGAGGCCGTCGGCGAGCTCATGGTGCAGATCTGCTCGGCGCCCTTGCCCGTCCCGTCGCGCCTGGCGCGGGTGCCGGACGGCTTCGACGCCTGGGCGGCGCGGGCGCTCGCGCGCGCTCCGGCGGAGCGCTTCGCGAGCGGACACGAGCTCGCCGCGTCGCTCTGCCGCGTGCTCGCGCCCCACACGACGAGCGACCGGCTCGCGGACGAGCCGGCGCCGTGGGCGCCCCAGCGCTACGCCGCGGCGGAGGGCGCCGGGGCGGCTTCGCCCCAGGGCCCCCCGACGACCGGGCGCGAGCGGGCCTGGGCCTCGGCGGTCGGGGCACGGCCCGCCGC
>JACRDA010000184.1 GCA_016212965.1 Myxococcales bacterium
CGAGCGCCGCGAGCGCCGCGAGGAGCGAGGCCCCGAGGCCGAGGTCTCCGGCGCGCCCGTCGCCGTCGCCCGCGCGGCCGCCGACCCAGCGGCAGTTGCACGATGGCACGGCCGGCGCGTCGATCTGCCCCACGCACTGCCCCGCGGCGTTGCACACCGCGGGCGGCACGCAGTCGTCGACCGACTGGCACGCGGCGAGGCACGCCGTGCCGCGGCACTTGTAGGGCGTGCAGTCCTCGTCCGGCCCCTGCGTCGAGGGCAGGCGCAGCGTGTGGTCCGCGTCGCACTTCGGGCCGGTGAGCGCCACGCAGCCGCTCGCCTCACAGATGTAATCGAGGATGCAGTCCTCGTCGGTCGAGCAGGCGGTCTTGCAGAGCTCGGCGTCCGCGCAGCGGTACCCAACGCAGGCCGGGTTCTGCACGGTCTCGAAGGAGCCCGCGCCGTCACACACGTAGTGCGTCTCCTCGACGGGCACGTCGCAATCGCCCGCCGCACAGCTGCAGGTGGGCGGCTGCTGTTGCGGCAGGTACGGAGCGACCTGCGTGCCCTGCGGATAGTCGCAAGCGCCCGAGTTCGCGCCGTCGCAGCTCCCCTGGCAGTCGCCGGTGCCGTCGCACTCGTTGCGCGCGCCGAGGGCCGTATGGGGCTGCTCGCCACCGGGTACGAGGGTGCACTTGCCGAGGAAGCCGGCGACGTCACAGGCCTGGCACTGGTCGCCGCAGGCGAGGTCGCAGCACACGCCGTCGGTGCAGTGGTCGCTCAGGCACTCCTCGTCGACGCGACAGCACAGGCCGTTCGCCTTCTTCAGCACGCAGGTCTGGGCCACGGGCGCGGCGCCGCCCACCTCGTCGGCGCAGTCGTCACCGGCGATGTCGCACCAGCCCTTGGCCGTGCACGGCTCGGCCGGCGGGTTGCAGGTCGTCGAGCAGCCCGTGTTCGTGGAGTTGCAGATCTGCGGCTTGCAGTCCTCCGACTCGAACAGCACCCGGTTGCCGGCGCCGTCACAGTGGGTCGTGGTCGTGACCTCGGTCACGCACGCGGTGATCGGGTCGAGGCCGAGCTTGGTGGCGCCGCAGGTCCCGTCGTCGGCGTTGCTCGTCTTCGTCGCGGCCGTGCACGAGTAGCAGTCGCCGTCGCAGCGCACGTTGCAGCACACGCCGTCGGTGCAGAAGCCCGTGGCGCACTCCTGATCGAGCGTGCACGTCTCGCCGTTCAGCCGCCGCAGGAGCTGCGCCGTGGCGAGCGCCTGTCCGCCGGCGCCCCGACCGCCGACGATGAGCACGGCGCGGCCCGCGCCACTCGACACGCCGGCGCTCACGAGCGCGGCCGCGTGGTCGCGCCGGGCGCCGGCCGGCGGGAGCAACCCGAAGGCATCGGTCGCGGGATCGAAGCTCTCGGCCGTACCGACCGTGCCGCCCGAGTTCTGGCCGCCGGCGATGACGACGGAGGCGAGCGGCTGATCGCCGGCGCTCGGGTCGAAGAGCAGGGTGGCCGTGTGCCCGGTGCGCGCGGCACCCATGGTGAGCGGCGTGCCGAGCGGCTCGAAGCCGCGCTGCACGCCCGTCTCGCGGAACAGATCGAGGGTGTTGTTCACGACGCCGGCCACGGTCGCCGTCATGCCGCCCGCGAGGACGACGGTGCCCTTCTGCGGCCCCTCCTCGACGAGGGTCGCGGTGTGGAAGGCGCGCAGCGCCGTCATCTGCGGCAGCCCACCGCCGGCGGTCTGCACCGCGCCGAAGCTCGCGAGGCTCCCGTCGAAGACTTCCGCCGACGAGAGCGCGCTGCCCGCGAGCACGAAGCCACCCGCGACGAGCACGTGCCCGGTCGGCAGGCGCGTCGCGGTGTGCCCGGTGCGCGACTGGCTCAGCGTGGGGGTCACGGGTACCGTGCTCACCGGCAGCCCGTTGGTGTCGAAGCCGGTGAAATCGTAGACGACGCCGCTGTTCGTCGGCTGGTTGAGCGGCGGCGCCGTGCCGCCCACGATGAGGACGCGGTGGTTCTCGTAAAGGGTGGCCGTGTGGTTGAAGCGCCCGAGCGTGAGCGGCGTCGGGTCGGTCACGAAGGTGCCCGTGTCCGGGTTGTAGACCTCGATGCTGGCGATCGGCGTGCCGCCGCCCTCGGCGTCGGTGCCGCCCGACACCATCGTGGGCACGGGCAGGCCGGTCGGCGCGGCCGGATCGCCGAGCGTCGCGGCCGCGTGGCCGCCGCGCGCGGTCGCCATGGCGCCGGTGAGCGCGAAGGTACGGCTCAGGGGCTCGTAGATCTCGCTGCTCGCCAGGGCCGTGCCCGCCGTGTTGAAGCCGCCGGTGACGAGCAGGCGGGTCGTCCGCGAGCCCGGCTCGAGCTCGGTCACGACCGGCCGCGACCGCGCCACGCCGAGGTTGTTGCTGGTCGAGGCCCACTGCGGGTCGACGACGAGTGGGTAGGCGAGGTCGGCCGGCCAGCTCACGCGCAGCGTGCAGCTCGAGGCGCCGGCAGGGGTGACGGGTCGCCCCCACGGGCCGACGGGGCTCGCGTCGTAGGCGCAGCCCTCGAGGCCGAGCACGGCGGCGTGCCGCACTCCCCGCGCGTCCACGACGTACGGCGGAGCGACGCGCAGGCGTGGGGCCCCGCCGCGGTCGAGTAGCTCGAGCGAGTCACCGAGCAGCCGGAGCCCGGCGAACGCCGCCACGTCGACGCGGTAGCGCACCGCGCGCTCGACCGGCTCGAGCTCGTAGAAGAGGAAGTCCTCGAGGCCGGTCGGCGAGCGCAGCTGTACGACGTCGGCGCCGTCCGGCCCGCCCCCCGCGAACACGGCCGCGTCGCCGAGCACCACGGCGGGCACGTCGCCCGCGCCCTCGAGCTCGAAGGTGAGCGCCAGGCCCGTGGCGAGATCCACCACGCGCGCGGCCGCGTCCGCACGAGCCCCGAAGACGACCCGCGCGGAGGGCTGTGCCGCGAGCTCCTCGCGCACGCCGGCGAGGGACCGGACGCGGTCGAGGACCGCCGCGGCGTCCTCGGCCGCTGGGCTCGAGTCCCGCCCCCCGGCGTCGTCCTGCGCGCAGGCCCCGAGGAGCGTCGTGACGGTCAGCAGCGACAGGCCAAGCCGGTGCCGCAACGAAAGGTTCGGTTTGCGATGAGCGGGCACGTTACTCCTCGGCGGGGACAGGTGACGCCCGCCGAGACTACCAGAACCGCCGGCGCAACCGTAGCGACACGGCAAGCCGCCCCCCGGCCGCCGCGCTTTCCGGCGGGCACCCGAGCGCGGCCGAAATTCGCCCCACGGGGTCGGCCGGGGCGGTAGACTCCCGTAGCGTAACCTGCTGTCCTCTTCCTCCTCGTCCGCACCCCTGCGTCGATGCGCTCCGCGCGCGTCGGCGGGAGGGGTCGACGTCCCGTCGCCGCTGTAGGAGCGCCCAAGATGACCCATCCTTCCCGCCCCAGGTCTTCGTCCCCGCTCGGCAGCGCCCGGAGCCACCGGCGGCCCAGCTGGCGCGCGATGCTCCCCTTCGGCGCCCTCGCGCTCCTCGGGCTCTGCTCCCTCGACGCCGGCGCGGCCCCGCCGTACGACCTCGACGGCGATCAGGTCCTCGACGTCTTCGACAACTGCGTCGGCACCCCGAACCCCGACCAGCACGACGGCGACGGCGACTGCGGCGCCTGGCCCTACTCGTGCAGCGGCTCGTGCACGTGCGGCGACGCCTGCGACCCGGACGACGACAACGACGGCACCCTCGACGGGCCGGACACGAACGACGACGGCAACCCCGGCGACAACGACCCCGACACCGCCGACAACTGCCGCACGAAGTCGAACAGCAACCAGAACGACGGCGACAACGACGGGGTCGGCGACGTCTGCGACAACTGTCCGAGCACGCCGAACCCGACCCAGCTCGACACGGACAGCGACGGCGTCGGCAACGACTGCGACAGCGACGACGACGCCGACACCATCTCCGACGTCAGCGACAACTGCGACTTCGTGCAGAACCCCGGGCAGGAGAACCCGGACGGCGACCAGTTCGGCGACGCCTGCGACAACTGCCCGCTCGACGCCAACGACAACCAGCTCGACACCGACCTCGACGGGGCCGGCGACGCCTGCGACACCGACGACGACAACGACGGCATCCTCGACAACGGCGACGGCGTGCCCGCGAGCAACCCCTGTGTCGGCGGCAACACCGTCAACTGCGACGACAACTGCCAGTTCGACGCGAACGCCCTGCAGGAGAACACCGACAACGACCAGCGCGGGGACGCCTGCGACAACTGCGACCTCGTGCAGAACGACTCGCAGACCGACACGGACGGCGACGGCTTCGGCGACGCCTGCGACAACTGCATCGCGCTCGCCAACCCGACCCAGCTCGACACCGACGGGGACGCCAGCGGCAACGCCTGCGACGGCGACGACGACAACGACGGCGTCGCGGACGTGAGCGAGAGCTTCGATCTCGACCCGACGCGCTGCGGCAACAGCGACGGCGACAGCTGCGACGACTGCTCGATCGGCACGGACGGCTTCGGGCCGCTCAGCGATCAGACGCCCGCGAACGACGGCCCCGACAACGACGGCGACGTCCTGTGCGACGCGAGCGACCCCGACGACGACAACGACGGCGTCAACGACGTCAGCGACAACTGCGACTTCGCGCCGAATCCGACCCAGCTCAACACCGACGGCGACGCGTTCGGCGACGCGTGCGACCCGGACGACGACAACGACGGCGTCCTCGACGGCAGCGACAACTGCGTGCTCGCGGCGAACGCCTCCCAGGCGAACGCCGACGGCGACCTCTTCGGCGACGTCTGCGACAACTGCGTGAACCTCGTCAACGACAGTCAGCTCGACTCCGACGCCGACACGGTGGGCGACGTCTGCGACAACTGCGCGCTCGTCGCGAACACCAGCCAGACGGACACGAACGGCAACGGCATCGGTGACGCCTGCGACACCGACGACGACGGCGACGGCATCATCGACGGGGTCGACAACTGCCCGCTCGTTGCGAACGCGGGCCAGCAGAACAACGACGGCGACGCCCTCGGCGACGCCTGCGACCCCGACGACGACAACGACGGCGTTCTCGACGTCAGCGACAACTGCCAGTTCGTCGCCAACGGGGGGCAGCAGAACAACGACGGCGACGCGCTCGGCGACGTCTGCGACCCCGACGACGACAACGACGGCGTCCTCGACGGGAGCGACAACTGCGTGTTCGCGGCCAACTCGCTCCAGGAGAACAACGACGGCGACGCGCAGGGCGACGCCTGCGACACGGACGACGACAACGACGGCGTGCTCGACGTGAGCGACAACTGCCCGCTGCTCTTCCAGGCGAACCAGGCCAACAACGACGGCGACGCGCAAGGGGATCTCTGCGACGCCGACGACGACAACGACACCATCCTCGACGCGAGCGACAACTGCCAGTTCGCCGCCAACACCCAGCAGGAGGACAACGAGGGCGACGCGCTCGGCGACGCCTGCGACCCCGACGACGACAACGACGGCGACCTCGACGTCGCCGACAACTGCCAGTTCGTCTTCAACGCGAACCAGCAAAACAGCGACGGGGACAGCCGCGGCGACGCGTGCGACAACTGCCCCACGGTCTCGAACCAGAGTCAGGTGGACGGCGACTCGGACAACGTCGGCGACAGCTGCGACAACTGCGTGGCCATCGCCAACACCAACCAGGCCGACAACGAGCCCGACGGCATCGGCGACGCGTGCGACCCCGACGACGACAACGACGGCGACCTCGACGGGGCCGACAACTGCCAGTTCACGAGCAATCCGAACCAGGCCAACAACGACGGCGACGCCGTCGGTGACGTGTGCGACACCGACGACGACAACGACACCTGGACCGACCTCGCCGACAACTGTCCGTTCGCGGCCAACCCCGGCCAGGAGAACAACGACCTCGACAGCCAGGGCGACGCCTGCGACAACGACGACGACAACGACGGCATCCTCGACGACGGCGGCCCGGGCCCCTGCGTGGGCGGCCAGACCGCGAACTGCGACGACAACTGCCAGTTCGCCGCCAACACGCTGCAGCAGGACAACGACTCGGACGGCGTCGGCGACATCTGTGACGGCGACGACGACGCCGACGGCGTGCTCGACGTGAGCGACAACTGCCAGTTCATCGCCAACTCGCTGCAAGAGAACAACGACGGCGATGCGCTCGGCGACGCCTGCGACCCGGACGACGACAACGACACGGTCCTCGACACGACCGACAACTGCCACTTCGTCGTCAACACGAACCAGGCCAACAACGACGGCGACGCCTTCGGCGACCTCTGCGAGGACGACGACGACAACGACAGCGTGGTCGACTTCGCCTGCACCGCGGGCGGCACGCTCACGCTCGGCATCAACGGGTACGGCTGCACGGTCGGCGTGCTCGTGCCGGTCGACAACTGCCAGTTCACGGCCAACACGAACCAGGCCAACAACGACGGCGACGCGCTCGGCGACCTCTGCGAGAACGACGACGACAACGACACGGTGCTCGACCTCGCCGACAACTGCCAGTTCGTCGTCAACACCCTGCAGGAGAACAACGACGGCGACGCGCTCGGCGACGCCTGCGACCCCGACGACGACAACGACAACGTCGGGGACTTTGCCTGCACGGGCGGCGGCACGCTCACGCTCGGCATCAACGGCTACGGCTGCACGGTGGGCGTGCTCCTGCCAGTCGACAACTGCATCTTCACGGTCAACACCGATCAGAAGAACACCGATCTCGCGCTGCCCGGCGGCGACGGCCTCGGCGACGTGTGCGACGACGACGACGACGCCGACACGCTCACCGACGCCGAGGAGGGCGGGCTCGGCACCGACCCGCTCAGCCAGGACACGGACGCCGACACCATCGCCGACGCAACCGAGGTGCGGAACGCCGCGGACCCGGCCGACCCGCTCAACAACACCGACAGCGACAGCGCCATCGACGCCATCGACCTCGACAGCGACGCGGACGGCGTCAGCGACGCGGACGAGGCGGGCGACGCGGATGTGAGCACTGCGCCCATCGACACGGACGGGGACGGCATGGAGGACTACCGCGACGTCGACACGGACAACGACGGCGTGTGCGACGGCGCGGCGAGCGGCGGGGGCGTGTGCACCGTCACGCCCGGCGGTGACAACTGCCGGCTGGTCGCGAACGCGAGCCAGTCGGACAGCAACGGCAACGGCATCGGCGACGTGTGCGACGGCGACAGCGACGGCGACGGCATCCTCGACGACGGCGACGCCTCGGGCTTCCCCGACGACAACTACTGCACCGGCGGCGCCACGACGAACTGCGACGACAACTGCGTCAGTGTCGCGAACCCGAACCAGGCCAACACCGGCGGCGACTTCCGCGGCGACATGTGCGACCCGACCGCCGACGCCGATGGCGACGGCGTCCTCAACGCCGTCGACAACTGCCAGTTCGTGCCGAACACCGACCAGGCGAACGCGGACGGCGGGGCGTCCGGCGATCTCTGCGATCCCGACGACGACAACGACACGGTCGGCGACTTCGAGTGCACCGGCGGCGGCGTGCTCACGCTCGAGCCGGGCGGCTACACCTGCTCGACGGGCACGATGGTCCCGCTCGACAACTGCCAGTTCACGGACAACACGGACCAGGCGGACGGCGACGCCGACGGGGTCGGCGATCTCTGCGACAACTGCCCGACCGTGGCGAACGCCAACCAGGCCGACGCCAACCAGGACGGCATCGGCGATGCGTGCGACCCGGCCAACGACACGGACGGCGACGGCATCCAGAACAGCTCGGACAACTGCCCGAGCGACCCCAACCCGCTCCAGGAGAACTCGGACGCCGACGTGTACGGCGACGCGTGCGACAACTGCGACGCGGTGAACAACCCGGACCAGGCCGACATCGACGCGGACACCGTCGGTGACCTCTGCGACAACTGCCCGGAGGACGCGAACCCGGGCCAGGAAGACGCCGACAGCAACGGCGTCGGCGACGCGTGCGACGGCGGTACCGGCGGCGCGGGCGGCGGCGGCGGAGCGGGCGGCGGCATCGGCCCGGCTCCCGAGGACCCGCTCGCTCCCGACTTCGAGGGCGGCTGCAACTGCCAGCTGCCCGCGCAGGGCACCGGCGATGCCGGCGTGCTCGGGCTCCTGCTCGGGCTCGGCGCCATCCTGCTCCGACGCCGGTCACGCCGCGCGGCGTGACCCCGCGCCGAACCGCGGTGCGCCCGGGGGGTGCGCGCCGCGGCTCCACTCGGACCGGGGCCCCCGCCGTCGGGGCCCCGGGCACCTCTTCCCATCTCACCGTTGCCGCTCCCCGCTGCCCCAACTATCGTGAGCTCCTCATGAAATCTGCCACGCTGGCGGCGTTCGCCGCGACGGCCACCTCGCTCTTCGCGGCCACCGCGCGAGCCCAGGACGAGGGCGGTTTCGCGCTCGACGCCTTCGAGCTCACGCCCGCCGGTGACGTGTTCTGGGGCGTGCCGTCCCCGTTCGCGAGCGGCCACGTCGCGCCTCGCGGTTACGTCGCGTTCGACTACGCCCACCGCCCCATCCACATCGTGCTCCGCGACAGCGCCGGCAACGTCGCGGCGGAGGATCTGGCCGTCGTCTCGGCGCAGGGCAGCCTGCACGCCGACTTCTCGATGGCGTTCTTCGACCGGCTGCTCGTGTCGGTGCACATGCCGGTCTCGGTGCTGAACAAGGGCGATGACCCGGCGCTCCCGGGCGTCACCTACCCGACCCTGACGGCACCGAACGCCGGAGACCTCCGCCTCGGTGCGCGCGGGCGGCTCTTCGGCGACGAGGGGGGGCCGTTCCAGCTCGGGCTCGAGGGCTACCTCTTCGCCCCGACCGGCAAGCGCGAGCAGTACGTCGGAGAGGGCGCGGTGCGCGGCATCTTCGACGTGTCGCTCGGCGGCCGCGTCGGCAGCAAGGACGTCGCCTTCGTCTACACGGCCTCGGGCGGCGTCGAGCTGCGCGCGTCGGAGCGCGGGCACGCGGGCCGCTTCGGGGCGGGCATCGGCCTCCTGGCGCTCGAGGACGTGCTGCAGCTCGACGCGGAGCTCGCCGGCGCGGGCGACTTCAGCCCGAGCGGCGGCGCCCCGCTCTCGACCGACCCGGTCACGGTGACCGCCACGGCCGCCAAGCTCGAGATGATGTTCGGCACCAAGATCCGCGTGCTCGGCGGCCTGACCTTCGGCGCAGGAGCGGGCCCGGGCCTCGGCACGTCGGTGGGGACGCCGGCCTTCCGCTTCCTCGGGATGGTCGGCTGGGCGCCGCTCGCCGAGCCGGCCGAGGACAAGCCCGAGGCCGCCCCGGTGAAGGACGGGGACGACGACGGCATCCCGGACGGGGACGACGCGTGCCCGACCGTCAAGGGCCAGCCCAACACGGATCCCATGCTCGACGGCTGCCCGCCCGCCGACCGCGACGACGACACCGTGCTCGACGTCGACGACGCTTGCCCGACCGTCGCCGGCGAGCGCTCCGGCGACGCGACGAAGAACGGCTGCCCGCCCGACGGCGACAACGACGGCGTCGCCGACACGAAGGACGCGTGCCTGACCGTCGCGGGCGAGCCGAGCGACGACCCCGCGAAGAACGGCTGCCCCAACGACGCGGACGGCGACGGCATCGTCGACCGCAAGGACGCGTGCCCGAAGCTCGCGGGCCCGGAGAGCACGAACCCGAAGTGGCACGGCTGCCCGGAGGACGGGGACGGCGACGGCATCCCGCTCGCGAAGGACGCGTGCCCCGACCAGAAGGGCTCTCCGAGCGCGGACCCCGCGCAGAACGGCTGCTCCGAGCTCATCTCCGTCACGGACGGCGAGATCGTCATCCGGCAACAGGTGCAGTTCATCTCCGACGGCAAGAGCGTGCACGACACGGTCTCACGCGACTCCGAGAAGCTCCTGGCCGAGGTGCGCGACGCCATCCTCGCGCACCCGGAGTTCGAGGTCGTCGAGGTGCAGGGGCACACCGACGACAACGGCGGTGAGGAGTACAACATGCAGCTGTCGCAGGCGCGCGCGAGCGCCGTGCGCGACTGGCTCACCAGCCACGGCGTGCCGAGCGAACGGGTCGTCGCCAAGGGCTACGGCTTCAGCCGGCCGCTCGGCGACAACCGCATCAAGACCGGCCGCGCGGCGAACCGCCGCGTGCAGTTCATGGTCATCCAGAAGCGCTGAGACTCCGTCAGAAATCGCCGCGGAAGTTCAGGCCTGGCGTCACGGCCACGATGAACGAGCCGAGCAGGCTCTCCTGCGGGTAGGTCCCGATGCCGTCGCTGCCGGCGGCGAGCTCGATGCTCGAGTCCCACTTCGGGACCTCGATGCCGACGAGCAGGAGGGCCTGCACGAACGCCGACAGCTCGAAGTGCTCCTCGAAGCGGAAGCCGACCCGCACCTGCGGGTCGACGTAGAAGTAGGTCGCGCGCTGGAAGTCGACGACCGGGTAGGTCGCCACGCCGCTGCCGTCCTGGGTCAGGAACGCGCCCACGCGCTCGTCGCGCAGCTGGCCCACGAGCGCCCCCGCGCCGAGCCGCAGCGCCACCGGCACGTCGCCCTCGAAGTGGTAGCCGATGTTGAGCCCGCCGAGGAAGGCGCTGAGGCGCAGCGCGTCCGTGGCCTCGCCGCTGTTCGGCGTCGCGAAGCCGTGGGGCAGGAGCGCAGCCTTGCGCCCGCGCACCTCCTGCCAGGCGAACAGGTAGCCGAGCTCGAGGCCGAAGCCGAGGCCCGAACCGAGCTCGTAGCTCGCGGAGACCGAGCCCGTGGCGCCGAGGCCGATCGAGCGCTGGCAACCGCTCTCGCAGGCCGCGGCGATGTCCCCACCGAAGCTCGGCACGACGGCGAGGCCGGCGCTCACGTCGACCACCCACTTCGGCGGCACACGCCACACGGGGGCGTCCTCGTCGCGCTCGAGCTCGATGGCGAGGTTCTCGCGCTGGCCGCGCGCGAGCGTCATCTCCTTCGTCGCCGTGAGAAAGCCGTCGCTGCGCACCTCGACCGTGTGCTTGCCGACCCGCATGCGCCCGAGCCACACGCCGTTGCCCACCGTGACTCCGTCGACGGCGACGCTCGCGCCGGGTGGCGTGGGATCGACGCGCAGCGTGGCGTCGAGGTCCTCGGCCGACAGGGCGAGCTGCGTCGTCTGCTGGGACTTGACGGCCGCCGCGGCCGGCTGCGTGCCGAGCTTGCCCTCGCCGCGCAGCACGACCATGTGGTCGCCCACACCGAGCACGCCCTCCCACGGGGTCTTGCCCATGGTGACGCCGTCGACCAGCACCTCGAGGCTCTTGCCGCTGCGCTCGCTCACGCGCAGCCGCCCGCTGTCGGCGAGCTTGCGCAGCTTCGCCTGCACGCTCGCGGTCTGACCGCCCGCCACGTCGATGCGGGTCTCGTAGGGCTCGAAGCCCTCCTTGAACACGCGCACGACGTGCGTACCGGCCGGCACGCGGATCGGCTGCACGGGCGGATACTCGCCCTTGGCCTCGCCCGAGACGACGATGGCGGCACCCGGCTCGGCCCCGAACACGTCCACGGTGCCGACCAGGCCGCGCAGCTCGGAGACCTGCTTCTGGGCCCAGCCGCGCTGGCCTTCCTCTTCGCCGGGCGGCACGTTGAACTCGCGCAGCAGGGTCTCGAACATCTCGACCGCCTCGTCGTAGCGCTGCAGGGCGCGCAGCATCGCGGCGGCGTTGCGGGTCGCGATGGCGGTCGGGAAGATGCTGCGCGAGATGATGAACTCGGCGAGGGCCGGCGCGAACGCGCGCTCCTCGAGCAGAGCGAGCCCCTTCTTGAAGTGGCCGAGGGCTTCCTGGCGCTGCTCCGGGGTGTACTCCTTCGCCTCGGCCGCCGGTGCCGGTGCCGGCGCCGGCGCCGGCGCGGTGGGCGGCGGAGGCTCGGCTGGCACGGGGGCGGTCGGAGGCGCGGGGGGCTGCGGCTCGGCGGGCTGCGCGCGGGCTACGCCGGCGAACGCGAGGACGAGCGCGCACAGGCACCCGGCGAGGCTTCGTTCGAGTGCGTGGGTCCGCCTCGTGTTCGCGACTGTCAGCATCGGCGGTACTCTAACAGAGATGACGCTACGGAGCGCCACCGAGAGCGCACCGTCGTGCATCCCGAACGGAGGGCTGGGGCCACCGCGGGCACCGGCCGAGGACCGGCGCTACTTTTTCGGTGGAAGGGGCTCGCCGAACTCGCCCGTGTCGGTCCCGACGCCCTTCACCGTGGGCTTCGGCGGCGCGGCGGCGGCGCTCGACGTCGTGATCACACCCGGGTTGCCGGTGCGCTTGATCTCGGTCTTCTTGCCCTCCTTGAGCTCGACGATGGCCGGGTCGGGGCCGGCCTTCATGAAGGCGACCTCGCCCGTGGCCTCGGCACTGCCCTTCTGGACGCGCACCTTCACGCTGTCGCCGACCGTGGCCGTGACCTCGAACTCGCCGTAGTCGCCCTTGTCCGCCACCTCGACCGTCGCGCCGTCGACCTCGACCGTCGCGTCCTTCGGAAGCACGCGGATCTTGTAGCGAATCTTGTCGTCTGCGGGCGTCGCTGTCGCGCTCGTGGTGGCCTGCGTCGTCGCGGCGGTGGTCGCGGTCGCCGGCGCCGCCATCGTCGTGGTCGTCGGCCCGGCCGTGGCCACCGAGTCCCCCGCACCGCCCGGACGCGTCGCCAGGAAGATGCCGACCCCGGCCGCCGCCACGAGCGCGACCGCACCGATGACGACCGGCAGCTTCGAGGACCGGCGCGGCTCGCCGGCCTGCGACACGACGGCGGCGCCGTTCGTGGTGACGGCCGCGTCCCCGGAGATCGCGTGCGCAGCTACGCCGGCGCCGAGGGCCGTCGTGCGGCCGAGCCCGGTGACGCCGGGGATGGCGGTGCTGCCGCTCGACGTGAGCATCGGCGCCGGCGGCGGCATGCTCGTCGGCAGGCGCGGCGCGGACTCGAGGCGCTGGCTGTCCGAGAGCGAGAGCAGCATCTCCTGGGTCAGCGTCCAGCCGCCCGGCAAGAGCGGGCGCACCGCCTCGAACAGATCGCCCGCCGTCTGGTAGCGCTCCTTCACGTTCTGCTTGAGGCAGTTGTGGACGACCGCGGCGACCTCGGGCGTCACCCAGGGCGCGTGATCCTGGATCGGGGGCGGAGGCTCCGTGCACACGAGCAGGATGAGCTCGCCGAGCGCGGTCGCGTGCTGGTAGGGCGTGCGGCCCGAGAGCATCTGGTAGAGCACGGCGCCGAGCGACCAGATGTCGGTGCGGTGGTCGATCTCGCGCTGACCGCGCGCCTGCTCGGGCGAGACGTAGAGCGGCGAGCCGAGGAGGTTGCCGGTCTTCGTGAGGTCGGCACCCTCCGTCGAGTTCGACTGGTCCATCTTCACCTTGGCGATGCCGAAGTCGAGGATCTTGACGATCACCTCGCCCGCGTCGCGCTTGGTGAGGAACAGGTTGTGCGGCTTGATGTCGCGATGAACGACCCCCTGGGCGTGCGCCTTCTGCAGCCCGAGGCACGCCTGCGCGACGATGCGCAGAGCCGTGTCCGGCGCGATGGGTCCGACGCGCTTGAGCAGGTGCTGGACGTCCTCGCCGTCGAGGTACTCCATCGCGAGGAACGGCAGGCCCGTGTCGCGGTCTACGCCCGCGTCGAGCACCTGCGCGATATACTGAGTATCCACCGCGCCGGCCGCGCGGGCCTCGCGCTGGAAGCGCCCGACGACCTTCGGGTCGTGGACGAACTCCTCGTTGATGATGACCTTGACCGCGCAACGACGGCCTGTACCGGTGTGCTCGGCCTCGTAGACCGCACCCATGCCGCCCTGCCCGAGCAGAGCTTTGACCTCGTACTTGCCGTCGATGACCTGGCCGATCACGTGACTAGTGACTCTACGGGATCGCGGGCTGTACCGCAACGTCGCCCACGGGGCGCGCCGCCCGAGGCCGCTCGTGACCGCACGCCCTTCACCTCACCGCCGTCGGAGCAGCCTCGGGACGAGCGCGACGGCGAGAAGCGCGGCCACGAGCGCGCCGCCGACGATCGGGGCGGCGGTCCTGAAGTCGTCGAGGAGCCGCGGGGCGAAGTAGCAGGTCGCCGTGACGAGCGCGGTCATCCACGAGATGCCGAGGACGATCGGCAGGGCGACCGCGCGCTGGGACACCCCGGCGTAGCGCATGAAGCTCATCACCACCCACGGGCCGACGAGCGGCGCGAGGAGCGCGGTCGAGGCGAAGGCGCCCCGCGAGGCCACGAGCCGGTCGATGCGCGCGCTCCGCTTGCGGGCGAGGAAGCGGTTCCAGGCCTCCCACCGGCAGAGGCGGTTCCAGAGCGCGTCGACGGCGAGCACCTGCACGTAGCAGAGCGGGATCGCCGCGCCCGCGACCACGACCGGATGCCACTCGAGCTCGAGGATGGCGACCGGGATGGACACGAGGATGCCGGCGATCGGGTTGACCGACTGGAGGACGAAGAAGGCGGCGCCGGCGCTGTTCACGGATCCGGCTCACCGTACGCCGGCGTGACCGCGCATGCACTCCGCGATGCCGTCGATGAGCGTCGGCAGCGCCGTGGCTCCGACGAGAGCCGACCGCCCCGCGGGTCTCCCGGACGCGCGGACTCCCGTGAACAGGCACCGAACGCCGAGCTCGGAGACGGCGCGCGCGAGGAGCGCCAGTTGCTCGAAGGTCGTCGCGTCGTCGACGTCGACCGCCGCCACGTCGATGAGAAGGGCGCGGGGCGCCTGGCGCTCCACGCGGTCGCACACGCGCTCGGCGAGCTCGAGCGCGCGCTCCGCGTCGAGGCTGCCGGCGATCGGGAGCGCGACGAGGTCCTGGCCGATGTCGAAGATCGGCGCGCCCCGGGCGCGCTCGGCGCGCGCCTGCGCCACCAGGCGTTCGACGTGGCGCTGCACGTCCTCGAGCGCCTCGGCGCCGTCGTGGGGCCGTACCGGGGGCACGTGGATCAGGGGGCCGTGCCCCTCCCTGACTTGGCCGGGCGCGAAGGAGGCCCCGAGCTCGGTCCCAAGCTCGGCGAGCGTGGCGAGCAGATCGCCCTCGGGCGCGCGCCGGTCGCGGGTGAAGAACTCGAGCACCCCGAGGACCTCGCCGCCGACCGCCAGCGGCACCGCGAAGCCGCTCTGCAGGCCGGCCGCGCGCGCGGCGGGGGCGCGCGGGAAGTTCCGGTCCCGGCTCACGTCCGCGATCGTCGCCGGGCGGCCGCTCGCCCACACGCGGCCCGGGAGCCCGAGGCCGCGGCCGAACGTCAGGGCGCGCGTGCTGTCGAGGAACGGCCGGACGTCCGCGCCGGCGCGGGCCGAGAGCGTGTCGCAGCGCAGCAGGCGCCGCTGGCGATCGACGAGCCAGAGCGCCCCCGCGTCGGCGCCGGAGAGATCGCGGATGGCCTCGAGGATGCGCGGGGTCGCCGTCGAGAGCGAGCTCGGATCGGAGAGCAGCGCCGCGACCGCCTCGCGCACCGCGCGCTGCCGCTTGCTGTGCTCGCTCGCCGCCAACGTGCGTTCGAGCTCGAGGACGCGCGCACGCAGCGCCTCGACCTCCGCCCCGTCGTCGCGGACGACGGGAGTCCGGGGCGGCCCCTTCGACGGTGTGACCGGTGCAGTCAGCGGCCTGCGCGAAGGCGGTGCCGCCCGCAACGACGCCGGCGGCGCCGTGGGCGGGACGCGGCTCGAGCGCGGCGGCGCGCTCGGTACCGCGGCATCGCCCCCGCGCAGCTGCCGCACGAGCGCGCCGAGCGCCCCCTGCAGCTCGAGCATCGAGCCGTGGCGGTCGGCAGGGTTCTTGGCCAGCGCCTTCAAGACGACGCCCTCGGCCTCGGGCGGCACGCCGAGCGACGCGGCGAGCGCCTGCGGCCAGACGGCCGGTGTGTGCACGTGCGCGTGAATGACCCCGAGGTACGACTCGGCCTCGAACGGCATCCGCCCGAGCAGCATCTCGAACACCACCACGCCCATCGCGTACACATCGGAGCTCGGCCCGAGCGCGCGGCCCTGGCACTGCTCCGGGGACATGTAGTCGGGCGTGCCCGCTATCGCGCCGCCGGCGCCGGCTTCGGTCGTGACGAGCCTGCCGATGCCGAGGTCGAGGATCTTGAGGATAGGCTCCGGGTCGTGGGCCCGCTGCTGCAGGAAGAAGTTTCCCGGCTTGAGGTCGCAGTGGATGACGCCGCGCTCGTGAGCGGCCGCGAGCCCCTCGCACGCCTGCATCGCGAAGCGCAGCGCCCGCAGCGGCGCCATCGGGCGGCCCCCGAGCTCGGACGCGAGCGAGCGGCCCTCGAGCAGCTCCATCACCATGTACTGCACGTCGCCGGGCAGCGTGCCGAAGTCCTCGATCGCGACGACGTTCGGGTGGGCGATGAGCGAGACGAGCCGGGCCTCCTGCTCGAAGAGCGCGAGCGCCGCCGCGTGCGTGGAGAGGGACGCATGCAGGAGCTTCAGCGCGACGCGCTTGCCGCTCCCGAGGCGCTCGGCCTCGAGGACCTCCGCCGTGCCGCCGGCGTCCACGAAGCGGAGCACCCGGTACTTGCCGTCGAGCACCTGGCCGAGCCACGCGGCCCCGCGCTCCGCTCGGGGGCGGAGCGGCGTGCCGTCGTGCGGGCAGACCCTGGCGCGGGGGTCGCTCTGCTCCGTCTGGCAGCAGGAGCAGTACGAGACGGCACTGCCCACGGGTACAGGCTATCCGGGACCGTCACGGAGCGCGAGGCGCGGCATGACGGATGTCAGGCGATCGTCGCGCGCAACTCGGCCGCGCTCGTGTCGACTCCATGGACATGCAGGACGACGAACGACGTCGCGGGCGCGTGGTCCCCGGCCGTCACGAAGCGAGCACCGTCCCCGAGCGGCACGGCGGCCGCACGCCGGGCGACGGCCCCGAGCCGAGCACCCTCCGCGAGCCGAGGACCGACGAGGACCGCGACGGCCGCGGTCCGCCGGGCGACGACCCCCTGGCCGGCGATACGAAGTACGCGGTCGTGCGCCGGCTCGGGGCGGGCGGCATGGGGCAGGTGTACGAGGCCCTCCACCGCGCGCTCGGCGCGACGGTCGTCGTGAAGCTCCTGCACGAGCACCTCGCCGACAACCCGCGCAGCGTCGACCGCATGCGGCTCGAGGCGCAGGCGCTCGCGCGCCTGCGCCACCCCAACCTCGTGGCCGTCACCGACTTCGGGGTGGCGCCGGGCGGCGCGCCGTACTTCGTGATGGAGCGGCTCGTGGGCGCGTCGCTCGCGGACGAGCTGCGCGCGCGGGGGCCGCTCGCGGCGCGCGAGGCGATCGGCATCGTGCGTCAGGCGCTCGCCGGCCTCGGTGTCGCGCACGAGGCGGGCCTGGTGCACCGCGACGTGAAGCCGGCCAACATCTTCCTCTGCCGGACCGGCGTGGCGGCGGGAGGTGCGCCGGCGGCGGAGGAGCCTCGGGTGAAGCTCCTCGACTTCGGTGTGGCCAAGGTGGTCCACGCCGCGAGCGACGCGCCGGCCCCGCTCGCCCTGCCGACCCGCAAGGGCGTCCTCGTCGGGACGCCGCGCTACGCGTCGCCGGAGCAGGTGCTCGGCGGACCGGTGGACGCGCGGGCCGACCTCTACTCGATGGGCCTCGTGCTCTACGCCTGCCTGTGTGGGCGCGGCCCCTTCGACGACTGCCCGAGCGCCGTCGACATGCTCCAGGCCCACGCGACGCGCACGCCGGAGCCGCCCTCGCGCCACGCGCCGCCGTCGCACGGGCCGCTCCCGCCCGGGCTCGAGGCGGTCGTGATGCGCTGCCTCGCGAAGCGCCCGGAGGACCGCTTCGCGACGGCCGCGGAGCTCGGCCTGGCGCTCGGGCGCGCGCTCGCGGATGCGGACCGGCGCCCGGCCGCTCCGGGTCCGTCCTCCCGGCCGAGCGACGCCCTGCCTCCGCAGGTCGACACCGAGGACATGGAGACCGAGCGGCGGGTGCCGCGCACGGCGCGTGCGCCCTCCCCCGGCGCGGAGCCCGCGCCGCACCGCCCAGGCCCCGAGCTCCCGACGAAGGCACTGCCCGCAACCACGACGATCCGCATTCCGGAAATGCCGCTGCTGTCCCCCGCGGTGCCGCCACCCGCGCTGACGACCGTCCTGTGCGAGCCGCTTGCCCCCATCGCGATCGCGCCGCGTCGCGCGGTCGAGCCACGGCTCATGGTCGACCCC
The DNA here is from genome assembly GCA_016212965.1 of Myxococcales bacterium. Lineage (GTDB taxonomy): Bacteria > Myxococcota_A > Polyangia > Polyangiales > Polyangiaceae > JACRDA01. Next base: position 18,157 of record JACRDA010000184.1, read on the forward strand.
GCTGCTCCGCGCCCCGCACCGGCGCCCGCGCCGGTGCCGACGCCACGGCCGGCGCCGCCCCGCGGGCGCCACCTCGACGCCCGCGTCGTCGTGGGCCTGCTGTTCGCGATGCTCGTCGGCGCAGCGCTCGCGTTCGCGCTGCTGCGGCTCGCGGGGTGAGTCACGGCCCCGAACGGTCCGGCTTCCGGCCTCGGCGCGCCTCTGCCATGGTCGCCGCGAGCCCCGCGCCGCGGGGACTAGCCACCGGAGCGAGCCATGGAATCCGAGCAAGATCGAGATGCGGCAGGCACCTTCGCCCACGCCCCCGGCTTCGTGACGAGCGAGACGTCGGGCGGGCTCGCGCTCGACCGCTACGAGGCGTACTACGAGGAGCTCTTCGCGGACGCGATGCAGGACGGTGTCATCACCGCCGAGGAGCGGGCCCAGCTGCACCGCGCAGCCGACGAGCTCGGCCTCGACCGCGAGCGGCTCCGCAAGCTCGAGCTCGCGCTCTCCGCGGCCTACGAGATGCACCGCGGCGTGCGCGTGCGCGAGCAGGAAGGTGAGCCCGCGGCAGCCCCGGCGTCGCTCGTGCCCCTCGCGCCGCCGACCGACCAGCGCACGCTCGCGCTCGAGCGGCGCGTCGCCGAGCTCGAGGCGCGCGTGCGCGAGCTCGAGCACGAGCTCGAGCAGGCCCGGGCGAGCTTCGCGGTCGAGGTGGACGTGGGCGAGATCGAGCACGCCACGGCGCCCGGCCCCGCGGGCGGCGTCGAGGCCGACGACCCCGCCGCGCTCGAGCGGCGCCTGCGCCACGACCCGCGCGACGTCGAGACCCTCCGGGCACTCTACGGCGCATGGGGCGTGCGCGGCGAGGTCGACCGGCAGTGGGGCGCGGCGTGCGCCCTCGCCTACCTCGGCGCGGGGGACGCCGAGGTCGAGGCCTCGGTGCGCGCCGGCCGGCCCGCGACCGGCCTCATCGAGCCCAAGGCCGCGCTCGACGGCGCCGCCTGGCGGCGCATGCTGATGCACCCGGACGAGGACCTCACGACCGGGGAAATCTTCGGCTGCCTCGCGCCCGCGCTGCTGCTCGGGCGCGTGGCGGTGCTGCGCCACCTGAAGGCCCTGCCCGAGGTCGATCCGTCGCGGCGCCAGGACGCGGCGACGAGCACGGTGCAGGCGGTGCGCTGCTTCTCGTGGGCCGCAGCGATCCTCGGGATGGTCATCCCGCCGCTCTACGTCGTGCCGGAGTTTCCCGGGCTCGTCGACATGGTGCCGGGCGTGCCGCCCCTGACGCGCCTCGGCAAGGCCGCCCTGAGCGGGCGCAGCGCGCACGAGCTCGCCTACGCGTGCGGCCGACAGCTCGCCTACTACCGCGAGGAACGCTTCGTGCGCCTCCTCTACCCGAGCGTCGTCGACCTCGAAGAGGCCTTCCTCGCGGCGCTCGTGGTCGGCAACCCGGGCCTGCCCCTCGCCGCGGGTGTGAAGGCGCGCGTCGAGCCCATCGCCAAGGCCATCGAGCCTCTGCTCGAGCGCACGCAGGTGGACCGGCTGCGCGGCGCCTTCCTGCGCTTCGTCGAGGACGGAGGGCGCACGAACCTCGGCCACTGGGCCGCCGCCGCCGACGCCACGGCGCGCCGCGCGGGCCTGTTGCTGTGCGGCGATCTCACCGTCGCCGAGGCGATGACGCGCGCCGAGGACCCGCGCGCGGTCGGCCCCGCGATGGACGATCTGCTCACCTTCGTGGTGAGCGATCGCTACCACCGCCTCCGCAAGGCGCTCGGCATCGCGTGCGAGGCGCGGTGAGCGGCAGCGACGGCCAGGACCGCGGCGCTCAGTAGCGGTCGTCGTAGAGGTAGGCGCGCGGCGTGACGGCGCGCTTGCCGTCGGGGTTCTCGACGGCCACGGCGACCATGGCCCCTGCCTTGCCGGGAGGCGTGCGGGCCTCGAGCGTCTCGGCGTCGACGAAGCGCGTCTTGGCGCGCACGCCGTCGACCAAGACGACGCTGCCGGCGACGAAGTGCTTGCCGCTCACACTGATCTCGGTGCCGCCCCGCACCGCGCCGCGGTGCGGCGCGACGACCAGGATCTGGGGCTGCGGCAGCGCGACGTAGCGGTAGGCGCTCGGCAGCGAGAGCACGTGGGCACCCGGGTTCTGGACGGTCACCTCGACCGGGCCGGCCTTGTCGCGCGACGGCGCGAGGACCGTGAGCTCCCACGGCTCGACGGCCCCGATCGGCATCGCGATGACGCCGCCGAAGCGCACGATGGATTCGCGGTAAAGGTGCTTGCCGCGCAGGACCACGCGCGTCTCGACGACCGTCAGGCCCTCCGTCGGGGCGAGCTCGTCGACCGCGGGCTTCGGCAGCACGCGCACGGTCGGCGCGGGCATCGGACGCGGCACCGACGCCGGCGGCGGCAGGTCGGGCTCCGCCAGAATGCCGACGACCGGCTCCTCGGGTGGGGCGACCCGCGCGAGTCCCCCGGCGCTCGGGTCCGGCTTCGGCTCCGACTCGGGGGCCCGCTCCTCGCCTGGCTCGGAGGCATCGCTGCTCATGCACCGGGAACTACCACGGCGGCGCGCGGCTCGGGAGCGCAGAAGAAGAGGCGCGCGAGAGGCCGGTCGGGCTGCCCCGAGGCCGCCCGGTGCGCAGATGCTGCGCCGCAGCGCAGTTGCGGCGCTCGCGCGGCGGCCACCCGGGGACGAGGATTGGCACGATCCCGTGTGTTTGGCCCGGCCCCTGCGGGCATGGGGCTTGCTGTCCACCAGTTGCGCGCGGGCGCGCCGGCGCCCATGCACCACGCGACGCCGGCGCCGCCCGACGCGCGCCGAGCTCCCATGAATCGACGACTCATCGCCCCAGGCCTGGTCGCTCTCGGTACCGCCACCCTGCTCGTGGCGCCGCTGGCCCGCGCCGACGACCCACCCAAGCTCCAGAGCAAGGGTCCGCAGTACGTCATCGATCCGGCCGCGCCACCGCCGAAGAAGGACCTCGACTGGCGCCTGCTCCTCGGGGCCAACTTCAGCCTCAGCGACAACCGCCAGGTGATCGGCCAGACCGCCGGCACCACGGTGACCTTCGGCTACAAGCTCGATGCCGCGCTGAATTACGCCCGGACGACCACGAGTGGCGCAACACGCTCGTGACGAGCGCCGCCATGCAGCGCTCGCCCTCGGTGGACGACCTCGTCAAGGCGCGCGATTCGCTCGCGCTCGAGAGCATCTACCTCTACCACGCCGTGGAAGCGGTCGGTCCCTTCGCGCGCGCCACGCTCGATACCGCGGTCTACCCCGGCTACGACGTGGGCGCCGTGCCGGTCGGCTACCTCGTGAGCCACGAGGACGGACTCACCGAGACCATCTTCGACCACAAGCTCAGGCTCACCGACCCCATGCGCCCGCTCGCCTTGAAGCAGTCGATCGGCGCGTTCTTCCAGCCGGTGAGCGAAGAGGAGGTGAAGCTCGAGGTCCGCACGGCCGTCGGCGGGCGCGAGACCATCGCGAAGGGCCAGTTCGCGGTCGACGACGACAAGGCCACGGACGTCGTCGAGGTGAAGGAGCTCCGGAGCTCGCAGCAGCTCGGCGCCGAGGCGACCGTGCAGGTGACCGGCTCCACGGCGGAGAACCGCCTGGTGTACAAGGAGAGCGCCGAGGTCCTCGTGCCCTTCGTGCACAGCGAGCTCGCGCCCGACGACGACCGCAACGTCGGGCAGCTGACGAGCCTCGCGTTCGGCGCGGCGCTCGCGGTCAAGCTCGTCGACTGGGCGACCCTCGACTACGAGCTCAAGGCGGTGCGCGAGCCGCTCACGCTCGACGCCTGGCAGGTCCAGAACAACCTGGTCCTCACCTTCGGGCTCACGGTGCCCATCCCGAAGCCCGAGGCCCCGCCCGAGTGCAAGAAGTGAACGCGCCCGGGGGCGGGCTCAGCGCTTGACTGCCGGTGCCGCGGCGACCGGCGCGCCGAGCTCCGCGCCACCCGGTCCCTCGCCCGGCGCCCTGTCCCGCGCGGTCGACGCTGGCTCCGGGCGCGCCATGCGACCGAGCACGACGCCGGCGGCCCGCGCCCCCCACCCGACGGCTGGGAAGCCGCGCGCGGGGCGCGCGAAGAGGTAGCCCTGCTGGCAGTCGCAATCGATGGACATGAGCGTGTCGCGCTCGGCCGCGGTCTCGACGCCCTCGCACACGACGCGCATGCCGAGATCGCGACACAGCCGCGCCATGCCGCGCACCAGCGTGCGCTTGACCTCGCTCTCGCCGAGGCCGCGCACCAGCGTCATGTCGAGCTTCACGACGTCGGGCTGGAGGCGCGCCACGGCCGTGAGCCCCGCGTAGCCCGCGCCGAGATCGTCGACGGCGAGGCGGTAGCCCCTCTGTCGTAGACGCACCGCCAGCTCGGAGAGCTCGCGCACCTCGTCGAGCGGCGCCCGCTCGGTGACCTCGAGCACCACCTGGCGCGCGAAGGGCGCCAGCGGCTCGTCGGCCGCGAGCAGGGTCGCGTCCGTGAGGTCGTCGGCGTGGATGTTGACGAACACCTCGAGACCACGACCGGGGCCCGCCAGCTGCTCGGCCACCTTCGCCCGCACCGCGCGCGACAGCTCGCGGGTGCGGCCGAGGCGCTGTGCCGCGTCGAGCAGCGCGCCGGGATGGGGCATGGCGGTCTCGTCGCTGCGCATGAGCGCCTCGTAGGCGACGACTCGCTCGGCAGCCGGTAGCACGATGGGCTGGAAGGCGATCCAGAGCCTGGCGAGCGCGCTGTCGAAACGCACCTCGAGGCCCGCGCGGTCGCTCGCGCGGTGGCTCGGCGGCCCGCCGTCGTCCACGGCCCAGCGCTTGAGACGAGCCAGGGCGTGCAGGCGCGCGGCGTGCCGCACGATCTGCTGCAGGGTCGCGAGCTGGATCGGCTTCTGCAGGCACAGCATGGCGCCCGCCGCCACCGCCTCCTCCGCGACGGTCTCGGTGACGCCGCCCGTGATGAGCACGACGGGCACGTCGAGATCGAAGCGGCGCACCTCGCGCAGCAGCCCGAGGCCGTCGAGCCCGGGCATGGCGACGTCGCTCACGATCGCGTCGTACCTCGTGTGCTCGATCTTCTCGCGCGCCTCGAGCCCGTCGCGGGCCGTGTCCACCTCGAACCCGCCTGCGGCGAGGCCGCGCGCGTAAGCATGGCGAATCAGATCGTCGTCCTCGACGAGCAGTAGCCGTCCGCGAATCAGCTCTTCGGTCATGTTCTTTCCGCGGGGCCCCGGCGCCGCCGCCGCGCCGAGGATCGCCCGAACCTTCCACGCTACCAGAGAACCCGTCCGCGTCGAGCGCGCCTCATCGACCTCCCGGCCGTACGTCGCGGGTTCCAGCGTCGTGCATGGATTTCGCTCGGCTCGGCGCGCTCGGCTCGGCGCGGGCCGCCAGCTGGCGCGACCATGACCAATCCATGACCCGAGGAGCTGCGAAGCTGACGATCTCTTCACGGCACGCACCGCTCGCGCGCGCCACCTTCGACGCATGGCGCCCGTGCGGCGCCGCAACGAAAGAGAGGAAGGATCCATGCGTAGCCGGGTTTCGTTCGGACTCGTGACCGTTGCACTTTCGCTTTCGGCGTGTGGCGGTGGCGACGGAGCGACCACGACCGCGAGCCAGAAGTCGTCGCCGAGTGCGAAGACGACGTCCGCCCCGAGCGCCTCGGGCGCGACGTCCTCGACGGCCTCACCGCCGGGCTCCGTGAGCGCGAGCGCGAGCGCGTCGAGCTCCGGGTCGGCGGCGCCGTCCGCGAGCACCGCGCCCTCGGGCAGCGCGGCGGGCTCGGCCTCGGTCGCGCCGCGAGGCACGGCCCCTGCCATGCCTCCGAAGTAGCGAGCGCGAGGGCACCCGTTCGAGACCGGGCCGGCACGCGGTCGGTCCCGAGCGCACCACCGCGCAGCCGCGGCCTTGACGCGCTGCGTCATCACGAGCGACTGCGTCCACGACAGTTGGCGGCGCAGCCTCGACCTGAGAAGATGATGCTGGTGACTGGTCTGCGTCGATGACCCGTTCCGGTCATCCCGCCAGCGCGAGAGGGCTTATGCGTCGCTTTCATTGGGCCGTCGGTTTGTTCGCGGCGAGCGCCATCGCCGCCGGAAACGCCGGTGGATGCGCGACCGACTCGGCCACCGACCCGGGCCCGGGCGCCGGTGCGATGGGTGCAACCGGTGGGGTCGGAGGCACCGGTGCAACGGGCGGCCTCGGCGGCACGGCGGGTGCCGGCGGCGAGCCGTGCGTGCCCGAGCCCGTGGAGCTCTGCGACGGCGTCGACAACACCTGCGACGACGTCGTCGACGAGGACTGCGCCTGCATCGAGGGC
>JACRDA010000182.1 GCA_016212965.1 Myxococcales bacterium
CCGCGTCGGGACAGCTCGACGCGCAGCCGAGCGCCACGAGCGCCGCTGTCGCAGGCGCGAGCCACCACCATGCGCCGGGACGGTTCACGCGGCCGAGCATGCCACCGCGCGCGCGCGCACGCACGCGCGGGCCCGAGGCCCCCGTTCCCGCGCGAGGTCCCGGCGGCCACCGCCGCAGCGCGCCGCGCCGCTGCTCCCGTTGGCGCACGGCCCGGCGGCGACTACGCTTAGCCCGATGGGCAGGAGTGACGGCGCGATCGAGCGGCTGCGCCAGGCGTGGCACGATCTCATCGCGCCGAGCGCCCTCCGCGCCGTCGTGGCGCTGGCGCTCGCGCTCGCGCTCGGCGCCGTCTGCCTGGCGCGCCTCGGGAGCCTGCCCGCGCGGATCGCGGCCGCGGCGCTCCTCTTCGCGGCGCTCGGCCTCGTCGTGGCGCGGCTCGTCTGGCAGCGCCGGCGCTCCCGCGACGCCGAGCACGTCCTGCGCACGAGCCTCGGCGCGGTCGATCCTGCGCTCGGGGCCGCGGCCCTGCGCGCCCGACGCCTCGCGGGCACGACCCTGCTCGAGCCGCGCCGCGGCTCGGCCGAGCTCGCCGCCCTGCACTTCGACCGGTTGCTCGGTCGGGCGCCGGTCGCCCGCATCGCCGCGCGCGCGAATCGCCACGCCTGGCGCTGGAGCGCGGTGGCGCTCGGGGTCGCCACCGGCTGCGTCGCGCTCGTCGCGAGCGACCCCCTGCGCCTGCTCGAGGGGCTCGACGTGCTCGCGGCGCGCGGCGACGTCGCGCCCATCCCGCTCACCTGGCTCGAGCGCGCGGAGGTCGAGCTCGCTCCGCCGGCGTACCTGCGCCAGGCGCGCCGCTCGGTCGACGCCTACGGCGCCGTCGCCGTGCCGGACGGCACCGAGCTCACGCGGCGCGGCGTGCCACACCGCCCGGACCGGCCCCTCGTGCTCACCGACTGCTCGCGCGAGGCGCGGTTCGAGGACGACGGCTCGGGCGCCGTCGTCGCGCACTGGGCCGTCGCCGGCGATGTCGAGCTCCGCGTCGCGGCGACCTTCGGCGCCGTCCGCATCTTCGAGCCCGGCCGTACGGTCGTGCACGCGCTGCCCGACATGACGCCCACCGTGCGCCTCGAGGGGGCACCGCGGACGGCGCGCCTGCTCGACGAGCCGCGCATCGCGGTCCACTACGAGGCGAGCGACGATCACGGGCTCGGGGCGGTCGATCTCGTGCTCCGCACCGGCAGCCGCGAGGAGCGCCGTCCGCTCTCGAAGCCCCAGGGCGGGAGCCGCGTCGACCGCGGCGGCATCGATCTGCTCTCGAGCGACCCGTTCTTCAAGCGCACCTACCTCCCGGTCGAGCTCACGGTCGAGGCGCGCGACGACGACCCCGTGCGCGGCCCGAAGTGGGGGCGCTCGGCCGCCATCATGATCGTCCCGGCGAAGATCGGCGAGCGCGAGGCGCTGCGCTACGCCGCCGTGCGCGCCGGTCGCGACGCCGTGACCGACATGCTCGCCGGCAGCATGGCGCTCGGGCCGCCGGACGGTCCCGGCTTGCCCGGCCACCTCGCGCGCGAGACCGCCCTCGTCGCGACCGCAGGCGACGCGCTGCACACCATGCTCGACCATACCTTTGGCGGCCTGACCGTGCCGTCGGCGCTCGCGGCGCTCACGCGCGGGCACCTCGAGCGCCTCGAGCGCGCCCTCGGCGCCGAGCGCGACGAGCACGTGCCCATCGGCCACGACAAGCTCCTCGACGTGAGCGAGCGCGCCGTGCTCGCCCTCGACTCCGCCCTCGGGGCGCTCGGCGTGAGCGACACGCAGGCCTCGGCGCGCAAGCTCGCCGACGTCGCGACCGACGCCGCGAACGCCATCGCGGCGAGCGAGGAGCCCACGCGCCGCGAGCGGGGCGAGCAGCGCCTCGAGGCCGCGCTCACGGTGCTCTCCGACGGCGGCGAGCAGCTCCTGCGCCTCGGCTGGCTCGGCCTCGACCTCGGGGAGATCGTGCAGAACGGCCTGCGCCGCATCCGCCGCGCCTGGGGGCCGCGCGACCGCTACCACGCCAAGCTCGCCGCCGAGGATCTCGCCGCCCGCCTGCGCCAGCCCTTCCCCTCGTTCGGCTCGTCGGGGGGCCGCGGCGGCACGGAGTCCGGCGGCATGGGCGTGCCGCAGCCCGGCGAGGGTCAGGGCTCCGAGGCCGCGGCCGAGGCCGCGAAGATCGCCGAGATGCTCGAGCAGCTGCGGCAGGAGCACGCCGAGCAGATGGAGGAGGTCGCCCGGGCGCTCGAGCAGGCCATGACGCCCGAGCTGCGCCAGGCGATGAAGGAGAAGTTGAAGGAGCGCGCCGAGGCCGTGCGGCGCGCCGTCGAGCAGAGGCCCGACACCTCGGGGTCGCCCGTGAGCGCCCCCTCCGAGGCGGCCCGCCAGAAGGGCGGCGAGGGGCGCGCCCACGCCGAGGCGATGGCCGAGGCGCTCGAGCGCGGCGATCTGTCGGAGGCCATCCGGCGCGGCGACGGGGCCACCCGGGCGCTCGGGGAGGCCGAGAAGGCCGCCCGCGACGACGCGACGGGCTCGGACCGCGAGCTCGGCGCGCGCGCCGGCGCGAGCCAGAGCGAGGTCGAGCGCCACGTCGAGGACACGAAGCGCGACCTCGCCGAGGCGCAGCGCCGTGCGTCCGAGGCGGCCAAGGACGAGCTCGGCCACGCGGCCAAGCGCGAGCGCGGCCACGCCGACAAGGCGCGCGAGCTGCGCGACAAGAGCGCCGGGGGCGAGGCCGCCCTGCCCGAGTCGCTGCTGCGCAGGCTCGAAGAGGCCGGGTCGATGATGGACAAGGCCGCCGAGGAGCTCGAGCAGGGCCGCGGCGCCGAGGCAACGGAGCGCCAGCGCGAGGCCCAGCGCATGCTCGAGAGCATGATGCCCGACGACCGCGACGGCGGCGAGCACCCGAAGAACGGAGCCGAGGACGCCGACGAGGGACCCGTCGGCGGCCACGTGCCGGTCCCCGGCAAGGGCAAGAGCGAGGACGCCGACGCCTTCCGCAAGCGCGTGCTCGACGGACTGAGCGGCCCGGTGCCGCCGGGCCTCCGCGACGCCCTGCGCCGCTACGCGGAGGGCCTGCTGCGATGAGCCCGCGCACGATCTCCCGCGCGCGACGCGCCGTGGCCGCGCTGGCGCTCCTCGCCGCCGGGGTGCTCGCGGCGCCCGCGGCTCGCGCGCAGGATGCCCCGGCGCTCCTGGCGCGCCGCGCGATCCTCGAGCTCGAGCTCGACACCGCCGCCCACATCCTCGAGCTCGCCTCGAGCGGCGTCGGCGAGGACGTCGAGCGCGCGCGCCTCGCGGTCTACCGCGGGGACTGCGACGAGGCGGTGCGCTTGCTCGGGCGCCCCGAGATGGAACACGACGAGGGGGGCGCCGCGCTCATCGGGGTCGCGCGCGGCTGCGCCCGCGGCACGGCGGCCACGGTGACCCTGACGGACGAGGCCGCCGGCGTGACGGTGCGCTTCCAGGACGACGAGGACGTGGCGCTCTTCCCGATCCTCGTCGCGACGGCGGTGGCTGCGCGCGACATGCTCGCCCGCGAGCTCGAGACCGAGATGCCGCGGCCGCTGCGCATCGACCTCGTGCGCGATCAATTCACGCTCGCCGCCCTGAGCGGCCTGCCCGAGCGCGCGGCGCAGACGACCGGCGCGGTCGCCGTCGCGAAGTACGGGCGCGTGCTCATGGTGTCGCCGCGCGCCGCGAGCCACGGCTACCCGTGGCTCGACACGCTGACCCACGAGCTCACGCACCTGGCCATCGCACGCAAGAGCGCCGACCGCGCGCCCCTGTGGCTGCAAGAGGGCGTGGCCAAGCGACAGGAGACGCGCTGGCGCCCGGCCGAGCCGCTCGACGACGTGCCCTCCTACGACGCCATCGCCGCGGTCGGCATGCAGCGCGGGCTCGGGGTGCGCCTCGACGAGATCGGGCCCTCGATCGCCATGCTGCCCTCGGCGGAGCAGGCGGGGGTCGCCTTTGCGCAGGTGACGAGCTTCATCCGGTTCCTGTTGCGCGAGTCGGGCGAGGCGGCCCTGCCGCGCCTGCTCGCGACGATGCGCGACGCGCTGCCGACCGGCGACGTCGTGGACGGCGCGCTCAAGCTCTCGACGGGCAGGACGTTGAAGGAGTGGGACGCGAGGTGGCGCGCCGATCTCGCGCTGACGAAGCACGAGCTCGCCCCGGACGAGCAACCGGGCGCGGACGTCCCCGAGGCGGTGCCCTACGGCAAGAAGCTCCGGCTCGCGGAGCTCCTGCGCGAGCGCGGTCACCCCAACCAGGCTGCGAAGGTGGCCCGGGACGCGCACCTGCTGCTGCCGGCCGAGGCCGCTGCGCGCGCCGAGCTCGCGCTCGCCCTCCTCGCGGCGGGCCGCAAGGACGAGGCCGCCCCCTTCGTCAGCGACGTGACCGAGCTCCACGGGCAGACGGGCCGCTGGTGGTCGCTGCATGCCCTCTTGCACGGCGATCCCGACGGCACGGCGCGCGCCCGGGCGCTGGCGCGCGAGCCCCTCTCGGCCGCGGTCGCGTGCGAGGAGCTCGCCCCGCCCGACCTGCCGAAGGACCCGGCGCGCGCCGCGGTGTGCGCCGCCGCCCGCCGCGTGCCCCGCTGAACGATCATGCGCCTGTCCCCCGCCGTGCTCCTCATCGCCGCCCTCGCGGCCGGTTGCGACGCCGACGCGAAGCGCTGCCTCGCCGACAAGACGGTGAGCGACGACGAGCGCCTGGCCGCCTGCGCACGCGCCTGCAACCAGCAGAAGAACGTCGACGCCTGCGAGGCGCTCGCCACCCTCGAGGACGAGCGCGGCGCCCCGGGTAGCTCGCTCGACGCGCTCGCGAGCGCCTTCCGGCAACGGCAGCGGCCCGCGCCCGCCACGGGCACGGCGGCGGTGGATCCCCGCACGGACCGACCCGTCGGCGACTAGACCGCGACCGGCAGCTTGCCGTCGCCGCCCTCGGCGCCGAGGATGCCGCGCTCCGTGTCGTAGGCGATGCCCTTGTGGGGCACGGGCCCCGCGTGGATGTAGTTCGAGCGCAGGCGCTGTCCGAGCACCTCCTCGGCGCGCTGGCCGGCGGCGATCATGGTCGGGAGATCGATGCCCGTCCGGACGCCCATCTCCTCGAACATGCCGACGAGATCCTCGGTGCAGGTGTTGCCGGTGTGGCCCTTGTGATACGCGGCCGCGCCCGTCTTCGGCTGCCCGCCGATGGCGCCGATCGAGCTGTCGAAGTAGCGGAAGCCGTACGAGAGGCCGATGAGCGAGTTCGCAACGCCCCAGCCGCGCGTGTCGTGGAAGTGCACCACGACCTCGTCGCGCGTGAAGCCCTCGGCGAGCACGTGGCCGTAGAACTCGGAGACCTGCTTCGGGTTGGCGGCGCCCGTCGTGTCGCCGAAGCCGATGAAGGTCGCGCCCACGTCGCGCCAGAAGCGCCCGAGCCGCACGACCTCGGCGAGCGGCACGTCGCCCTGGATGGGGCAGCCGAAGCTCGTCAGCACCCAGCCGAACACCTTGTGCCCGCTCGCGATGGCCATGCGCGCCATCTCTTCGATGAGCTTCATGTTCTCGGCATGGCTCATGTTGACGTTGGCCTTGTTGTGCGCCTCGGTCGACGACAGCACCATCGAGATCTCGTCGACCCCGAAGCCCTCGTCCTTGCTCTTCATGGCCCGCTCGACGCCGCGGGGAGTCGTGCAGATGCCGCGGTACTCGACACCCGCCTGGCGCGGGATGCGCCGCAGCACCTCCTCGGCGTCCGCGAACTGCGGCAGGTAGCGCGGGTGCGCGAAGTTGGTCGCCTCGATCTTCGGAAAGCCCGCCTCGACGAAGCGGGTGATCATCTCCACCTTGGCCTCGGTGGGCACCAAGACGGCCTGACTCTGCAGGCCGTCGCGCGCCCAGCACTCACCCATGATCACGCGTTCCGGGAGCGGCGACTGGTGGAGCTTGAGCATGGTCCTTTTCCCGCGAGGTCGTCGCGCGCGCGCCCGCTCCCTCGGCAGCGGCGGCTGCAGACAGGGGGCGCAACGTCGAGCAGCGGGAAATTACCTCGAATTCCGCCGAGAATCACGCAGGATCGACGGGTACCCGAGCCCGCACGCACGCTAGCGGGGCCGCTCGGCCCGGCCGCGCGACGCCTCGACCGGGTAGTTCGCGCGGTTCACCTCGAGCTTGTCGCGGACGGCCTCGACGAGATCGATCCCGGCCCGGTCGCAGAGCAACAGGAGCGCGATCGCGACGTCCGCCACCTCGGCGCGGAGCTTCGGACCGTGCTCAGGGCTGCGGGCGAAGGCGTCGGCCTCCGAGCCCGCGACCCAGCGCAGCAGCGCCACGAGCTCGCCGGCCTCCGAGGCGACGGCCATCGCGAGGTTCTTCGGATCGTGGAAGGACTGCCACGCGCGCTCGGCGACGAAGGCGCGGAGCTCCTGCTGGACGGCGTCGAGGCGATCGGGCGCGTCGGGGGGCGGGCTCATCGCGCGCGAGAATACCAGCGGCCGTGCATCACGGGCGTGACGCCCCCACAATCTCGGTGCCCAAGGGCGGGATCGAACCGTCGACACGCGGATTTTCAGTCCGCTGCTCTACCAACTGAGCTACCTGGGCGGGCCCGCCGGGCGCCGGAGCGCCTGCGGGCAACGGGAGGGGTAACTTAGTCGAGGCCAGGGCCGGCCCGCAACTGGTGCGTGCAAGAAGGCGCCCGAGGCCTCCGATCGTCAGTCCAGGCGCCAGAACCAGACCTTGTCGGCGTCGAAGTAGCCGTGGCCCACGCAGGCCGTCTTGTTCCAGAGGTCCATGTGCCCCTGGCCGCCGTAGCCCGGGATCTTGATGAACGAGATCGCCCCCTGCATGCCGATGAGCTCCGCCGGCGCCTCGCCCGGCTTCAAGAAGGTCTTCGTCGGGCTGCCCCAGTGCTCCTTCAAGAAGTAGGCGACGTCGCGCGCCCCGCGCGCGATGCCGTGCGGGCACAGGTTGTCGCGGTAGTTGTACTTGCCGAGCAGGAAGGACTTGCCGTCCCCGCCGCCGTGCGTGAGGTTGCCGATCTTGGTGCGCGAGTCGATGCGTCCGAGCGCGATGACGAGCGCCTCGGTGAAGCGCACGGCGCAGGTGTTGACGTTCGGGTTGCCGAGCTCGTCCTTCTGGTAGATGCGCGGGCAATCGTGCACGCTGGACGTCTCGGTCCGGTAGTTGTCGACTAGCTTCTGGAAGGTTGGTTTCGCCAGCTTCGGCATGGCTCGTCCCCTCGGTAGGGATCAGCGCACGATGGTCCAGCCGGCCGCGAGCCGGCTCAGGGTGAGACCGAGCTCGAGCTCGCCCTCGCCGCCACGCCCGACGAGCGGCGCGCCGCCGTCGGGTCCCACGACTTCCACGAGCTTGCCCCCGGCGCTCGGCACGAGGCCGAGCGTCTCGGGCGCGAAGGGCGCCATGCGCCAGTCCTCGCTCGCGAACACGCTCGCGAGGAACTCGCGCAGATCGCCGGCGAGCTCCGCCTTCGTGCCGCCGAGCGCGCGAGCCACCTCGTCGTTCTGCACCGCGAAGTACGCGAGCACGCCCTCGAGGTCCCGCGCCGCCAGCGCCTGGTGCACGGCGCCGACGCGCGCGAGCACGTCGGCGCGATCGGCGTCGGTGTAGGGGCGCGCGTCCTGCCAGGCCCAGCGCCCGTGCACCGGCCCGAGCGCGAGCTCGTGCTCGAGCACCGTCGCCAGGCCCTCGTCGGGCAGCGGCGCCTTGGCCGGATTCCACTCGTAGGTGAAGAGCTCGTCCTCGGGCTCGGGCCAGTCCTGCCCCGCTCGCAACCGGATGAGGCGCGTCCGGAAGTAGCGTTCGGCCGCCGCGGCGCGCTTGCCGCCGGCGCCGCCGGGCTGCGACGCCTGCGCCTCGGGCGCCCCGATGCGCGCCGCGAGCACGTTCTTGCCGTCGAGCAGCCACGGGTTGAGCTTCTTCTGCGTGAAGCGCTGCCCGCCGCGCCCCTCGAAGTAGACGCGCGCGCCGCCGAGCGAGACCTCGACCACGAGCCCGCTCGCCTGCACCTCGAGGTTGTAGACCGTGTACTCGCTCATCCTGGCGCCAACGTCCCGTCAGGCCGTCTTCTTCACGAGCAGCCACTCGCGCTTCTCGCCGATGGGGCGCTCGTCGATGAGCTGCATCGAGTACTGCTTCTCGAGCTTGCCGCTCCAGAACTTCAACTTGAAGTTGCCCGTGAGCCCGGTCCAGGTCGCGCCGAACTCGACGAGCGGACCCTTGTCCTCGTCGTACTTCGCCACCGCCGAGCCCTTGATGGCCGTCTCGCCGTAGATCTCGACCTCGCAGATGCGCCCGGCCTTGATCATGCCGCCGAGCCGACCGCCGACCTGCCCCTCGGCCCCGCCGGTCACCTTGACCTTCATGTCGGGCGTCTCGCGCCCGAAGTTCGCGGTGACCTTCACGCCGCCGAAGAAGTCGACGAAGAAGGTCACGTCGCCCACCCACTGCTTGACCCACTGCGGGATCGCCGCGGTCGGGCCGAAGGGCAGCCGCACCGACAGCTCGAAGAGCGGGTCGAAGCCGATCGACGCGCCGAACTTGTAGAACGCGCGCCAGTCGGAGTGCTCGGCCCAGGCGGCCTCGACCGAGACGGCGCCGACGAGACCCTTGACCTCGGCCTTCGGGAAGAAGCCCTTCAGGACCTGGTTCAGGGCCGCCATCACGCGCTTGGCGACCTCGAACTCCTTGGCCTCCCACTTGATGCCGATCTTGTCCTTGGGGTAGGCCTTGATCTGGTAGGCGACGCTCGAGCCGTCGCAGGCGCGCGCGTAGGCGGAGTAGCTCTTGGGCGCGACCTTCGCGAGCCAGCGCAGAACCAGGGTCGCGGCCGGATCGCCGACGAACCACGGCCGGGCGCGGAAGCTCGTCGCGGCCTTCTGCTCGGTCGTGGTGCCGAAGGGACCGCTGTGGGTCCACTCCGGGTGCTTGCCGCAGCCGCCCTTGAACTTGCCGGTGAGGGTGATCTTGTCGCCATCGCCGTCGGCCGGCACGACCTCGAGCACGCCCTTGGCATTCGGCATGCGGCCCTCGTGCTGGCACTTCACGATGGCCGACACGTAGCCGCAGACGACCTGGGGATTCGTGGGGGGCTCGGCCGGCGGCGGCTTCGGCAGCGGGGCGTCGCTCGCCTCGCGCGCCGCGCCCACGGCCTTCGGCTGGGCCGCGAGCAGGGCGGGCTTCGCGGGCGACTCGGCCTTGTACCCGAGCGGCTTCGGCGGCTCGACGGCGGCCGGCACGGGCGCCGCGGGCGGCGGCTTCGTGTTCACGTAGGTGTGGCTGCCCTCGAGGATGACGTCGCCGCCCTTGGCCTTGATCGAGATGTCGCCCTCGGCCTCGAGCGCGATGTGGTCGCCGTCGAAGGCGAGCGTGGCCTTGCCGGTTGTGAACACGATGCGCTTGTCGACCATGTCGAGCAGGGTCGGCTTGAGGCTGAGCGTCGGCTGGCCCTGCCCCAGGATCGCCAGATCCTTGTCCGAGGGCGGCGCGATCATCTGCAGCCGGTACTGGCCGCCGACGAAGGTCGCGTCGAGCTTGCCGATGACCTCCGAGCGGTTGCCGCCGACCACGCTCGTGCGGTTCTTGCCCGTGCGCTCGGTCTCGCTCTGCTTCACGAGCTTCTGCAGATCGTGCTGGGCCTGCGTGTAGATGAGCTCGCTGCCCTTGAGATCGTCGAGCATGATCTCGTTGAAGCCGGTGGAATTCGGGGTGCTCTTGCTCTTCCAGGTGCTGCGCGTGTCGCCCACGGGCAGCTTGTAGGGCACCTGGGAGTCGACCCCGTTGTAGACGCGGCCCACCACGACCGGCTGATCCGGATCGCCCTCGAGGAAGCCGACCAGCACCTCCTGCCCCACGCGCGGCAGGTGCACGGTGCCGAAGCCCGCGCCCGCCCAGCGCTCGTTCACGCGCAGCCAGCAGCTCGAGTGCTCGTCGTACTTGCCGTCGCGGTCCCAGTGGAACTGCACGCGCACACGGCCGAACTCGTCGGTGTAGATGTCGCCGGTGCTGCCCTCGGCCGACTTCGGGCCGACGACGACCGCGCTCTGCACGCCGCGCACGCGCGGCTTGTCGGTGCGGAGCTCGGGCCGGAAGGGCCGGCTCGTGAACACGGCCTCGCCGGTGAGCGTCCACTCCCCCACCGCCGTGCCCTCGAGCGTGCAGTCGGTGACGAGCAGCGTGTGGCTCGGGGCGAGCGACGGGTGCCCGTGCCCCCAGATCGCGAACACCTTGCCCGGGGCGAGATCGACGGTGCTCGTGCGGTAGCGCACCCGCTCGCGCCCCTGCCGCGCACCGAGCAGCGCGCGCTCGGCGCGTGCCTTGCCCTCCTTGTCGTCGTGGCGCGCGACCGACAGCGAGTCCGCGACGGGCGTGTCGCCGCCGCCGCTCGTCTCGACGAGGAAGCCGCCCGGCACGTAGTGGTACTGCTCGTAGAAGTCCTCGGGGCTCTGGGCCGGCGGGGCCTCCGCGAGGAGCGCGTAGTCGGGCTTGCGGCGGAAGTCGTGGTCGCGGAGCGTGGTGCGGCCGGGGCGCACCGCGTGCGTGATGCGCACGTCGGTCACGTACTCGCGCCCGAGATCGCGCGGCGCGCTGTCGACGAAGGACAGCGGCGGGCCCGGGCGCGGATCGGCGCCCTGCGGGGCGTCGCTCAGCATGAGCTCGCTCTTCTTGTCCTCGTCGAAGGTGAAGAAGTAGCTCACGCCCGCCCACTCGAGGAGGCGGCTCACGAACGCGAGATCGGTCTCGCCGTACTGCACCACGAACTCGTGCTTCGGGCCCTCGTCGGCGATCTTCTTGTTCGGCGTGATGCCCCACTCGGACAGCACCTTGTCGACGATGGCCACGAGCGTCAGGTGCTGGAAGATGCGGTGCTGCCGGCGCTGCCCGAGCAGCCACAGCTCGGGCACGAGGCGCAGGGCGTAGGTCGAGCGGCCCTCGGCGCGGGCGCGGTCCACCTCGGGGTGCAAGAGCTCCATGTAGCTCACGACGCCGGTCCACAGCCGATCGGGCACGAGGCCGACCCCCGAGCGGATCTGGAACGACGCGGGCTTGCCGACGAGGGTCTCGAGGTCGATGTCGTGCTTGTCCGACAGCGCGATGAGACTCACCTCGAAGGGCCGCGAGATGGTCTCCTGCACCGCGAAGCGCCGCACGGACAGCGAGTCCTCACCAGATGCGAACGCGAGCTCGAGAACGGCCATGCTTCTCCGAGGCTATCACGCTTCGAGCGTCACGAGGTGGGCCGCATCGGCGCCGTCCACGAGCAGCGTGTCGGGCGCGACGAAGCGCGGGCTGCCGGACAGCTCGCCCGGCTCGCCGAGCGGCGTGAGCGCCCCGGTGCCCGGGTCGAGGGCACAGAGACGGGCGACCGCCGCGCCCTCGCTCGCCCAGAGGACGATGCTCCGCCCGGAGGGCGCCCACGCAGGCGCACACGCCGGCTCCGCGCGCGCGGAACGGAACAGGATGACGCCCTCGCCCGCGAGCTCCGGCACGGCGATGAGCCCGGTCTTGTCCTGCTCGCGGTGCACGACGTAGAGCGCGAGCGTCCGGCCCTTGGGCGACCAGAGCGCGTAGGCGCAGAGCTGCGAGCCCGGCACGGCGGTGAGCAGCGTGGGGCCGCGCCCGTGCTCGTAGACCCAGAGCTCGCTCGCCGCGTCGTCGAGGCGGCGGCACGTGAAGGCGACGCGCTTGCCCCCCGGAGCCGGCACGACGTGCGGCGGAAAGCCCGGGTGCCCGTCGTCCGGGAGAGCCGCGAGCGGGATGCGCCGGCGGCTCCGCACCGGGACCGCGACGAGCTGACGCGCCGCGACGTCCGCCACGAGCAGTGTGCGCCCGCCGGCCGCCCACGCGAAGGAGTGGCCCGCCACGTGGGCGAGCCCGGGGGCGGGATCGTCGGGCTCGTCGGCCGCCTCGACCTCGGCCGCCACTTCCAGCGGGCGAGCCGGCCCGGCGAGCCAGCCCACGCAGAGCTCGTGGCGCGCCTGCCGGGCGCGGCTCACGACGAGCCCGAGCGCGGCCGCGGGCGGCGCCGCACCCTCGGGCTCCGGCGCCCAGGCGAGCTGCCGCACCTTCCAGCCGGGGCGCAGCTCGAGCCACACCGCGGCCGGCGCGTCGGGCGCGGCGTCGCACACGCACACGGCGACGCGGTCGGCGCCCACCTGCCGCGTGAACGCGAGGCGCCGGCGATCGGGCGAGAGGCGCACGAAAGAGGCCCCCTCGACCGACGGACGGAGGGTCTGAAGGCCGCGGCGCCGCACGCTCATGCGGCGCGGACTAGGAGGCCCACGGGGGCACCGGCTTCTGCTCGCCCGGCCGCAGCCCGCCGAGGTGGCGCAGCACGCCGTCGTACTCGGGATGCGTCGGCTCGTAGGTCAGGCGCGCCATGCCCACCTCGCCGCCCGGCCCCTCCGCGCGCAGATCGAGCACGATCGTGCGGTCGGGCCGCATGGTGGCTACCCCGATGCTGGGAGTCTCGGCGCTCATGAGCTCGGCCGTCCTCACTGGCCCGACTTGAACGGGTCGCTCTGCCAGAATTGCGCGAGGTGGGGCGTCTTCTGCGCCATCGTCGGGTCGCCTCCGTAGAACTGCGCGGCGCTCTCGGCGAGCGTCTCCTGCAGCCCCGCCTCGCCGGGCTGCGTGAAGTAGGCCCCGAGCGCCCCGACGTCCGCCGTGCGCGCCGCCTGGAACGCGGCGTTCGTCGTCGAGATCTTGGTCGGGCCCGCCAGGTCGACGGCGTGCATGGCCTCGTGCAGGACGAGGTTCGCGCTGCCGTGCCCCTCGCCCGTCGCGGGCACGTGCGCGCCGGCGGGCGTGCCGTGACCCGTGGTCGCGACGACCACCGAGTTCGTCGCCGGGTCGTAGATCCCCGGCACCTGGTCGAAGGTCGCGCCGGGCGGCCAGCCGCGCGGCTGCACGCCCTTCAGGTTCGTCATGGCGTCGGTGATCGAGCCGCGACAGGCCTTGACGCGCACGCCCTTCTTCGCGAGGTCGTCGAGCACCGACGGGGGCAGCTTCGCGAGCTCGGTAGCGACGAGCGCCGCGTCACTGGCGTCGCCGCTGCCCGCCGCGTCGACCAGCTTCTTCGCCTTCGCGAGCTGCGTCGCAGCCGCTGCCGCGGGTGCCGCGGCCGCTCCCGCATTCGCCGGCGGAGGCGGCAGCGCCGCCAGCACCACCTTGAGCGCCTCGTGGTCGAAGTCCCCGCCCTTCGGCGGCTTGTGGAACAGGCGCAGGACCGACGCCATGACCCGTCCACCGGGCCGCATGACCCGGTCGGCGACGAGCTTGTCGACGTCCGGGCTCGACGCCTTGCCCGGCATGCAGTTGAAGTAGACCTTGTCGCCCTGCAGCACCAGCTCGCCGTCCGACGACAGGCGGATGCCGCCGTCGGCCGTGATCGCGATGCTGTCGCCCTCGAGCACGATGCTCGCCTTGCCGGTCGTGAGCGTGATCTTCTCGTCGACCACTTCGAACCAGGTCTTCTCCGGCGTCACGTCGGGGTCGCCCATCTCGAGGATCTTGAGCTTCTTCGGCGTGACCATCTTCACGAGGCGCTGCTTGCCCGTGAAGGCGGCGTCGAGCTTGCCGACCACGGTCACCCGCGTCTCGCCCACGACCTGGGTCCGGTCCTTGCCGGTGCGGTTGGTCTCGTGGCGCTTGACGAGCTTCTGCAGGTTCTTCTGGGCCTGCACGAACAGGAGCTCGCCGCCGGCCTTGTCCTCGAACATGATCTCGTTGAAGGCCCCGTCGGCGTGCGGCGAGCTGTCGGTCTTCCAGGTCGCGCGCGTCTTGTGCTTCGGCAGCACGTACGGGGGCCGTGCGACCGCGTTGTAGAGCCGGCCGACGACCACCGGCTGGTCCGGGTCGCCGTCGAGGAACTCGACCAGCACCTCGTGTCCGACGCGCGGCACGAAGGTGACGCCGAAACCGGTGCCGGCCCACGCCTGGCTCACGCGCAGCCAGCACGTCGCGCTGTCGTCGAAGGCGCCCTCGCGGTCCCAGTGGAAGCGGACGCGCACGCGCCCGTACTCGTCGGTGTGGATCTGCTGACCCGCGGGCCCGACGACCATCGCGCTCTGCGGCCCGTCGATGCGGGGCTTCGGCGTCCGCACCTCGGGCCGATAGCGCTGCTCGGCGGACACGGCGTCGGCCGTCACCATCCACTCGTCGACCGCCGTCCCGTGGAACAGGCTCTCCACGACGAGCAGGCTCTTGTCGCTGGCGAGCTCGTCGTGGGCGTGGTGGTCGACGGCGAAGACGACGCCGGGGCGCAGCCCGAGCACGCTCGACTCGAGCTCGAGCACGCGCTTGTCGCGGCGCGCGGCCTCGAGCTGCCGCTGGGCGCGCGCCTTCAAGGCGTCGCCGTCGTGGCGGGCCTGGCTCCGGTCGTCGGCGACCTTCTTCTTGTCGCTCACCTGGTCGAGCTCGACGACCGAGCCGCCGGGCACGTAGCCGTAGCGCTCGTAGAAGTCCTCCGGGGGCTTCTCCCACTCGCCGCTGCCGAAGAGCTTGAAGTCCGGGCGCCGGAAGTCGTAGTCGCAGAGCGTCGTGCGCCCCGTGCGCAGGCCGTTCGACCAGCGCAGGCGCGTCACGTAGTCCTGCCCCGGCGAGTCGTTCGGGTTGTCGACGTAGAGGATGGGCCCGAGCGATTTCTGCTGCTCGGGCTTGTCGCACAGGACGAGCACCGTCACGTGCGTCTCGCCCGAGGCCTTGTCCTCGAACCAGTACGTGATGCCCGCCTCCTCGAGCGTGCGGCTCACGAAGTCGAAATCGCTCTCGCCGTACTGGACGCGGTACTCGAGCTTCGGGAAGTCGCCGCGCTCGAGGCGCACCTCGGGCGTGATGTGCCACTCCTTCAGCACCTTTTCGACGATGTCGACCGCCGACAGGTGCTGGTAGATGCGATGCCCCCGGCGCTGGCGCAGCAGCCAGAAGTCGGGCACCACCACGAGCTCGTAGCTCGACAGGCCGGTCTTCGCGTCGAGCGCGCGCTCCTGGGTCACCTCGCGGCAGATGCCGGTCCAGACGCGGGTCGTGGGGCCGCGGGTCACGAAGCCGGCGCCACGCCCCACGATGCCGTCGAGGTCGAGCGACTCCTCGGGCGAAGTGCAGGACAACACCACCTCGAAAGGCTCGGACAGGCGCTCGGTGACGCTGAAGCGCTTGACCTCGAGGGCGTGCTCGCCCCCCTCGAGGCGCAGCTCGAGGTTCTTGGGACCGCCGAGCACGGCCGACACCGCCGCGGCGACCGCCGCCGGCGCGCGCGCCTTCACGGCGGCCTTCGCGCTCGGGGTGGATACCGGCGTCACGGGCGCTTGGGTCATGGCGAGAGCTCCAGCGTGTAGGTGGCGATGTCGAGCGCGCGCTTGCTGCGCATCCAGGCCATCGGGTCCGCGTCGCGCGTCGGACAGAGCACGCCGCCGACGACCCAGCAGCGCGGGTGAAGCAGCACCCGGCAGAACAGGACGCCGCTCGAGCCGGCGTGGGTCGCCGGCGCGGTCGCGAGCCAGGCGTGCTCGAAGCCCTTCGGGGGCGTCTCCTCCTCGAAGTCGTGGGGCCCGACGACGATGCCGTTGTCGCGCACCGCCCGGAAGTAGCCGTTGGCCGCGTCGCGCGCCCGCTCGGCGAGACCGCGCTCGAGCACGGCGAAGGACAGCTGGCCGTAGAAGTCGCGCTCGTCGCCCTCGAGCGGCTTCTGCCGCGCCTGGAAGGCCGCGCCGCGCTCGCCCCCGTCCGCGCTCGGCTCCTCCTCCTCGATGCGCCACGAGATCGGCACGGCCGTCTTCCACGGCAGGGGTGCCTGCTGCGCGACGAAGTTCACGCGCTCGGCGAACAGGCCGAGGCTGTCGTCCACGGCCTCGAAAGTGGCGATCGAGGCGAAGAAATCGTCGGCGAAGCGCGGGTAGTCGGCCGCGCGCGCGCGGAGCGCGAGCACGAACAGGCGCGGGCCCCATTTGCTCGCGAAGAAGCGCCCCGCGAAGGGCTCGCCCTCGACGTCCCAGGTCGCGACGACGTCGCCGACGACGCCCGCGAGCAGGCGCACCGGCTTGCGCGACACGACGGTCTTGCCCTGGTCGGCGAGCGACACCTCGAGCCAGTCGGCCGGGTCGACCTCCGCGGGCAGCACGTAGCCCATCACCTCGACGTCGGCCTCCGGGTCTCGGTGCTTGAACAGAGCGAGCGACTCCATGCTGTCGGTCGTGGGCACCGCAGCGCCCTCGGGCCCGAGCCGCCAGTCGTGGCGCATCGCGATCTTGAAGTGCCACAGCGGGTCCGGCGAACGATCGATGAGGAGCCGTACCAGGCCCTCCTTCTTCGCGGACAGCGCCGTGGGGTGTTGGAGCTCGACCTGCACTCTGGTCACCTACCCACCGATGAAGACCGACGTGCAACCCACCGCGACGGCGTCCGGCGCGGGCGCCGGCGCCGAGACGCCGAACTTCCGTCCGATGCTGATGTCGAGCGACAGGCCGAGGCCGGCGAGGAGCTTCAACGCGCCCTCGAAGATGAAGTGCGTGCGGCCCTCTTCCTTGTCGTAGTAGCCGCCCGCCGCGAGGCTGCCGCCGACCGCGCCGAGGTCGCCCGAGACGCCCACCTTGATGTCGAGCGAGTACTTGCTCCCGGGCCACAGCGGGATGCCGACGCGGCCGCGCGCCTCGCCGCCCATCGCCGAGGCGCTGGCCTTGCCCCCGACGAGCACGCCGACGCGCTTGCCGTCGTCGCCGAGCAGCACGTCGCCCTTGGCCTCCGCGCCGAGCAGCTGCCCCTGCGCGCCGACCTCGGCGTAGGGGTTCTTGCCGTCGTCGCCCTTCGGCCCGACGAACACGCTGCCCTCGGCCGAGGTGAGCACGGCCTTCGCCCCGGCGCGCACGCTGCCGCCCTTGTCGAAGCTGGCCCCGGCGTACGCGCTCGCCGTGGCGACGTCGTACTTGCCGCGCGCGCCGTACGTGACCGGACCCTTGCCCTTGACCGTCTCGCCCGAGGCGCTGAACACGCCGACCCCGACCTTGTGGGTGTCGACGTGGCCGTCCTTGTCGAAGTCGCTCGAGACGTGCTCCGCGTAGACGGCCTTCAGGTAGTTGTCGTCGTCCTTGACCTTGTACTCGGCCGCCGCCTTGTGGGTCTTGCCCGCGGGCGGGGCCGCCGGCGAGGCGCACGCGATCGTGTCGGCCACGCGCGCCGCCCCCTGCCCGTTGATGAACACGGTGGACGAGGCCGAGACGAGCTTGCCCGCCACGTGGCCCGGGATGGGACAGGTGTGGATGTCGCCGAGGCGTGCCGCCGGCATGCCGCCCACCGTGGTGTCGGGCGAGCCGCTCGCCAGCATGCCGCCGTGCATGCACGGATCGCTCAGTCGCGCTGCGGGTTTCATAGGCAGGACTTCACGAGTTGATGAGCACGTTGGGGCCGCCTTCCACGATCACGTTCTTGGCCTTGATGCCGAGGCTGCCCTTGCACTCGAGCACCACGTCCTTCGTGTCGAGGGTCAGGCTGGCCGGACCGGTCGTGACGGCGATCTTGTCGTGGACGATCTCGAGCTTGGTCGGCAGCGGCGTGATGTCGGGCTGCTGCTGGCCGCCGATCTTGAGCTCCTCCTCCTTCGGCGGCGTGATCATCTGCACGCTGTATTTCTCGCCGACCAGCACCGAGTCGCTCTGACCGACGGTGGAGCCCCGGTTCTCGCCCACCACGACCATGCGCGACTTGCCGGTGCGCTCGGTCTCGTCGTGCTTGACCAGCGCGACGAGGTTGCGCTGGGCCTGCACGTAGATGTGCTCGTTGCCGCGCGCGTCCTCGAAGCGAATCTCGTTGTAGCCGTCGCTCTTCGGCGTCGAGTCGCTGCGCCAGGTCGAGCGCGTCTGGTGGCCGGGCAGAGCGTAGGGGACGATCTCGCGCGCGTTGTGCGCCCGGCCGACCACGACCGGCAGATCGGGGTCGCCCTCGAAGAAGGCCACCCAGACCTCCTCGCCGATGCGCGGGATGTGCATCGTGCCGAAGCCGCTGCCCGCCCAGGCCTGGCTCACCCTGAGCCAGCACGAGCTGTGGTCGTCGAGCTTGCCCTCGCGGTCCCAGTGGAACTGCACGCGCACGCGCCCGAACTCGTCGGTGTAGATCTCGCGCTCGCCCGGCGGGCCGACCACGACGGCGCTCTGCAGACCGCGGATGCGCGGCTTGTGCGTCTGCCACACCGGCTGGAAGGGGTCGGCGGCGAAGGCGGCCTCGGCGGCGAACACCCACTCGTCGCCGTCCGCGCCGTGGAGCCACGTCTCGATGACGAGCAGGACGTCGCCCTCGTCCACGTCGTCGCGCGGGTAGCCCTCGACCGCGAGCAGGATGCCCGGCGCCACGTCGACCGACCCGACCCGCATCGACACGAGCCGCTTGCCGCGCCGCGCCGCCTCGAGCGCGCGCTGCGCGAGCTTCGTGCCGTGCCCCGCCACGTGGCGCGCCGTCCCCTGGTCGTCGGAAGGCGCGCCGCCCGGCCCGCCGGTCTCGATGAGGAAGGCGCCCGGGTCGTAGCTGTAGAGCTCGTACTTGTCCTCGGGCGCGGCCGCCTTCGGCGACTCCCCGAGGAGCTTGAAGTCGACCTTGCCCCGGAAGTCGAAGTCGCGGATGGTCACGCGGCCCGGGCGCACGCGGTGGGACAGCCGCAGCTGCGTGGCGAAGACGCTGTCCGTCGCCATGGGCTTGTCGCGGTACGGCAAGAGCATGCTCGCCTTGCCAGCCGCGGGCTCGTCGCACACGACCAGCGTGGTCGTGCCGTCGTCGACGTGCTCGAAGTAGTAGCTGAGGCCCGCGCGCTCGAGGATCCGCGAGAGAAAGGCGAGATCGGTCTCGCCGTACTGCGTGACGTACTCGAGCGGCGGGTGCTCGAGCGAGAGCTTCAACTTGGGCTTGATGCCCCACTCCTCGCACAGGGCCTGCGCGATCTGCGGCACGGTCTTGTGCTGGTAGATGCGGCAGCCCTCGCGCAGCGTGAGCAGCCACAGCTCGGGCACGATGTGGGCTAGGTAGACGGACTCGCCCGTGGGGTCGGCGGAGAGCTGCTCGATGTGGCGGCACACCCCGGTCCAGACGCGCGTCTGCAGCGCGCCGCCGAGCTTGTCGGAGCGGAGCGCAAAGACGGCGCCCTTGCCGAGGGGTGCCACGAGGTCGATCGCCGGGTCGCGTGATCGCAGGATCACGCGCACCTCGAAGGGCGCCGACATGGCTTCGTGGACGTGGAAGCTCCGGACCTCAAGCCCGGAGATCGACTCGAATGCGACTTCGGCGCTGAACATCGGACAGGATCCGCTAGCTCAGGAAGATATCCGCCCGCTCGGGCCAGCGTCCACACATTCCTCCCCCGCCCCTACCGGCGGGACACTGGGCCGACGGCCCCCTACCCGCCGGGAGACGACGCGGCGGGTGCCGCCGGCGCCGGTGCCGGAGGTGCCGACGCGGACGGCGCGGGCGGCGCTCCCGCGCTCGACGCCGCGGCCGAGGCGGCGGCCGCCTTCGCCTCGCGCGCCGCCCGGGCGACGGCCCGCAGGCGCGCGTAGAGCTCCGCGTACGAGACGAGCTCGACGTCGGGACAGCGCGGACCACCGCTGCCGCCCTCGCCCGCGTCCGGGCAGCCGCGCGCCGCGAACTCGAGGGCGTGCTGCATCGCGCGCCAGTACTCGCCCGCGCGCCACGTCGCGAAGTGGTGGCCGATCGCCCACGGCGTCCGGGTCGGGTACGCCTGCAGGATGTTCGACTCGTAGTCGGCCTGCATGCGGGCGCCGTCGCGCCCCGCGCGGTAGTAGTTGAAGTCCATCGGCATGATGGGGGTGCCCGGATAGGCGCTGAGCCCGAAGCCGAGCAAGGGCTTGTCGCGGCCCGGCGGGATCATGAGCAGGGGTAGGCCCGGCTCGTACACCTGGCTCGCGTCGTAGCGGTAGTGGCGCTCCTCGAGCACGCGCAAGAGCGCGTCGTTGTAGCCGAGGTTCGGCGCGCGAAAGCCCTTCATCGCGTAGCGCACGAGATCCGGGTGCGCCGGGTTCGGCACGCCGCGGGCGTCGAACATCTCGATGCCGCGGTGCACGACGGGGTAGCGCGGCAGGGGCACGCACGCGTCGGTGTCGTCGCGGAACGCCGGCGTGCCGCACACCGTGCCCGCCGGGCACGGACGGCGGCTGTTGCACGGCTCGGTGCAGAACGCGGCCTCCGGCGTGACCGGCAGGCAGCGGCGCGACCCGCAGTCGGCGTCGACGGCGCACGCCGAGCCGGTCGCGCCGGGCGCCGCACCCTCGAGCGGCGCGAAGCGCGGGAACGCAAAGCCGGGCTCGCCCTCGGCGTTCGGCACCGGGACGAACAGCTGCTCCTGCATCACCGCGTCGAACTCCGCGATCTCCGCGCGCCACTCGGCCTCGCCGAAACGGCTCCCGTCGCGGTGCCGGACGCTGTGGTTGCCGATCTCGTGCCCCTCGTTCAGCGCCTGCTGGGTGAGAGCACGGCGCACCAGCACCTCCTCGGCACTCCCTGCGCGGCCGATCTGCGAGCCGCGCACCTGCGGGTCGTAGTAGCAGCTGTTCACGAAGTACGTAAAATGCACCGGTTTGCCGTGCGCCGCGCGCAGGCGCCGCGCGAAGGCGAGCGTCTCGCTCCACATCCCGAAGCGCTGGCTGCCGTCGAAGGAGCCGGTGAGGTAGAGCGGGCCACGCGCGAGGTCGAGCCGCGCGCGGTAGCGCAGGGACTCGATCGGGGGCAGCGCGGCCGTCGGCTCGTCCCGCGCCTCGGAGGCCTCGAGCTCGGGCGCGCCCGGGCTCGTCGTGGGTGGCGCCGCCGGTCCACCCGAGGCGGCAGCGCCCACCGGCGCAGCGCCCACGCCCTCGGGGCGCGCGCTCGAGCGTGGCTCCGGGCCGAGGAGCGCGGCCCCGGCGACGAGCTCCTCGTCGGCGACGGCGCCCGGGCCCCCGCCGGGCAGGTCCGCGCCCGCGGCTGCCCCCCCCACGCCCTCCACGCCCTCCGGCGCGCCGGGCGGCTCGGCACCGGCGGCCGCACTCGGCTCGGCGGCGCTCGAGGTGCCGCTCGGGCCGCCACAGCCGAGCGGCCCCGCCAGACCGAGCGCGAGCGCCCACGCGGCGCCGACGCGCGGGGTCACGGGAGCGGCACGGGGGCGGTGGGACATCGGGCAGAGGGTACGACCGGAGACGGGGGGCGCCAACCCGCGCCGCGACTGAGCATTCCTCGGGCGCACGAACCGTACTACGTACGACCCGACTGCCGGCGCCGCGCGCGGCGCCGGGCCCGAGGGAGCACGCGTGTTCGAAGCCATCTACACGAGCCTGTGGCAGCAGCCGGCGGCGTTCTGGGCGTGCGGTGCCGTCTTCGCCCTGCTCGCCTGGCGCAGGCTCTCCTTTCTCGCGGGCTTCACGCTCGTGTTCCTGATCGAGATCCTGGGCGACGCCTGGCTGACGAGCGATCTGTCGCCCGCGCACGGCCAGCCGTCGGCGCAGTGGGTCGCCATCGCCTTCGTGGTGCTCGGCGACTACCGTTACTTCCTGCTCCTCGAGCGCTTCGGCCGGCGCCCCGCCGAGAGCGCGCTCGGCCGAGCGGCCGCGGCCGGGGTGGGCCTCCGGGCGCTCGGGCTCGCCCTCGTCGTGCCGCTCGTGTCGATCGTGCCGCAGAAGCTGTTCCCCGACCTCTACACCACCGGCCGGCCGGTGTTCCTCACCTACGAGCTCCTGTTCGCCGCGCTCGCGCTCGGCGTGCGCCTCGTCTGGCTGCCGCGCCTGCGACCGAGCGACCCCGCGGTGGCGCGCTGGCTCACCCGGCTCACGCTCTTCGAGCTCGTGCAGTACGTCCTCTGGGCGCTCGCCGACGTCGTCATCCTGCTCGGCGTCGACGCGGGCTTCCTCCTGCGCCTGATCCCCAACGCCATGTACTACTGCCTGTTCCTGCCCTTCGCGTTCTTCACCGCGCCGCGCGCCCTCGGCACGCTGCGCCCGGTCGAGCCAAGGCCGCCGGCCCCGGAGGCGCCGTGAGCCGCCGGGCCGAGGGGACTCGACGCCCCGCCGCCCTGCTCGCGGCCGCGCTCGCGCTCGCGGCCTGCGACGAGCCCGCGCCGCCGCGACACGACGGCCCGGCGTCGTCCGGCCCGACGACCCGCGGGCCCGGCGCGAGCGTCACCCCCGCCGGATCGGCGACGCCGAGCGCCGCCGCCACCCCACGCCCAGCGACCGCGACGCCGGAGGGGCCGCGCACCGCGAGCGGCACGGCGAGCGCCGAGCCCGAGCCGCTCGGCGCGGGCGCGCTCGAGCTCAAGAACCGCGGCAAGCTCGTGCGCCGGCTCGACATGGCCGCCCTCGTCGCGGCCGTGAAGCCCGAGCAGTGGAACGCCTACGACGCCTACTACCAGCGCCAGAAGACCTTCCGCGCGCTCGAGCTCGGTGCCCTGCTCGCGTTCGGCTTCGCGGGCGAGGGCCTGGATCTGCAGAAGGAGCAGTTCGTGCTGCGCGCGCGCGACGGCTTCACGGTGCCGATCGCGGGCGCGAAGCTCCTCGAGGGCGGGGCGTACGTGGCCATCGCCGACGTGGAGGTGCCGGGCTGGGAGCCCATCGGCCCGCAGCGTGCCAATCCGGGCCCGTTCTACCTGGTCTGGCGCAAGCCCGGGCAGCAGGATCTCGAGGCCTACCCGCGCCCCTGGCAGCTCGCCTCCATCGAGGTCGCGAGCTTCGAGGACACCTTCCCGCTCACCGTGCCGAAGGGCGAGCCCGAGGGCTCGCCCGCCCTCGCGGGCTTCGCGATCTTCCGGGAGCAGTGCATCCGCTGCCACGCGGTCAACCAGCAGGGTGGGCGCATCGGGCCCGACCTCAACGTGCCGCGGAGCATCGTGGACTACCGGCCGGTCGACCAGATCAAGGCCTACATCCGCGACCCGCGCACCTTCCGCTACAGCAACATGCCGAGTCACTCGGCGCTCACGGAGGCCGATCTCGACGGGCTCGTCGCCTACTTCCGCGCGATGAGCACCCGGCAGCACGATCCGGCCCGGCCGTAGCAGCCAGGGGTGCAGGGGCTCGGACGCTGGAGTACGAAGGGGCCAAGGGGTCGAGGGGCCAAGGGGTCGGCCTTCCTTCGGGGCGTGCGGCGGTGTCTTCGCTGCCTCTTGTTCCGCCGCTCTTCCCCTTCCCTCGACCCCTCGACCCCTCGTGCCGACGCAGCGAGCTTCCGTCTAGAGTTTCGGTCGCGCGAGCGCGCCCGGCTCGAGGCAGTAGAGCGGCCCGTCCGCTTCCTTGCCCGGCCAGTCGATGAGGTCGCGCGGGGACTTCTCGAGCCACTTCACGAGCAGGGCGTTGCAGAGCGCGTCGTGCTCAAACCACGAGAACGGCGGCTCCGCGCGGGCCTCGAGCCGGAGCAGACGGTGGCGCCCCGGCACGAGAACCTGCGCCAGCCGGTCGAACAGCGGGCGCTCGCGCGGTCGGCCGGCGCTCTCGAGCGTCACCACGAGCAGGCGCTCGTCGTAGAACTGCTGCAGGGGGCCGTGCACGATCTGGAGCACGTCCCACACGGGCGGGTCCGGCAGCCCGAGCCCCTCGAGCAGCTTCCAGCGCAGGCCGTGGCAGTACTCGCCGTAGCCGGCCGCGACCACGAAGGCGACGCGCGGGAACGGCAGCTCGAGGGCGAGCGCCGCGAGCTCGGCGCGCACCCGGCGGCGCGCCGCGGCGATCAGGCGCGGCAGATCCGGCAAGGCGTCGAAGAGCGACCGCCCGCGCCCCCGGGCGAGATCGGCCGCGAAGAGCAGCGCCGCGAGCGTGGCGACGGCGGGGCCCGACAGGCGCACCAGCATGTGCGCCTCGCTCGCGGGCGGCAGCACCGCCACGCGCCCGCCGCGCCCGAGCACGCCGAAGCCCACGCCGCGCGGGTCCGAGTCGGGAGCCGCCGCGTCGGGGGCGACGGAGGTGAACAGCACCGTGAGCGCGTAGTCGCCCGAGTGCCCCAGCGCGAGGCGCGCGTTCGGCGACAGGCCCTGCGAGAACACGACGAGCGCGTCGCCGCGGAGCAGCTCGTTCGGCGCGGCGAAGGCGCTGAGCGGCGCGAAGTGCGCGCGCACGCCGAGGTGCCGCCGGCACAGGGCCACGAGGAAGCGCGCCGGCCCCTCGGAGGCACCCGCGCCGGTGCACACGAAGTCGCGGCGGGCCGCGCCTGCGGGCACGAGCCCCTCGTCCCAGCAGAGGAGCGCGGCGCGCAAGAGCGGGCCCACGGCGGCGGCGCGCTCGCGCACCAGCTCGAGGCTCTGCGTGGCGTTGCCTGGGTCCATCTCTCCTCCTCCGCCGCTCCGGACGGGGACGCACCTTTCGCCGGTCAGAAGCGATGCCGCGCCACGATGAGCGCCTCGGCCGCGAGGGCGTCGAGCGGGCGCGCGAAGGCATAGCCCTGGGCGTACTCGCAGGCGAGCCCGTGCACGACGGCGGCCTGCTCGGCCGTCTCGACCCCCTCGGCCACGACCTCCATGTTGAGGTTGTGCGCCAGCACGACGATCGCGTGGACGATGGCGCGGTCGTCCCGGCGCTGACCGTCGCCGAGCTGGCGCACGAACGAGCGGTCGATCTTGAGCGCGTCGTAGGGCAGCTTCTGCAGGTAGCTGAACGAGGCGTAGCCCGTGCCGAAGTCGTCGAGCGCGAGCCGCACGCCGTGGCGCCGCAGGCGCGCGATCATGCTGGCCGCCGCCTCCTGGCTCTCGAGCACGGCGCTCTCGGTGAGCTCCAGACAGAGCTTGCTCGGGTCGAGCTCGCTCTCGCCGAGGATGCGGAGGATGGTGTCGCCGATGCGTTCCTCGACCACCTGCTTGGCCGACAGGTTGACGCTCACGTAAGGGGGCGGCACCCCGCGGTGGCGGCGATGCCACTGGGCCATCTGCCGGCACGCGAGCGTGAGCACGCGCTCGCCGAGGGCCTGGATGAGGCCGGTGTCCTCCGCGACGGCGATGAACTCGCTCGGCGCGACGATGCCGCGCGTCGGGTGGTACCAGCGCACCAGGGCCTCGAAGCCGACGAGCGAGCGCGTGGTGAGCGACACCACCGGCTGGTAGTGGACGCGGAACTCGTCGTTGTGGAGCGCCGCATTGAGCTCGGCCAAGAGGGCCATGTAGGCGGCGTCCTCGAGGCGCATCTGCGTCCGGAACACCGCCCGCTGGCGGCGACCCTGCGAGCGGGCGCGGTTCAGCGCCACGCCCGCGTCGCGCAGCACCTCCTCGGCGCGCTCGTAGCGCCGCTCGCTCGTGGCGATGCCGACGATGGCGGCCGTCGTGATCTCCTTGCCCCCCACCTGCATGCGCTGTGACACCGCCTGCTGGATGCGCTCGACGAGCTCGGCGGCGCGCTCGTGGTCGGCGGTGCCGTCGAGCAGGAGCGCGAACTCGTTGTCCGCGAGCTGGGCCAGCCGGTCCTGCGGCCGGAGCAGCGGCAGGAGGCGCCGGGTCACCTCCTCGGTCACGCCTCGCGCGACCGCCGCGCCGTAGCTCCCTAGCAGCATCCGATACCGCTCGAGCTCGATGACGAGCACCGCGAAGCCCTGGGCGGGCCGGAGCTGGGCACGCCGGACGGTGCCGTTCAGCACCTCGACGAAGCTGGCGCGGTCGCCGACCTCCGAGCCCGCGACCGTGCTCGCGGCCGCGCGCGCGAACACCACCACGGCGCGCACGACGGGGTCGCCCAGGCGGTTGACCGCCGTGGCCTGCACGGCCACGAAGCGCCCCGCCTTGTGCCGCGCGCGGAAGCTCAGGGTGTGCCGGGCGCCCGGCGTCGCGCACACGGCGCGGAAGGCCTCGGCGACGAGCGCCGCGTCGGCCGGGTGCACGAGCTCGGCGGGCAGCAGGCGCAGGAGCTCGGCCGGGCCGTAGCCGAGCAGCTCCTCGGCCGTGTGGGGCGCGCCGGCGAACTGGAGGCTGCCGTCGGGGTCGAAGAGCGCGACGAGCTCCTTGGAGCCGTCGCTGAGCGCCGCGAGCCAGCGCCCGGCGACCTTGTGCAGCAGCTGCTCGTCGAGGGGATCTTGGCGCACGGGGGCTCGTGCCGGGGCCCGGGAGCCGGCCCCCTCGCCGACGCCGCGGGCCCACCTGGCGCGGCCATTGTAGCGGCAAGCGCGCGCCGACCGGTAGTCGAAGGCGTGCGGCCCGCGTTCGCGGACCTATTTCCGCAGCTGCGTGGCGATGACGACCGCCGCCACCACGGCCGCGATGAAGAGCACGAGGAAGAACACCTTCCAGAACGACAGCGGCGCCTTGCCGACGACCTCGCCGGTCTGGCCGTTGACCAGGAACTGGTAGGGTTTGCCGCCGTAGCGGTAGGCCGCCACCCACACCGGCAGGAGCACGTGCTTGAAGGTGACGCGCGAGAACTCGTTGTTCACCGACAGGTTGCGCTGGGTGTCGCCGGGCACGTCCTTGGAGCAGCGGTTCCGCTGCGAGGTCGCGATGACGTCCTGCGCCTTCTGCCAGCCCGGCATGAGGTCGATGGCGTAGCTCTCCGCCTTCCAGCCCGCGAGGTAGCTCGGCTGGTACGGGATGAGCTGCTTCGTGTCCCAGGTGCGAAAGCGGTCGACGAGGGCCTCCGGGATGCCCTTGCTCGCGCAGATGATGACGTCGTCGTAGAAGTCGCTGCGCGCGCCATACGCCGGCTCCCAGCGCGTCTTCGTCACGGTGCGCGTCTGGCGGTTGCCCTGCGCGTCCGTGTACCACTCGGTCTCCTGGTAGTGGTAGCCGGCGTCAGCCGTCCAGCGGGAGTGGACCATCGAATCGAAGGTCCAGAACGGCACGTACACGCCGCCGATCTCGTGGACGCGCGCCATGCGCTTGAGATCGCTCGGGCGGAACCACAGCCCGGCGAGCCACTCGGTGAACTTGGTGTTCGCGCCGTTCTGGTCCACGGCGAAGGGCACGAGCGACTCGGGGGTGATGACGTTGCCGGCTGCCTCGCGGGGCAGCACCTTCTGGGACGAGCAGAACGCGCATTTCACGGTCTGCTCGTTCGGGTTCACCGTGACCGTGGCGCCGCACTCGCCGCACTCGATCTGGCTGACGGGCGTGCCGTAGCCGCGCTGGGCCAGGCGCATCCCCTCCTCGATGGGGATCTCGCGGACCACGCCGGCCGGTGCGGCCTGCTGCACCTGCGGCTGCGCGTAAGGCTGCGGCGCGGCCTGTTGCGGCTGCGCCGCGTGCTGCGCGCCGCAGTAGGGGCACTTCATCGACTGCGTCGCGGGGTCGTAGCGGAGCTGACCCCCGCACTGCGGACACGGATAGACGTTGGCCTGCTGGCTCACGGCCGCACTTCAGCGAAGGACCCCGGAGCGCGTCAAGTGGATACGGGACAAGGGGTCGCGCCCCGCGCAGCGAGCCGGGCCCGGGCGCCGCGCGCGGCCGCGCGCGCGCTTCAGCAAGTACTTGACATTCAACGACATATTCGAGGTGACGGCCTGCGACGCGCGCCCGCCGTGGGCGCCGGGGCCCGCCGCCCGGGTCGCAAATATTCGACGCATCGTGTAAGCCGCAGGGGGATCGCCGGTTCTTTGCGTGGGCCCGATGCGCCCGAGGGGACTTCGACATGGCGAATGCAAGCACACCGAAACCCGCGCCCCGGTGCCCCGCGGCGCTCCCGCGCCCGCGCGCCCGGCGCGCCGCCCGGCCCCTCGCCGGGGCCGGCGCGCTCCTGCTCTGCGCCGCCGCGGCGAGCGGCTGCCTCGAGTTCCGGCGCGGCGAGTCCAAGACCGCGGACAAGGTCGTCGACACGCACCAGGACCTGGTGCGGGCGCCGGCCTCCGACGAGGGCGTCGTGGACCTGGCGGCGACGGTGCTCACGGTGACCGCCGCGCCGCGCTGCGACATGGTCGAGATGGAGAAGGTCGAGCAGACGACCAGCTACGAGCGGAAATTCGACGACGACTCGGTCGTGCCGATCGCCGTGCTCGAGGTGATGAGCCTCGTGCCGATGATCGCCGGCGTGGCGCTCTTGGCCGACTCGCCCAAGGTCTACGACAACGACCCGAACCAGCGCGACTACAACCCCACCGGCAAGACCGCGGTGGTCAACGCCGGCGCCGCGCTGCTCTCGGTCGGCGCGGTCGTGAACATCTGGCCCACGGTGGAGCTCATCCGCTCGGCAGTGCCCGAGAAGGACACGACGACGACGGAGCGCCAGGGCGAGGTCCTGCAGCGCAACGTCGACTGCGCCAACCGCTTCACGGCCTCGGGCCACTACGTGACCCTGCGCCACGCGGGCGGCACGATCTCGCTCGGCTCGACGGACGGCAATGGCAAGCTCGCGACCGACCTGAAGCAGGTGCTGCCGCTGTCGCTCTTCCAGTCGCCCAATCCGCCCGTGTCGATGGGCGTGTGGCTCGACTCGCAGTACCTCGGCGACATCGGCGTCGCGAAGGTGGGCATGGCCCTGCTCGCGCAGCGCGAGGAGCAGGACGACCTCGCGTGGCGCGCCGCCGAGCCGGAGGCCTGCGCCGCCGGGCGCACCGAGCCGGCATGCGCGGGCGTGCGCCGCTACCTGCAGGGCTTCCCGCAGGGGCGCCACGCCGCCGAGGCCACGCAGCTCGTCAACCAGCTCAGCGTCGCGCCGCCCCCGCCGCCGAACGGCGGCGTCAAGATCGCGACCGACACGACCGCCCCGCTGCTCGAGCGCGCGGTCGCCGAGTCGCAAGTGGCGAGCCAGAAGGCGATGGACGCCGTGTGGGCCAAGCTCGAGCAGGACACGAAGAAGGCCGAGCAGCAGGCCGAGAAGGACGCGGTGACCGCGGGTCACACCGCCTGCCTCAAGACCTGCCGCCAGGTGTGCGCGGCGGATGGCGCATGCCGCAAGAGCTGCGAGGAGCAGTGCCCATGAAACGCGCCCCCATGAAACGCACTTGGTTCGTCGGTGGCCTCTGCGCGACCCTGGGCCTCGGGCTCGCGGCGTTCGCGCCCGCCTGCTCCGGCCTCAACCGCTCCGGACCGGACGTCACCTGCGCCGACCTGCTCTGCGGCAAGGTGAACGCCTGCCAGGACGGCATCATCGCGCAGTGCTTCGACGGCGAGCACGTGAAGTTCCACGCCTGCGGCTCGGACAAGAACCTCTGCACCCTCGACTGGCAGGTCCCGGGTCAGTACCGGTGCGAGGCCGCCGCGACCGCCTGCGAGGGCTGCCGGCCGGAGCCCGAGTTCCTGGGCTGCGACGACGGCTCGGGCGGCGGCGGCACCGGCGGCACCGGCGGCACCGCGACCGGCGGCACCGCCGCGGGCGGCGGCGGCTCGGCCTCGCGGTTCTGCCTCCGGAACGCAAGCTCGGCCTCGGCGCGAAGCTCTTCGACACCGCTCTGGCGCTCCTGCGCGAGCAGGGCGCGCACACGCTGACGATCCGCGCCACCGAGTCCTC
>JACRDA010000188.1 GCA_016212965.1 Myxococcales bacterium
ACGCCGGCGGGCGCGACGCTCGGGCCGAGCGGGGCCGCGGCGCTCGGCGTGCTCCCGGTCGCTGGCGCGCGCGCGCCGGCGGGCGCCGCGGAGCCGGGGGCGCCGGTCGCCACGGTCCGGTCCAGGGTCGCACGCGCCTCCTGCACCGGACCCGGACCCCGCGGTCCGCCGAGCGTGGCGAGCACGACCACCGTCGCGAGCGCCGTCGCGATCCCCGTGGCCGTCACCGAGGCGAGCATGTGCCGCTTCACGCTCCTCGCCGCCACCGATCTACGCTCGAGGGCCGCGAAGCTCTGCGCCATCTCCCCGCCGGACTGCGGGCGCAGCGACCGGTCGGGATGGAACACGCGCACGAACCAGGCGTCGTAGACCTTGCCGAGGCTCGGGCGGGCGCGGCTCGGCGCGTAGAGCTTGCCCTCGAGGATGGCGTTGCACGTCTCGACCATGTCGTCGCCGCGGAACGGCAGCTCGCCGGTGAGGCACTTGTACACCGTGACCCCGAGCGCCCAGAGGTCGGTCCGGAAGTCGACCGTGCCCGGGTTCGCGAGCTGGTCGGGGCTCACGTACGCGGGCGTGCCCACCACGAGGTCGGGCGCGGTCTGGGGTCGCTCCTGGCGCGGGCCGAGGTGCTTGGCGCTGCCGAAGTCGACCATCTTGATGTGCGGCTCGCCGTGCATGTACGAGAGGAAGATGTTCTGCGGCTTCACGTCGCGGTGCACGATGCCGACCGCGTGGGCGGCGTCGAGCGCCCGCCCGGCCTGTCGCAGGATCTCGCCGACCTCCGTGGGCCCGAAGGGACCCGAGCGCTCGATGTGCTCCTGCAGCGACTCGCCCTCGAGCAGCTCCATCACGATGTAGGCCGCGCCGTCCTTGGTCTGGCCGCAGTCGAAGATGCGCACCACGTGCGGGCTGTGGACCTTCGCGGTCGCCTCCGCCTCGAGCGCGAAGCGCTGCTCGAGATCGCCGAAGCGCTCGGTCGCCTCGTCGAGGATGAGCTTGACCGCGACCTCGGTCTT
The DNA here is from genome assembly GCA_016212965.1 of Myxococcales bacterium. GTDB lineage: Bacteria > Myxococcota_A > Polyangia > Polyangiales > Polyangiaceae > JACRDA01. Next base: position 1,017 of record JACRDA010000188.1, read on the forward strand.
CAGGGTCGTGTGCTCGGCCACCCAGAGCTCGCCCATCGCGCCCTGCCGCAGCCGGCGCACAAGCCGCAGCTTGTCGGTGATGTGGGTGCCGGGCTGTAGCTCCATGGCGCGCTGCGAGGGTCCCCCGTGAGGCAGATGACATGCCAACACGCGGGGCCCGGAAGATCAACGTTTCGGCTGTCCGCCGTGTCCTGAATTTGTACCTTGTTGCGCAAGTGTAGCGCAATTGGACACAGTGCGCTCAGGCGCGGCGAACCGTCATCTTCATGCCGTTGCGCGGGCGCATGCCCGCCGACGATTCGAGGCCCGGCTCGAAGCTCGGCGCGAGGTCGAGGTGGAAGCGCGAGAGCACGCCTGCGAGCACGAGCCGCATCTCGAGCATCGCGAGGGGCTGGCCCACGCACTTGCGCGGGCCGCCCGCGAACGGGACGTAGGCGCACTTGTGGAGCAGGGCCGTGCCCGCCACGAAGCGCTCGGGGTCGAAGCCCTCCGGGTTCGGCCACACGTCCGGCAGCCGGTGCAGGATCCAGGGACTGAGCAGCACGACGGTGCCGCTCGCGATCGCAAAGCCGCCGACGAGATCGTCCCCGGCCGCCTCGCGCGCGAGCGCGTAGATCGGCGGGTAGAGGCGCAGGCTCTCCTCGAGCACCATGTCCACGAAGGGCAGCCGCGGTGTACCGCCCGGTCCGCTCGCGTCGCCGCTGCGCCGCGCCGCGGCGATCTCCGCGCGCGCCCGCCGCGCCGCGGCCGGGTACTTCGACAGGAGGTAGAGCGCCCAGGTGAGGGCCACGCTCGTCGTCTCGTGCGCCGCCACGAGGAAGGTCAAGAGCTCGCTGCGTACCTGCTCGTCCGTGAGCTCGAGCCCGGTGTCCTCGTCGCGCGCCGCGAGCAGCATGTCGAGCACGTCGCGCCGCCCGGCTCCCTCGCGGCGCCGCTCGGCGACGAGCGTCGTGAGCAGCGCGTCGAAGTCAGCCACCGCCGTGAGGAAGGCGGAGCGATCGGGCGTCGGCAACAGGCCCGCGAGCGGGCTCGACAGGTGCCGGCTCGCGAAGCGGATCGCCAGCCCGACGCTGCGCGCCGCCTCGTCGTCGCTCGCGAGGTCGATGCCGAGCATGAGCCGGCCGGTGATGGCGAGCGTGAGCTTCATGAGCTCGTCGGCGACGTCGATGTCCTGTCCCACGCACTTGTCCCAGCGCGCGAGCGCGCGCTCGATCTCGGCCGTGATGGCGGCGCCGTAGCCGCCGACGCGCTCGTGCCCGTAGGCCGGCTGCGTGCGCCGTCGCAGCTGGCGCCACTGCTCGCCCTCGCTCGTCAAGAGCCCCTGGCCGAACGCCTCGGACAGCCGCCGGTAGCCCGCGCTGCGGGGGTAGCGCCGGGGGTGGTCGACGAGCACGTGCGCCGCGTGCTCGGGCCGCGCGAGCAGCACCAGGGTGTGCCCCGGCACCTGGAAGCGCACGATGTCGCCGTAGTGCCGGTGCAGGCCGATCAGGAACGCGAGCGGGTCGCGCGCCAGCTCGGGCATGCAGCCGAGCAGGAGGTGGCCCTCCGGTCCCGGCGGCTGTTTCGGCGCCGGGCCCCCGGGCCCGTCCACGTCGGTGTCGCGCTGGCCGAGATCGTCGAGCCCGAGCGCCTCGGCGATGTCCTCGAGGGCCGCCTCGGCCTCGAAGCCGATGGCCTCCGCGTCGCCGAAGTGGCTGCCCGCCGTCCGCGCCAGGTCCGCGCAGAGCTGCACGAGCCCGCGCAGTGACGCGGTGCGCACGGCCGGGAAGGCGCCCGTGCGCTCGGACCCGGGGCCCGACTGCTGCGCCGCGAGCGCGCCGAGCAGCTCGAGCCCCCTCTGGAGGTACTCGGGCGACGGAGCCTGGCGCAGCCAGCCCTCGAGGATCTCGGGCCCGCGCCCCGCGAGCCAGCCGTTGCGGCGCGCGACGTCGACGATGAGCCGGCGCTCGCGGTCCTGCACCCGCCCGTGCACCCAGGCGACGTAGACGAGCGGCAGGAGGCCGAGCACGCGCGCGCTGCCCCGGTCGATGCCGAGCTCCGCCATCGCAGTCCAAGCGTCCCCGAGCATGAGAACCCGCCCCCACCGCGCACCGCGAGGTGCACCTGCGCTCCCCCGAGCAAGAGCCAGAGAGCGTAGCAAAAGCGCCCGGCACGGGGTGGGGATTCCGCCGCGTCACGCGCGCGGGCGCCGGGGTGGCGCCGCGGCGCGGCTCACTCGCCGGCGGAGCCGCGCACCTCGCCGAGCACGCGCAGGATCTCGGCCGGCGACGCGCGGTCGGCGGCGTTCTCGCCGACCTTGCGCAGCCGGATGCGGCCGGCGCGGTCGACCACGAACACGGCCGGGATCGCGATGTCGCGTCCCTCCATCGCGACGCCGTAGGCGAGGGCGACGCGGAGATCGGGGTCGCTCAGCAGCGGGATGTGCAGGCCGAGCTCCTGCGCGAAGGACTGCGACACCTCGCGCTCGTCGACGCTCACGGCCACGATGTGCGCGCCGGTCTTCTCGATGTCGCGCCGGGCCTGTTCCAGCTCAACTAGCTGGTCGCGGCAGAAGATTCACCAGAACCCCCGGTAGAAGACCACGACGGCCGGGCCGAGCTTGCGCAGACCCGCGAGGCTCACCGTCTGGCCGTCGTGGCTCGGGAGCGTGAAGTCGGGGGCGGGCTCGCCCGGAGGTGGACCGGGCGCGCGCGGCACGAGCTTGCAGCCCGGCAGCGCGCCCGCGAGCGCGAGGCCGAGGAGCGCGTGGTGGAAGCTGCGGCGCGCGAGCGACATCGGAGGGGATCCTAGTCGCGCCGCCTGCGCGCTGCCACTCGTGGCACTCGCGGGCAGCGGCACGCCGCCGCCTGGCTCACGGCGCGTGCCGCGCGAGCTCGAGGCCGATGCCGGCGCGGCCGAGCTCGCTCGCCTGCTCCTCGAGGACCGTGGCCGTGAGCGGGCGCTCCTCGAGCCAGCCCTCGGGGAAGGACAGCACGAGCGCCGTCGGCTCGCCCGCGAGCCGCACGCGGGGCAGGGGCTCGGTGTCGCGGCTCCGGTGCAGGGCCGTCGCGAGGCGGAACAGGACGGTGAGCCGCCTGACCTCCTCGACGCGCTCGGGCTCGAGGCGCGCGAAGTCGCCCTGGCGCAGCTTGCGGCGGTGGCCGAGGATCATGGCGGCGAGCTCCTTCTGATCCTCGCGCGCGAAGCCCGGCATGTGCGCATTCTCGACGATGTACGCCGAGTGCTTGTGATAGCCGGTGTGCGCGATGGCGAGGCCGATCTCGCACAGGTGGGCGGCCCAGCCGAGCAGCTGCTGTGCGCGTGCCGCCGCGAGCTGCCAGGCGTCGCCGACGTCGGCGGCGAGTGCGAGCGCCGTCGCGGTCACGCGCGCCGCCTGCTCGCGGTCGACGCGGTAGTGCTCCGCGAAGTACTGGATGGTGCGCTCGCGCACGTCCTCGTGTCGGATGCGGCCGACGAGGTCGTAGAGCAGACCCTCGCGCAGCGCGCCGGGCGAAGGCGTCATGCGCTCGACGCCGAGCCCATCGAAGAGCGCCTCGAGGATCGCGACCCCGCCCGCGAGCACGGTGGCCCGCTCCGGGTCGAGGCCCTTCAACTCGAGGCGCGTGGGATGACCGGCGGCGATCATGGCCTTGCGCAGGCTCTTCAGGGCGGCGAGCGTGATCCCGTCGCTCGCCCAGCCGTTGGCGCGCGCGAGGTTCGCCACGGCGTGCACCGTGCCCGACGAGCCGAGCGCCGCCTGCCAGCCGCGGCGCCGATAGGCCCGCACGATGGGCGCGAGCTCGATGTGCGCGGCCAGGCGCGCCGCGCGGAAGCGCGGCTTCGTGAGCTCGCCGTCGGGGAAGAAGCGCAGCGTGTGGCTCACGCACCCCATGAAGAGGCTGTCGGCCTCGAGGATGTCGCTCGCCTCGCCGATGATGCACTCGGTCGAGCCGCCGCCGATGTCCACGACGAGCCGGCGCTCGACCGCCCCCGCGGTGCCGGACGGCACCGTCTGGGCGACCCCGAGGTAGACGAGGCGCGCCTCCTCCTGGCCGCTGATGGTCTCGATGGGGTAGCCGAGCGCGCGGTGGCCGCGCTCGGCGAAGGCCGCCCCGTTGCGGGCCTGGCGCAGGGTGTTCGTGCCGACGGCGCGCACGCGCTCGGCCGGCATGCCGCGCAGCCGCTGCCCGAAGCGCTCGAGGCAGGCGAGCGCGCGCGCGGCGACGTCCTCGCGCAGGCTGCGGCTCTCGTCCAGGCCCGCCCCGAGGCTGACCCGCTCCCGCATGCGGTCGAGCACCACGAGCTGCCCCTCGTCGATGCGCGCCACGATCATGTGGAAGCTGTGCGAGCCGAGATCGACGGCGGCGGCTTCGAGCGCGGGCATGGTCGGGCACCTTAAGGCCGGGGCGCTCGTCGCGCCAAGGGCGGAATCGTGAGCGCCACGAGCGCGCCGAGGGCCGAGGCGCCGCTCGCGCAGAAGAAGATGAGGCTGCCTCCGCCGGCGCGGTAGAGCGTGCCCCAGGCGAGCATGCCGAGCGCCGAGCCGGCGGCCATGCTCGCGGTGAGCAGCGCCTGGGCCGTGGCGAGGATCGCGGGCGGGGCGGCGCGCCGGTTGTGAGCGAGCGCGGCGAGCCACATGAGCGCGAAGGTCGCGGCGTGCAGGAGCTGCACCGCGAACAGGGCGCCGACGTCGCGCAGGACGGCGATGAGGACCCAGCGCCCCGCGGCCACGCCGAACGCGAGCGCCAGCATGCGCGGGGGGCTCGTGCGCTCCACGAGGCGCGTCGCGGAGGCGAGCAGGACGATCTCGGCCCCGACCCCGAGCGCCCAGGCGGCGCCGACGACGCCGTCGCCGGCCCCGAGATCGCGCAAGTGGAACGAGTAGCACAGGTCGTAGGCCGCATGACCGAGCTGGCCGAGCAGCGCCGCCACGAGAAAGCGCCGGTAGGGCGCGCGCCCGAGCAGCTCCCGCACCTCGCGCCCGATCGGTCGCGCCGCGAGTCGCCCCCGCACCGGCAGAAGAAAGGCCACCAGGGTCGCGCACCCGAGGCCGATCGCGATGGCGACGGGCAGCGGTGCGGCCTTCTTCGGGTCGAGCCACTCGCCCGCGCCGAGCGCGCCCGCGAGGAACCCGACCGAGCCCCACAGGCGCAGGCGCCCGTAGCTCGCGCCCGTGCCGGCGACGCGCTCGAGCGCGACCACGTCGGCGAGCATGAACATGGGCGCGCGGAAGAAGGAGAACACGACCACGGCGGCCAAGATGGGCGCGAGGGCGACCGCCGCGTCGAGCGCGCTCGCGAGCGCGAGCGCCATGAAGGCCGCGAAGGCGCCGGCACACGCCACGCGCAGCAGCGAGCCCCGGAGCTGCAGGCGGTCCGCGACCCAGCCGAAGAGCGGCGGCGCGAGCACGCTCATCGCGGGCATGGTCGCGACGACGAGGCCGAGCGGGGCGCCCATGAGGCCGCGCGCCTCGAGCCAGCGCGGGAAGAACGGCAGATAGGCGCCGAACATCGCGAAGCTCGCGAAGTAGTAGACGCGCAAGGCGTGGAGGCTCGTGCCCAAGGAGCCGCCCTCTTAGCGGCAACCGGACGCGCGCGCACGCGCGGCGCGCCGCGGGACGCGGGCCCCGAAGGTCAGCGATCGAGCCCGCGCGGCGGCGGCGCACCGTAGAGCGGCACGATCGGGGGCCTCGGGGGCGTGGGGATCGGTGGCACGCGAATCTGGTCGGGCGGCGGCGCCGGGCCGTACGCCGGCACCATCGGAGGCGCCGAGCTCGTCTCCGTGGGCGAGGGGGGAGGCAGCGGCTCGAGCGGCTCGGGCGGTGCGCTCGGGGTGGAGGTCGGGCTCGTGCTCGGGGCCGAGCCCGTGGTGAGCGGGGTCGGAGGCAGCGGCGCGCTCTTCGGACAACCGGCCAGGGCGGCCGCGGCGGTCGCGACCGCGGCGACGGCGAGCCAGGACGCGCCCCTCCCGACCCCCGCGCGCTCGTCGGGGGCGGCGCAGAACGGGCATGCCGCGGTGCTCAGGTCGAAGTGTCGTCCGCAGACCCGGCAGGGTGAGAGTCTTCGCTCCATCGCCCTGAGCTTACGTTCGGCCGCGCGGAACGATCCAGCGATCACTCGCGAATACCGGGCAATTCCGATACATTACGTTAGGTCACGAGGAAACAAGGAGCCGTGACCCGTGCGGGCGCGCGTGCTAGGTCTCGTGGTGTCCTGCGTTACGTCGCGACGTGACGCCCAAGGAGGGAAGAACCCCATGCGTAGCATCCTTGTCATCGGTGGCGCCGCGCTCGTCGCGGCCGCGGCTCTCGGTGCGTGCAAGTCCGACTCCGAGGAGACCAACAGCACGACGACGACGACGACGACCTCGAGCACCACGAGCTCGACCACCTCGAACACGGGTGGCGGTGGCTCAGGCGGCACCGGACAGGGCGGCGGCGGCGCCGCGGGCTTCTGGGACGGCGCGGCTGCGTATGATCCGGCCGGGCTGCCCAACCCCGCCGACGGCAACCACCAGGACGGCAACAACTGCATGAACTGCCACACCGGCGGCGGCGCCGCACCGCAGTGGATCTTCGGCGGCACCGTCTACGAGGCGGGCGGAACCGTGGGGGCGGCCAACGTGCAGGTGGGCCTGCTCGCCGCGGCGCCGGGCGGCGCCGTGCTCTACACGACCTACTCGGCGACGAACGGCAACTTCTGGATCGACGCCGCCGCCGCCGGCAACCCGACCATCGACTGGGCTACGGCCGAGGTGGGCATGCGCAACGCCAACGGCGAGGTGCTCATGGCGGGCGTGCCTGCGGCGACCTGCAACGGCTGCCACACGGGCGGCAACGTGCTCATCGAGCCGTGACGTCCAGGCGCGGCGCGTAGCCCGAGGGGCCCGCGGTGCCAGGAGCACCGCGGGCTGCGCGCGCCGCGCGCGACCGAGCGAGCGTGGGCGCCCCGCGCCGAATTTGGCCCCAAGCGCGCGCGTCACCTATGGGCCGAGCCATGAAGTGGCTCGTAGCGACGACGACGGTTTCGGTGCTCGCGCTGGGTTGTGCACACGCGGGCTCCTCGATGAACGCAGCGATGGCGCCCAGGGGCGAGGAGGTGATGGCCGAGCTCGGGCTCGACACGCCGGGGGCGACCGTGGCGGTGTCCGCCCCGCTGCCGGAGCGGCAGCCCGGCGACTTCGCGGTGTACCGCGTGAGCGGCAACTACCGCGCGCAACCGCTCACCATCACGCAGCGCGTGGTGGACCGGCAGGGCACCGTCCTGCTCATGGACATCACGCTCGACGACGGCAACGGCCGCGACACCCTGCGGCTGCGCGTCGACGACGCGACCGGCGACCTGCTCAGCGTTGCCAAGCTCGAGAACGGCACGCTCACGCCCTTCGGCGTCGCGGCCTACGAAGAGGTGATGTCGAAGGCGCTGCTGCCCGCCGACGAGAACCAGGGCATGCTGAAGACCGAGGACGCGCTGCTCGAGATCGGCGGCCGCAAGGTGCCCGTGACCGACACCGCGTACCGCGTGGTCATCGGCGGCGAGCACGCGACCATGCACACCTACTCGAGCTCGAGCTTCGGCTGGGGCGACCTCGTCGGCGAGATCGCGCGCGACGACGGCACCGTCCTCTACCGCGCCGAGATCGTCTCGCTCGGCCACGACGAGCCGAGCAAGAACGTCTCGACGACGGCCCGCAACGACATGGGCGCGATCTACGCCGAGTGACGGCGCTCGGACTCGACGTTCGCCCGCTCGGGCGAAGCACTCGTGGCTCCAGGCTACGGGCTTCAGGCTACCGTTAGGCGCGGCATGAGCCGGGATCACCGGAAACTGAAGGTGTTTGAGATGGCCGATGGGCTCGTGCTCTAGGTCAACCGCCGCGCGCGCGAATTTCCGGTCGAGGAGCGGTGCTGCCTACAAGCGCAAATACGGCGCGCCACCGTCTCGATTCGGACGAACATCGCCGAAGGCTGCGCTCGTTGCACGCGTGCGCTCAAGGGACTGATTCGCTCCCTCGAGTCTCGTGCCTGTAGTCTGAAGCCTGATCCCTGTAGCCGCGAGACTTTCGCCCGAAAGGGCGAAAGTCGAGTCAGAAGCGGTTCCGGCCGCCGCCCCCGCCCTCCGCGCCACCCGGTCCGGCTCGGCGGGGGCCCTGATCCTGGGCGAGCGCGACGCGGATGGTGCGCGTGTCGAGCGTGGCGCCGTCCATCTGCGAGACCGCCGCGGCGGCGTGGTCCGCCTCGGCGAAGGTGACGAAGCCGAAGCCCTTGGAGCGGCCGTTGTCGCGGTCGGTGATGACCTTCGCCTCGGTCACGGCGCCGAAGGCCTCGAAGGCCTGGCGCAGACTGTCGTCGCGGGTGTCCCAGCTCAGGTTGCCGACAAACAGCTTCTTCGACATCGCCCCGTCACTCCTAGCTAGTCGTGGGGTGCCGCGCGCGCGGCACCCGCGAAGTCGCAAGCCCATCGAGCCGTCGACCGACGCGGCGCGAGGATAACCCGGAAGCGCGATGCTGGGGAGACGGCACGCGACGCCGCCACACGGCGGTTGCCGCGCCCGCGCCGGGCGAGTACGCCACGCGCCGCGGTGGTCATGACGGACGAGAGCGACGCGGAGCGAGGGGGGCGGACGGCGGACGGCGCCCCGGAGACGGCGCGCGTGGACGCCGTGGCGCGGCGCCGCACCTTCGCCATCATCTCGCACCCCGACGCCGGCAAGACCACGCTCACCGAGAAGCTGCTCCTGTTCGGCGGTGCGATCCAGCTCGCCGGGGCCGTCAAGGCCCGCGGCGAGCAGCGGCGCGCGCGCAGCGACTGGATGAAGGTCGAGCGCGAGCGCGGTATCTCCGTGACCGTCAGCGTGATGACCTTCGAGTACGGCGGCTGCACTTTCAACCTGCTCGACACGCCCGGCCACCAGGACTTCAGCGAGGACACCTACCGCACCCTCACCGCGGTCGACTCGGCGGTCATGGTGATCGACGCCGCCAAGGGCATCGAGGAGCAGACGCGCAAGCTCTTCGAGGTGTGCCGCCTGCGCGACGTGCCCATCATCACGTTCATCAACAAGATGGACCGCGAGGGGCGCGAGCCGCTCGAGCTGCTCGACGAGATCTCCGACAGCCTGCAGTTGCACGTGGCGCCGGTGAGCTGGCCCATCGGGATGGGCCAGCGCTTCCTCGGCTGCTACGATCTGCGCGGCGAGCGGCTGGTGCTCGTGCCGCGCGGCAAGGGCGCGACCGTGACCGAGGGGGTCGTGTGCCAGGGGCTCTCCGACCCGAAGCTCGACGAGCTCCTGCCGGAGGAGGCGGTCAAGAGCCTGCGCGACGACGTCGAGTTCGTGCGCGGCCTGTGCCCGCCCTTCGATCTCCAGGCCTACCGCGAGGGCCACCTCACGCCGGTCTACTTCGGCAGCGCGCTCAACAACTTCGGCGTGCGCGAGCTCATCGGTGGGCTCACCGAGCTCGCGCCCCCGCCGCGCGCCCAGCGCGCCGAGACGCGCGTCGTCGACGCCCGCGAAGAGAACGTCACGGGCTTCGTCTTCAAGGTCCAGGCCAACATGGACCCGAAGCACCGCGACCGCATGGCCTTCGTACGCCTGTGCTCGGGCCACTTCCACCGCGGCATGAAGCTCTTGCAGGTGCGCACCGGCAAGACGCTCGCCGTGCACAACCCGCTCTTGTTCCTGGCGCGCGACCGCGAGCTCGCCGACGAGGCCTGGGCCGGGGACGTCATCGGCATCCCGAGCCACGGCGGCTTCGCCGTCGGCGACAGCCTGAGCGAGGGCGAGGCGCTGCGCTTCACCGGCATCCCGAGCTTCGCGCCCGAGCTGCTGCGCCGGGTGCGCGCCGGCGACCCCCTGCGCGCCAAGCACCTCGGCCGGGCGTTGCGCGAGCTCGCCGAGGAGGGTGCGGCGCGCGTCTTTCGCCCCACCATCGGCGCGGGCTTCATCGTGGGCGTCGTCGGCGCCCTGCAGTTCGAGGTGCTCGCCGACCGCATCCGCGACGAGTACGAGCTGCCGGTCATCTTCGAGGGGGCCGAGCTCCACACGGCGCGCTGGCTCGAGGCGGACGACGCGGCCGAGCTGCGGCGCTTCGAGCGCGAGTGCGCCGAGAGCCACGCGCTCGACCACGAGGACGCGCCCGTGTTCCTGGCGCGCAACGCCTGGCACCTCGAGCGCACGCAGAAGGATTTCCCGAAGCTCAGCTTCCTCAAGGTCAAGGAGCCGCGGCACTGACGGGCGGCGGCGCGCGCGCCGCGCCCGGCCCGCGGCGCTTGGTGTAAGCTCGCGGCGATGCAGCTCGCAGGCGCGGGGTCGCTCCACGCGGAGCTCGAGGACCGGATCGAGCGGCTCGAGATCCCGTGGAGCAGCTTCGGCTTCGACCCCTACGGCGCGTCGAAGCGCCACCTCGTGCGCACGCTCCTGCCCTTCTGCTGGGCCTATCGCCACTACTTCGGCGTGCGGGTGCACGGGCTGGCGAACGTGCCCGCGCGCGGGCGCGCGATGCTGGTCGGCAACCACTCGGGCGGCATCGCGCTCGACGCGGCGATGGTGATCGCCGCGATGCTGCTCGAGCTCGATCCGCCGCGGCTCGCCCAGGGCATGGCGGACCGCTTCCTCGGCCGCTGGCCCTTCCTCGCCCTCCTTGCACAGCGCTCCGGGCAGCTGACCGGCCTGCCGGAGCACGCCCTGCGCCTGCTCCACGACGAGCGCCTGCTGCTCGTGTTCCCGGAGGGAGCGCACGGCACCGAAAAGCTCTACCGCGAGCGCTACTCGCTCGTCGACTTCGGGACGGGCTTCGTGCGGCTGGCGCTCGCGGCCCGGGCGCCGATCGTGCCCTTTGCCTTCCTCGGCGGTGGCGAGGCCATCCCGACCGTGGCCAACGCCTACAAGCTCGGCCAGCGCTTCGGCGCCCCGTACCTGCCGCTCACACCGTGGGTCCTGCCGCTGCCGCTGCCGGTGCGGCTCGACATCCACGTCGGGGAGCCCGTGGAGCTCCGGGGCACCGGGGACGAGGACGACGACGTCGTCGCGGCGCACGTCGAGCGCGTGAAGCTCGCCATTGCCGGGCTCATCGCGCACGGCAAGCGCGTGCGGCGTGCCGGCGCGGCGCGCGGCGCGGGGCAGGCGCCGTGAAGATCCTCGTCACCGGTGTGGCGGGCCTCGTCGGGCAGATGCTCGCGCGCCAGCTCTGCGCCGCGGGGCACGACGTCATCGGCGTCGACCGGCGCCGCTTCGCCGACGTGCCCGCGGGCCTGCACCTGTGCCACGTCGACCTCCGCAAGCGCGCGGCCGAGGAGGTGTTCCGCCACTACCGGCCCGAGGTCGTGGTGCACATGGCCACCATCGGGCACCTCTTTGCCGAGAGCGAGGAGCGCTACCGGGTGAACCTCGGCGGCACGCGCGCCGTCTTCGAGCAGTGCCGCCTGCACGGCGCCGCGCACGCCATCTTCGTCGGGCGCCACACCTACTACGGCGCCGGGCCGGACTCGCCCCTCTACCACACCGAGGACGAGCCGCCGCTCGGCCTCGCGAGCTACCCCGAGCTCGCCGACCTCGTCGCGGCCGACCTCTACGCGGGCTCGGCCTTGTGGCGCATGCCCGACCTCGTGACGACCGTCCTGCGGGTCTGCTACTCGCTCGGGCCGAGCGGCCACGGCACGCTCGCCACGCTGCTCAAGCGGCGCCTCGTGCCCGCCGTGCTCGGGTTCGACCCGCTCGCGCAGCTGATGCACGAGGCGGACGTGGTCGATGCCATCGCGACCGCGATCCGGGCGCGGCCGCGTGGCGTGTTCAACGTGTGCGGCCCCTCGCCCTTGCCCCTCAGCGTGCTCGTGCGCGAGACCGGGCGCCGGCTCGTGCCGATTCCGGAGCCGCTCATCGCGGCGGCGCTCGGGCGCTTCGGGCTGCCCAAGCTGTCGCGCGGGGCGCTCGGGCACCTCAAGCACTCCATCGTCGTCGACGGCTCGGCCTTCCGTCGCGCCACGGGCTTCGTGCACACCCGCGACGAGGTCCAGGCCATGACCGAGTTCGCCGCGGCCTTCCCCGCCCGGCGGCCCCGGCCGGCGTGAGCGCGCTCGGCGGGGATTTGCCCGCGCGCCGGGAGCGGGCTAGCTCGTAGTCTCGCGTGGCGACGGTGGGAGCAGACCTGAAGAGAGTCGGGTTCGTGGGCTGGCGGGGGATGGTCGGCTCGGTGCTGATGGACCGGATGCTCGCCGAGGGCGACTTCGCGCTCGGCTTCGAGCCCGCGTTCTTCTCCACTTCGCAGGTCGGCGCGCCGGGCCCGGACGTCGGGCACCCGACCGGGATGCTGCGCGATGCCGCCGACGTCGGCGCGCTCGCCGAGATGGACGCCGTCGTGTCGTGTCAGGGCGGCGACTACACGAACGACATCCACCCGAGGCTGCGCGCCAGCGGCTGGCGTGGCATGTGGATCGACGCCGCGAGCGCGCTCCGCATGAAGGACACGAGCGTCATCGTCCTCGACCCGGTCAACCGCGCGCTCATCGAGCGCGCGCTCGCCCGCGGCGCCCGCGACTTCATCGGCGGCAACTGCACGGTGAGCCTCATGCTCATGGTGCTGCACGGCCTGTTCGCCCGCGGCTGGGTCGAGTGGGTGAGCACCATGACCTACCAGGCGGCGAGCGGGGCCGGCGCCAAGACGATGCAGGAGCTGGTGGCGCAGATGCGCGCCGTGGTGGGCGCGGCGGGTGGTCTGCTCGACCGGGAGGGCGCCACCGCGCTCGAGCTCGACCGCGCCGTCACCGCGTCGCTGGCCGCGCCGGACTTCCCGCGGCGCGAGCTCGGCGTGCCGCTCGCCGCGAGCCTCATCCCGTGGATCGACAAGGCCGTCGACGGCGGCCAGAGCCGCGAGGAGTGGAAGGGCCACGCCGAGACGAACAAGATCCTCGGTCTCGAGCCGCCCGTGCCGGTGGACGGCATCTGCGTGCGCGTCGGCTCGATGCGCTGCCACTCGCAGGGCCTCACCGTGAAGCTCACGCGCGACGTCCCGCTCGCCGACCTCGAGGCCGCGATCCGCGACTCCAATCCCTGGGCGCGCGTCGTGCCGAACACGCCCGAGGCGTCGCGGACCGAGCTCACGCCCGCCGCGGTGTCCGGCACGCTCGCCGTGCCGATCGGTCGGCTGCACAAGCTCAAGATGGGCCCGGAGTACCTCGGGGCCTTCACGGTCGGCGACCAGCTGCTCTGGGGTGCGGCCGAGCCCCTGCGGCGCATGCTGCGCATCCTGCTCGGCGCCGAGCTCGGCGGCGGCGCACCATGACGATCGCCCGTCCCGCGGAGGCGAGCGAGACGGCCCACCGCCCGCCGAGCCAGCCACTCGGCCGCGGCACCGCCGTCGTGTGCGGCGCGGACGAGGTCGCGGTCGTGCTCGGACCGGACGGCCGGGCGGTCGGCGCGCTCGCGGCGCCCGGTGGGCCGCTCGAGCCGGCTCGCTTTCCCTTCCTCGCGCCGCTCGTCGCGGCGGACGGCGCCATCGCCGGGCGGCTCGTCTTCGTGCGCACCGCGGCCGAGTCGGTGCGCTGCGAGCTGCCGCTCGACGGCGCGCGCCGGCTGCGCGTGGAGCTGATGGCCGCGGTCAGGGCGCCGACCCGCGCCGTGCCCGAGCTCTTTCCCGCGGGCGGGCGCCTCGAGGACGGGGTCGCCTGCGTGCTCGGCGGCATGCTCGGGCCGGCCCTGCGCGTGGCCGCCCTGCAGGAGGCGTGGGAGATCGTGCCCGGCCGGGTGCCCGACTCCGTGGCGGCCGCGGCGCTCGAGCGCTGTCAGCCCCATCTCATGCACGCCGGCCTCGGCGTCTTCGAGGGGGGCGCGCTCGAGGTCGCCGAGGGGGGGCCGTCGCGCGCGTCCGGCGGGGTCGCGGCGGGGCCGACGCCGGGCCTGCGCGTCTGCATCCCCGGGCCGGACGGAGCGGGGCGCGCCGGCACGGTGGTCGAGCCCGCCGTCACGGTCGTGTGCGACGACGGCGAGCTCGCCTTCGCGCGGCCACCGGAGCTGCGCCTCGACGCGCCGCCCGATCCGGACGCCGGCCTGCCGCCCTTCGAGCCCGGCAGCGACGTCGAGGGTCCCGGTGCGCGCGGCGAGTACCGTCGCGCCGTCGTGAGCGAACGGCTCGGCTGCGTGTACCGGCTCGCGTGGGCCGACGGCGGCGAGGGCAGCTGGGTGCGGCGCGCGCGCGTGCGACGCCCACCGCCCCCGCGTCGCGCCGCGGAGCCCGCCGTAGCGACGGCGCCGGCGGTCGCCGTGCCGCCCACGCTCGAGCCCGGGCGCCGCGTCGTGGTGAGCTGGCCCGACGGCCAGCAGCACGCCGGCACGCTCACGCACGTCCAGGGTGACTACGGCTACGTCGCCTGGGACGCCGGCGGCGCGGCCTGGGTGCACGCATCGACCATGCGACCCGGCTAGCGCCGAACCGGGTAGCTCGAGCGGCGCGCCAGCGGAGCGAGCAGAACCACGGAGTCACGTCGCATCCAAGTACCCAGAAAGAGCCAACCACGGAGCTCGGCGCCCGCGCCGAGCTCCGTGGTGGGAATGGCGGCGCCCGGGTCACGATTCTCCGGGCCCCACCGCGCGAACGGGTGCCTCTGCTATGACAGCGGCATGTCGATGCGAGAAGAGCTCATCGCCGACCTCCTCATGGGGGCGGCCTGCGCCGACCGCGACGTCGCTCCGGCCGAGGTGGCGACCGTGCGCGCGATCCTGTGTCGCGCGCTCGGCGCGAGCGCCCTGCCGCCCGAGCTCGAGGCGCGCATCGTCGCCTTCAGCCCCGCGATCTTCCGCGTCGAGCACGCGGTCGGCTGGCTCGGGCTCACCGACCCCGCCGCCAAGCGGCAGTTGCTCGAGCTCATCGTCGCGGTGCGCGACGCCGACGGCGTGCTCGATCTCGAGGAGGACGCCTACCTGCGGCGCGTGGCCGACGCGCTCGGTCTGCGGCCGGAGGCCTACGCCGATCTCACGCTCGACGTCGCCGACGTGCCGGCGGCGGGCGCCGCGCTGCTCGGCAAGGCGCCCCCGCCGCTGCCGCGCCGCTGAGCTCGGAACGGTCGCGCCCACGCCCGCAGCCGCGACACGCTGCGCCCGCCGTCGTATGCTTCGCCCGTGCCCCGCACACCCTCCGCGGTGACCCCGACCTCGGGCCCACCCAGTTCCGCGACGATCGGCCCCGGCACCGTGCTGGCGGGGCGCTACGTGCTCGGGCAGGAGCTCGGCTCGGGCGGCATGGGCACGGTGTGGCGGGCGCGCGACCTCGAGCTCGACGAGGAGGTGGCGGTCAAGCTCCTGCACGAGGACCTGCTCCGCGACCTCGACGCGCTCGCGCGCTTCCGGCGCGAGGCGAAGATCGCCCGGCGCATCTGGCACCCCAACGTGGCGCGCGTGTTCGATCTCGGCGAGGACGCCGGCCGCCGCTACCTCACGATGGAGCTCGTCGACGGCCGGCCGCTCACCGATCTGTTGGCGCGCGAGGCGCCGCTGGCCGCCGTGCGCGTGGTCGACTTCGCGCTGCAGACCTGCGCCGGGCTCGCCGCGGCGCACGCGACGGGCATCGTGCACCGCGACCTCAAGCCGGACAACCTGCTCCTGACGGCCGCCGGGCGCCTCGTCATCACCGACTTCGGCATCGCCCACGCCCGCGGCGGCGTGCGCCTCACGGCCACGCACGCCACGCTGGGCACGCCCGCCTACATGGCGCCCGAGCAGGTGGAGTCGCGGCCGGACATCGACGCGCGCGCGGACATCTACGCCCTCGGCGCGGTCATGTTCGAGATGCTCACCGGCAAGCCGCCGTGGGAGGGCGACTCGGTCTACATGGTGGCCGCCGCGCGCGTGCTCGAGCAGCCACCCGACCCGCGCAGCCGCGCCGAGGTCGACGACCGGCTCGCCGAGGTCGTGCTCCGCTGCCTCGCGCGCGAGCGCCAGGGCCGCTTCGAGGACGTCCTGGCGCTCGCCGCGGCGCTGCGCGCCACGCCCGTGGCCGTGGCGGGTGCGATGTCGATGCAGAGCTCGTCGGTGCCCGCAGAGCAGCTCCGCGGCCCACCGCCGGTCGTCGCCGTGGTGGCGCGCGGCGCGGGCGAGCTCTTGTCCGGCGTCAACGAGCTCGTTCTCGAGGCCTTGCGCGCGAGCGGGGCCGTGTGGCTCCGGGCCTGGCTGCCGGGCGTGGCCGACGGCGCGGGGCCCACCGAGCTCGCGCTCGCGGCTCGCGACGCCGGCGCCGCGGCGTTCCTGCTCCTCGAGCGCGAGGTCGGGAGCGAGGCCCCTTGCCCGCGTGCCGAGTTGCGCGCCGCCGGCTCCGGCGAAGTCCTCTGGGCAGCCCCGGCCGAGCCGTCGCTCGGCAAGATCTTCGCCTTCGCGGCGGCCGTCGCTGCAGGGGTGGCCGAGGCGTTCGACGCGGCGCCGACGGCTCCGCTGCCGGCCGGTCCCGTGTCGCCGGTCGAGGTCGAGCGCTTCCTGATGGCGGCGAGCCTCGTCGCGTCCTGGTCGAGCGCCGAAGACGGCGCTCGCGCGCTCGTCCTGCTCGACGCGTCGCTGCGCGCGAGCCCCGATGACCCCTGGGTGAACGCCGCCTGCGCGCGCACCCTGCTGCGGCGCTTCGTCGAGGGGGCGGGCTCGGGCGAAGACCTCGCCGAGGCGCTCGCCATGGCGGAGCTCGCGGTCGCGACGGCGCCCGAGCTCGTCTCGGCGCGCTCGACGCTCGCCGAGGTGCTGTTCGAGCTCGGCCGCGCCGAAGATGCCGCCGCCGAGCTCCGCGTGCTCGCCGTCGAGCAGCCGCTGCTCGCCGAGCCCCACCTCTGCGCCGGGCGCGCGTGGCTCGTCGCGGGGGACGCGGCCCGCGCCGTCGCCGAGCTCGAGCGCGCGAGCGAGCTCGGGGCGGCGCCGCGCGCGCGGCTCGATCTCGCCTACGCCGTCGAGCTCGCGGGTTGCGGGGACGGGCTCGCCCTCCTCGAGGCGGCCGACGAGGGCGAACGGAGCAGCTGGCGCTACTGGCTCGCGCGGGTGCGCATCGCCGCGTGGCGAGGCCGGGGGACGGCCGCGCTCGAGCAGGCGCAGGCGCTCGGCGATCGCCCGATCGCGCACGCCGACGCCGTGCGCTCCTTCGCCGCGTGCCTCGCCGGCGTAGAGCCCGTGCACGAGGCCCGCCGCCGCTGGTCCGAGCTCGCCGAGACGGCGCCGAAGGCGCGCCGCCGCCGGGCCGCCCTGCGCGCGCTCGAGGCGGAGCTGCTCGCCGCGCGCGGCGCCCGCGACATGGCCCTGTCGTTGCTCTCGCTCTCGGGGCTCGGCAGCGACGCGAGCGACATGCTGCCGCTCGCC
This sequence comes from Myxococcales bacterium, assembly GCA_016212965.1. Classification (GTDB taxonomy): domain Bacteria; phylum Myxococcota_A; class Polyangia; order Polyangiales; family Polyangiaceae; genus JACRDA01. The sequence goes on from JACRDA010000188.1 coordinate 18,312, forward strand.
TGGCTCGAGCGCTGCCCGCTGCTCGCGAGCCTGCGCGCGCACCCGGGGTACCGGGTGCTGCGCGAGCGGCTCGTGATGGCGCGGCGCGAGCTGCAGGTGTCGCTGCCCGAGCCGCCCGTGGCGGGGTGACGGCGAGGGCTGCGCGCCCGCTCACGGCCGCTCGACGCGCGTCCCGGCGAGGAAGCCGTCGTCGATGGCCTGCACGCTCGCGACGAAGGCGGGGTACTCGGTGGGCGAGACCGTGCCGGTCGGCAGGCTCAGGCGGAAGTCCTCCTCGAGCGTCGTTCCATCGGCCGTGACGACCCGCGTGGCGGCGACGTGGGGGGCCTCGACGGCGACGCCACGCGGGAGCCGAGCGAGGCGCGCGCCGGGGGGCAGGCTGATGCGCCGGCGCACGTGGTAGAGGATGGCCGGCTCGAGCGACAGCGCGCTGTCGCGCTCGGCGCGCGCGGCGTAGGCGCCGCCGAGCGTGTCGACACCCGCGCCCGGGAACACGCGGTGCACCGGCTCGAGGCCCGGCAGCACCCACACCATGCCGGCGCGGCCCTCGGGGCGCGCGAAGCCGTGCGCCGAGACGGTGGCGCGGAGCGCGACGTCCCAGGCACCCTCGGCCGAGGCGAGGCTCACCTCCTCGACGTCCGCCCACGGCAGCCAGCCGAGCACGACGCGGCTCAGCAGCTGACGGCGCTCGCTGCCGACCGTGACCTCGAGCGCCGCGGCGAGGCCCTGGGCGGTGCGTCCGTGGAGCGTGAGCGCGAAGGAGCCGCGGGCGTCGCCGGCGGCGTCGAGCGCGAGCGACACCTCGACCTCGTCGCGGGCCTCCTCGCTCTGTCCGCCCACGGGCGCGAGCGAGCCCTGCGGCGAGAGCGCGAGCCGACCGCGGAGCTCGGGGCTCACCCGTCCGGGGGGCAAAGGTGGGCCGTCGACGTCGGCGTCGATCCACAGGTCGCCCTCGGGCAGCCGGGCGACGAGCAGGGGCTGGCGGAAGCGCCCGACGTGGGGCGGGAAGCTCGGGGCCGACGCGAAGGGCTCGACCTCCGCGACCCAGAGCTCGACCGGCACGCCGAGCGCCTCGAGCGCGCGGTAGACGACCCACGTGCGGCTCCCCTGCCCGAGCTCGAGCGCGCTCCGCGCCGTCGTGCGCGGCGGGCCGGCGTCGTACCAGGCCGACGTGTCGGAGAGCACGTCCCCGCTCGCGGTCTGGATGGCCTTGCCCGCGGCCGCGACGACGCGCCCGACGAGCGCCCGCGAAGGCGTGCGATCGGGTCCGGCGGCGCGCTCGGCCCAGCGCGTGACGAAGGGGTCGCGCTCCTCGAGGGACCGCACGAGCTCCGAGAGTGCGCGGGCGACGTCTTGCCAGCGGACCGTGCCCACGCTGACGCCGACGCTTTGCTCGAGCGGCGACACGCCCTCTTCGAGGCTGCGCGGCGGCGCGTCGCGCAGCCGCCAGAGGCGCGTCGTGTAGCCGCCCTCTCGTCGCTCCTCGGCCGCGCCGAGCAGCGGGTGGGACCACACGGACGAGGGCACGCCCGCCGCGACACGGAGCTCGACGGTGGCCTCGCGCACGCCGGTGCGATCGGGCAGCAGATCGGGGCTGTCGAGCACGAGGTGCCCTCGGTCGTCCGGGAGCGCATAGCCCTCGGCGATCTGCTCGACGTAGTCGCCCGCCTCGAGCTGCGGCAGATCGGCGCCCGGGCCGTCGCCCTGTCGTGCGGTCGGCGCGAGCACGCGCCCGTCTTGCTTGTGGAGGCGGCGGCGCAGCATGCGGCCGGCCGTGCGGCCTGCGATGGCCGGCCCGTAGGTCGCGGCGGCGGCCGCCACGTCGGCCGTGCCGCCCGGCCGGCGGAGGTCGTAGACGAGGTAGCGCAAGAGCCCGTCGGCCTCGAGCGTGTAGCGCTCCACGCGCCGCAAGACGGTGGTCGCGGTGCCGAGCGGCGCCGAGCGATCGGCGAGGACGAGCGCGCGCCCCTCGCGCTCGAGCGGCGGCGCCGGGTCGGGCTCGAGCCCGAGCCGGCGCGCGAGCGGGCCGAGGAGGTAGACGCCGTCGCGCGCGCTCGTGCGGTCGCGCCACAGGCGCATGCGCGCTGCCTCGAGGTTGCCCCGGCCCGCGGCGAAGGACGGCGCGCCGCCGACGCGGCGCTCGGCCGGCCCCATGGCGTCGTAGGCGGCGAGGGCGCCCGGCAGATCCCCGAGCTCGATGCGGAGGTCGATCTCCTCCGAGCGGAGCGCATCCGGCGCGCCGCGCAGGCGCCGCAGGCGCTCGAGCTCGGCGAGCGCGCGCTTCGGGTCGCCGACGGCGCGGAGCGCCTCGAGGCAGTCGGTCTCGGCTCGCCCCGTCGTGCCTTGGCACCCGAGCGCGACCGCCTCCAGGCCCGTTCGCGGGTGGATCCGCCGGTCGACGGCCGTCGTGAGCGGTGCACCGGGCGCGCTCGCGGCGAGCGCGGCGTAGGCGACCTCGGCGACGTCGAACAGGCGCGCGTGCCGGGCGGTCGCGGCCGCGAAGGCGCGCACCATGCGGTCCGCGGGGGGCGCGTCCGGGGCGACGGTCGCGCTCGCGCCGAGCTCGCCGAGCGCCGCGGGCGCGCCCTCCGCCTCGCCGCGGCGCCGGGTCGTCACCTCGGCGTGGCGCACCCGTGCCTCCCAGCCGCCGGGCCAGGCGGCGAGCACGCGCTCGAGCGCGGCCGAGCTCTCTGCGAGCGCGACCGAGTCGGGCAGCTCCCCCGAGGCGGCGAGGTCGCGCGCGTAGAGCAGATCGAGCGCCGGCGGGCGCGCCGCGGCCGCCGAGGCGGCCGTCGGATCGAGCAGCTCGAGGGCCGCGTGCGCCTCGCCGAAGGCGAGCAGGCCGGCGGCCCCGAGCAAGACGTCCTCCGTGCTCGAGCCGCTCGGCGTGACGGCGAGCTGCGTCGCGTCCGTGGCCCGCACGGTCGCCGCCTCGCCGGGCTCGGGCGCCCGGCTCGCGAGCGGCAGGCCGTCCTCGCCCCAGGCGTCGAGCTCGATCGGCTCCGGCTCGCCGCGCGCGCCGAGCTGAACGACGATCCGCACGGTGCCGGCCGGCACCGCCACGCGGGCCGCTCGCAACAGGGCCCGGCTGCCGGCGGCGAGGGGCCGCGTGATCGCCCACACGCCCCCGACGACCGCGTTCGCGGCCGAGGCGCTCGTGAGCGCCACCGTGATGCGCTGCGCCTCCGGCACGACGACGTCGACCGCGGCGAGGCGGCTGCCCCCGAGCGCGCTCGCGGCCGCGAGATCGAGGCGGCACGCGTCCGCGCGCACCACCCCGGGCCGCGTCTCGGCGGCGAACGGCGGGACGCCCGGGTACGTCGGCGCGAGCGGCTCCTCGGCGCCGATGAGCGGGTCGCGTTGGAGGCCCTCGAGCGGCGCGGCGTCCACGGGGCCGACGACGGCGGCGGCGCGGGCGCAGCCCCGCCGCTCACCCCAGCGCGCAGCCTCCGCCTCGTCGCCGGCGTCGAGGGCGAGCTCGTGGAGCGCGCCCGCGACGAGGCCGCGCAAGAGGCCGAGCACGCCGCCGCCCGCGCCGTCCGCTGCCGCGGGATCGGCTGCCTCCCAGGCCGCGCGCAGGCGCTCGGCCACGTGGAGCGCGAGCCCCTCGGCGCGCGCGACGAGCGGCGCCCGGCCGATCGCCTGCTCGCCCGCTCCTGCGCCGTAGACGAGCGCGTCGAGGGCGGCCGCGCCCGCCGCGAGCGCGCCCGGGGCTGCCGGGCTCGCGAGGGCCCGGTCGAGCAGATCGAGGTAAGGAGCGGCCGCGCTCGAGTCGGCCGCCTCGGCGGCGAGCGCGGCGCGGTACGCCTCCGCGTGATCGCCCGCGCCGCCCGGGGGCACGGCGGGACCGGGACAGCCGCCGAGGAGCGCGCCGCAGCTCGCAGCGAGCGCGAGACGCGCGCCGCGCCAGGGTGTCCCGCGATGTGCCCCGAAGCCCCGTTCGCGCGTGAGCCGGCTCATCGCTGCACTCCTGCGCCCGCGGGCGCGCGGTCCGGCACGAGCCGCACCACGCGGCGCATGAGGCCGTCGACCCGCTGCAGGAACGCGCGCCACGCCGGGTACGTCTCGGGCGGAATCGTGGAGCGGTCGAGCTCGATGCTGCGCCGGACCACCACCGCGTTCTTCCCGGCCACGCGCGCGAAGGCGAGGTGGGCGCGCCCGAGCTCGCCGCCGTCCTCGTCGCCGTCGGGCGGCAGCTCCGCGAAGCTGAAGCCCGGCGGCGCGAGGATGGTGAGCGTGCGCACGTCGTGCGACGGGGCGATCTGGGGCGGCAGCACGACGGGCAGGCGGCGGCTCGGCAGCGGCGCGAGCTCCGACGTGAGCGACCCGAGGGGCGAGATCGGCACGGCGAGCTCCTCGCCCTCGCGGCGCGCGAAGCCCTCGGACGTGACGACGTAGCCGAGGCTCGAGAAGCCGCCCGGCAGGTACGGCGTGAACGCGATCGCGGGCCGCTCGTGGCATGGGTCGTCGGGCCGGGCGTCGGCGGCGAGGCAGCCGTCCGGCCTCAGGCGTACGGCCGGGAGCCAGCCCGAGGCGAGGTACTGCTCGAGCCACTGGGCGCGCGCCGCCTCTTCCTTCAGGTGCGTCCGCAGCGCGAAGGCGGCGTCCCCCGCGTGGCGCTCTTCGGCCGCGACGTCGGCGCGGCCGCTCGCCGCGAGCGCGATGGTCCAGGTGGCGTCGATGCCGTGCTCGGCCGGCGAGCTCGTCGGCGTCGCCACGATCACGGCCGGCCCCTCGGTCGCGAAGAGCGCGACGGCGCGCGCGTCCATGCTCGGCAAGGGTCCGATGCGGCTCTCCGGGCTCGTGGCGTCGAGCCACACCCCCGGCTTGCCGCCGACGCCCGGCAGGTAGGCGATGCCGTGGTCGAAAAGCGGGATCGCCGCCGTCGTGCTGGCGAGGAGCGAGGGCTGCCCAGTGTGGCGCGTCTGGACGAGCACCTCGGTCGCCTCGATGCCGAGGACCTTGAGCAGCGTGATGAGCAGGAGCGCCTTGTCGTCGCAGTCGCCCTGGCGCCGCAGGAGCAGCTCCTGCGGCCGGTTGGGCAGCCACCACTCGCCCGACACGTAGTTGACGTAGCGGATGTCGTCCGCCACGAAGTCGAACACGGCGCGGAGCTTCTCCTCGCGGGTGGTCTTGCCGTGCGTGAGCTCGGCGGCGATGCGCCGCACCTCGGCGTCGGGCTCGGTGAAGCCCTCGACCGCCGCCGCGTACCACTGCCGGAATGCGGCCCAGCCGGGGAAGGTCGAGCCGACGACCACCGGCAGCGTCTCGCTCGGGCTCGGCGCCAGGGGCTCGTCCGGGACGGTCGGCGGATCGTCCCACACGTAGTGGGTCACGTGCCGGCCGTCCGCCTCGTGCTCGAAGCGGCGGTCGGGCTGGCCGTGGAGCACGTCGATGGCGAGCGGCGCGCCCGGCGGCGCCACCACGACGACCTCGTTGTAGAGCACCGGGTGCGTGTCGGTCGAGCCGACGTAGTCGACGAAGTAAAACGGGGGGTCGCCGTGGCGGCCCACCGGCCCCGGGGTCCAGCTGCGCACGACCACCTCGACCACGTCGCCCTGGTGGAGCTCCGGCCAGCGCACGTAGGGCGGCCCGGAGCCGCCGGCGCCCTGCTCCTCCGGTGTCACGACGGTGCCGTCCTTCCTGTGGAGGCGCGCGCGCACGAGCTCGGTCTGGGCGCTCTCGCCGACGAGCGGCTCGTAGCGCTCGGCCTCGTTGCGGGGCTCGATCACGATCTCGCGCGCGTAGTGCATGAGCTGCGAGACGCGGCCGTCCGCGTGGTAGGTGACGACGCGCACCCAGTGCAGCTGCCGGTCGAACACCTCGCCCTGCCTGGCCGGCCGGGCGCGCCCGCGCGCGAGGAACACCTCCGGCCGGACCAGGTACTGCTCGTCGGGCTCGGGCGCCCGCGCGGCGCCGGCGCCCGCCGCGCGAAACGCGAGCTCGGCCTTCAGCGTGGGGTCGCCCGGCTCGAGCTCGCTCGCGCGCTCGAGCCAGGCGCGCGCGGACGCCTGCACCGGCTCCGGCTCGGGCTCCGTCGCCGCCCCGGTGGCCGCCCGCGCGAGCTCGGCGGTCGCGAGGCCCCGGAAGCCGGCCGACTGGTTCGGCGCGAAGTGCGTGGCGGCGGCGTACAGGTCCGACGCGCCGCCGAGCCTGCCCGTCTCGAGCAGGAGCGCACCGAGCTCGGCCAGGTCCCGCGCGGAGGTCTGACTCGCCAGGCTCGCCCGCGCCGCGCGCTCGAGCGCCGCGGCGCCCTCGAGCGCGAAGGAGGCGACGTAGTGCGGGCCCCGCGCGTCCACCGCGACGTCGGCGAGCCGCCGGCGCAGGCGGTGCCGCAGCGCGGGCCGCCCGTGGGCCCGGTTCGCGAGCTCCGCGAGCACGCCGACCGGGGTCGCTTCGCCGAGGCGCGTCTCGAGGTCGACGAGATCGGCGAGCGCCGCGTCGCCGAGCCCGCTCGCGCCGAGCGCGGCCGAGCCGAGGGCGCGCAGGAGCGACGCCTCGGCGTCGCCGGCCTCCGCGAGGGGCCCCTCTGCCATCTCGGCCTGCGCCCAGTCGGCCTGTCCGGTCGCGAGGTAGGCCGCGACCAGGCGCCGCGTCGTGAAGGCCTCGGTCTCGGCGTCGCCCGCGGCGCGCGCGCGGCCGCGCGCGAGCTCGAGCCAGCCGCTGCGCGCGGCGCCCTCGGGGGCGATCCAGCCCGCCATCGCCAGGGTGTCGGCCGAGCTCGCGGTGTCGCGCACCACGCGGTCGACGAGGCCCGCGGCGCGCTGCTAGCGCAGATCGTCGGCGCCCCCGAGCGTGCGAAGCACGGCGGCGACGAGCGCCGCACCGGTCCCCTCCACCTCGCCGGCGGCGAGCGCGCGCGCGAGCGGCGTCTCCCGCGCCTCGGCGCGCGTGCGTGCGGGCACGGGCTCGAGCCCGGCGAGGTCCGAGGAGCACGCGAGCGGCAGCGGCGCCCCGCGCTCGTCGGCGAAGCGCACCCGCACGCGGCCCTCGTCCGGCATCGAGTAGCTGCACACCTTGAGCGCGAAGAGGTGCGGGCCGGGCGCGGCGTGGAGCCGCACGGCGAGCCGGTCGAGCACGAGCCTCGGGTGCACCTCCTCGCCGAGCCCGACGTCGGCGCCGTCCCAGATGACGCGGACCGTGCCGGTCGAGGCGACGTGCGCCACGACGGAGGTGGTGCCAGCCGGGAGGGTCACCTTGCTCGCGAGGTAGGAGCAGGTCTCGGCGCGCGGCGACACGTAGAGATCGAGCGGCAGTCCGCGCGCCGTCGCCGACTCGGGCAGCGTGCGCCGCCAGGCCACGGCGTACGCGCCCCAGCTGTAGTTTGCCGCGCCGTTCGACCAGCGCTCGGCCGGCGCCTCGGGTCCCTCGCGGCGCGCGAGGCCGCCGCCCGGGTCGCGGAAGGGGCCGAGCACGGCGAAGCTGCGGACGAGGCCGTCCGGATCCGGCGCGACGTCGTAGCCGCGCGTGGCGAGATCCACCCAGGGCTCGGGCGCGGGCGCCGGCGCGAGGGCACGGCCGAGCAGGCGCGCCTCGCTCGCGAGGGGGCCACCGCCCGCGGCGAGCGTCGCGAGCCCCGCTCGCACGGCGCCGAAGGTCGTGCGCTCGTCGAGCGCCGCCGCCACGACGAGCCCCGCGAGCGCATCGTCCCCGCCGCGCGCGGCACGGGCGAGCGCGGCCTCGGCCATCGCGTCCGGCGTCGCGGCCGTCCAGCGCGTCGCGGTGGGCCCGTCGGCCCGCGCCTCGGCGGCGCGCCCGAGCGCGGCGAGCGCCCCGCAGGCGGAGAGCACGAGGGCGAGGCGCGAGCGGCTGGGAGTGCGGGTGGGAGCGCGCATGAGCCTCGGTCCATAGCGCGGCGCCCGCACGGTCGCGAGGTCGCGCCGCCCCGTCGCGAGCCACCCCGCGCCCGGGCCCCTGCGGTAGGCTCCCGCCCCGTGACGCACGCCCCCTCGAAGATCGTCTTCGTGCTCGGCAAGGGCGGCGTCGGGCGCAGCACCGTCGCGGCCGCGCTCGGCCTGTCCCTCGCGCGGCGTGGCCAGCGCACGCTCGTCTTCGAGTGGACCCTCGCCGAGGCGATCGCGCCGTGGTTCGGCCTGCCCCCGGCCGGCACCGCGCCCGTGCTCGTCGCCGAGCGGCTGTCGGTCGCGCGCTACGAGCTCGACGAGGCCCTGCGGGCGTACTTCGTCGACCACCTCGGGCTCGGCCTGTTCCACCGGCGCATCGTGCGCGGCGCGCTCGGTCGCTTCGTCGACGCCGCGCCCGGCATCGCGGAGATGCTCTTCCTCGGCTCGCTCTTCTGGCTCTCGTCGCTGGCCGAGCAGGAGGCCGGGCTCGCCTTCGACCACATCGTCGTCGACGCCCCCGCGACCGGGCACGGCGCCTCGGTGCTCGACATGCCGACCACGCTCGGTGAGCTGCGCGCGTCCGGCCTGCTCGGGCTCGAGGTCGAGCGCATCACGCAGATGATGCGCGACCCCGCCTGGACGAGCGTCGTCGCGGTCGCGCTGCCCGAGGAGCTCGCCGTCGCCGAGACGCTCGAGCTCGTCCCGCGCGTCGCCCGCTCGCTCGGCCGGCCGCCCGTGCTCGCGGTCGTGAACCGCAGCGTGACGCGCTTCTTCGCGGCGCCCGCGCCCTCCGGCTGGCTCGGCGCGCTCGGCGCGGCCCTGCCGCCGGACGAGCGCGCGGCCCTCGTCGGGCTCGACACCGAGCTCCGCGCCCGGGCGCGCACCGAGCGCGCGCTCGTCGCGGCGCTCGCCGGCCAGACGAGCGACGGCGTCGTGTCGCTCGAGGACGTCCTCGTGGCGACCGGGGACACGGAGCCGCGCCGCATCGTCGAGGTGTGCGCGGACGCGCTCGCAGCGCGCGTCGAGGTCGCATGAGCGCGCGCCTGCACGTGCTGCTCGGGGCCGGGGGCGTCGGCAAGACGACCCTCGCGGCCGGCTACGCGCTCGCGCTCGCGCGGGGCGGCGCGCGCGTGGGCCTGCTCGGCATCGACCCCGCGCTGCGCCTCGGCACGGCCCTCGGGCTCGACCTCGGGGCGGGCGAGGCCGTCGTGCCCGGCAGCGGCAGCCTGCGCGCGGCGCTGCTCTCGCCCGAAGAGACGCTGCGTCGCTGGGCCATCGAGGCCTCGCCGGACGCCACGGCGCGCCAGCGGCTCTTCGCCAATCCCTTCTTCGTGGCGCTCGCGGACCGGCTCGCGAGCGCGACCGATCTGCTCGCCGCGGCGCGCGTCGCCGAGTGGGTCGAGCGCGATCCCGAGCTCGCGCACCTCGTCGTCGACACGGCGCCGGGGCTCGGCGCCGTCGAGTTCCTGCGGCGGCCCGAGCGCATCGCGGCCCTGCTCGAGGGGCGCCTCGTCGCGCTCTTGCGGCGGCTCGGTCGGCAGGGGGTGCGGCGGGCGCCGCACGGCATCGCCCGGCGCGTGCTCGCGGGCGTGATGCGCATCGGCGGCTCGGCGCTCCTGCTCGACCTCGCCGAGCTCATCGCGCTCGCGGAGGCGCTGCTCGCCAAGCTCCTCGAGCGCGTGGAGCGCGCGCGGCGCTGGCTCGCGGACCCGTCGACCGAGATCCTGCTCGTCGCCGCCGTGCGCACCGACGCCGCGGACATCGCCGAGCGCTTCGCCGCGGCCCTCGAAGAGGTGGGCCTCGAGCCGAGCGCCGCGGTCCTGAACCGCGCGCTGCCGCCCGGGCTCGGTGCGCACCTCGCCGGGCTCGACGTGCCCGATCTGCCGGACGCGCGGGCGCTCGTGCGCTACGCGCGCGCCTACGCGACGCAGCAGGCGGAGGTGGCGCGCGAGGCCGGGCGCTGGGCACGGCGGGTCGTGACGCTCCCGTCCGTGCGCGGCCTCGACGGCGCGGAGCGCCACGCGGCGCTCGGGGCGCTCGGCGAGGCCCTGCGCGCGGGGCTCGCGGCGCGGCAGTAGCTCGCACCCTCACCGCGGCCGACCACCGCCGCGCGGGCAGACCTGCGTTCGCGGCCGCGATGACGTCCATGCCGTGGCGCCAGCTGCGGCCCTTCAGTTCTCGTCGGCGTCGGGGAGCGGGGGCTCGGCCGCCGGAAGCTCGATCGTGACCGCCGCGGCGGCCGGCAGCTCGTAGGCGCGCGCGCCCCATGATTCGCGGTCGGGCCCACGATAGGGCCGATGGAGTGCGGTGCGCGCGCCGCTCGTGAGGTCCCAGATGAAGAGCTCGTCGCGCTCGCTGCCCGCGACGACCATCGTCTCGCCGAGGAAGGACAGGGCGCGCACGGCGCCCGTCGGTCCTTCGAGGACCGCGAAGGGGTGGCTGCGATCGGGCTCGTAGATCCGGACGGTGGCGCTCGTCCCGACGGCCAGGCGCCCGGCGCCGGACCAGGCGGCTGCGAGCACCTCGGGCAAGGGGAGCACCTCGACGACGCGGGCGAGCTCGGGCTCGAAGAGCACGAGCCCCTGGTCGCCCCAGGCCGCGGCGACCCGACCCCGTGGTGAGAGTGCGAGCGCGAACAGGGTGCCGCTCCCCGGCCTCGACGCGCTCGCGAGGACGGCGCGGCCCGACGGGTCGCGGCACACGACGCCGCCGTAGCCGCCGACATAGAGTCGGTCCTCGGCATCGACGACGAGCGCCATGGGCGCGCTCAGCACCTCCCGGACGACGTGCTCGAGGGGTCCGGTCTCGCCGAGGCGAAAGAGCGATCCGTCCTGCCCGCAGGCCCAGAGCGCGGCGCCGTCCTGCGACCAAGCGAGGCCCGTGGCTCCGTCGGCGAAGGGCGTTTGCACGACCCGCGTTCGCCCCGGTGCGCCGAGGTGCACGCACGCGATTCGTTGCCGGGCGTCCGACACCGCGAGCACGTGGTAGACGCCCTCGGGTCCGTCGCGGTCGACCGGGCACCACGCGACGGCCTGCACGTGCTCGTGGAGCCCGCGGAAATGGGTGAGAGGGACCGAGATCCTCGGGTCGGCTGCCCAGATGGGGACGCGCGCCGCTGCCGTCGCGAAGAGCTTCGCGTCGACCGAGAGGGACAGTCCAGAGATCACGCCGAAAACCTCCTGCCGCGGCCACGGCCGCTCAGCTATCGTGCAAGGGCCGGAGGGGATCAAGCCGAAGGCGCAGGGAGCGGCGCCACGGCGACGGCCGCGGGCTCCGTCTCAGCTCAGCTTAGCTGCGCAGCTTGTACTTCTTGATCTTGTCGAGCAGGGTGACGCGATCCACCTCGAGCGCGCGCGCCGCCCGCGCGATGTCCCCATCGTTGCGCTCGAGGGTGCGCGCGATGTGGAGCTTCTCGGCATCGGCCAGGGACACGGGCTCGTCCGACGCCGCCACGACGGGCAGGTCGTGAAGGGCAACCAGGTCCTTCACGTCGACGCTGGGGGGCTCGGCGAGCACCGCAGCGCGCTCGATGGTGTGCAAGAGCTCGCGCACGTTGCCAGGCCATGCGTACCGCTCCAAGAAGGCAATGGCCTGCGGGGTGATCTCGCCGAGGTCCTTGTCGAGCTTCTCGGCGAAGCGCTCGAGGAAGTGACGAGCCAGGAGCGGAACGTCCCCGGTGCGCTCGCGCAGGGGGGGCAGATCGATGCAGAAGCCGTTGATGCGGAAGTAGAGGTCTTCGCGCAGCTCCTTCTTGGCCACGAGAGCCTCGAGGTCCTGGTTGGTGGCGCACAACAGCCGGAAGTCGATTCGTACCGGGCGCGCGCCGCCGGTGCGGGTGAGCTCCTTCTGCTCGAGCACCTGCAACAGCTCCGCCTGCGCCTTCAGGCCGATGCTCCCGACGTCGTCCAGGAACAGGGTGCCCCCGTCGGCCTGCTCCAGCTTGCCGCGGCGCCGGAGCTGCGCACTCGTGAAGGCGCCACGCTCGACGCCGAACAGCTCGCTCTCCAGCAGGGTTTCGGGTAGCGCCGCGCAATGGACCGACACCAGCGGGAAGTGGCGTCGCCCGCTCTTGCCGTGAACGGCGCGCGCCACCAGCTCCTTGCCCGTCCCGCTCTCGCCGCGGATGAGGACGGTCGTGTCGGCGGCGGCCACCGCATCGATCGATTCGATCACGCGCAGCATCGGCGGGCTCTGGCCCACGATCTCGTCCCACCCGGAGAGCGCCGCGACCTTGGAGCGGAGCCGGGTGTTCTCGTCGGTCAGGCGCCGGTGCGCGAGCGCCTTCTGCACCACGCGACCGAGATCGTCCGGGTCCACCGGCTTGGTCAGGTAGTCGAACGCGCCGGCCTTGAGGGCCTCGATCGCGGTCTCGATGCTGCCGTAGGCGGTGATCATGATCACGACCGCCTCGGGCGCGACCTGTCGCAGGCGCCGCTGCAGCTCGAGCCCGTCCATGCCTGGCATCTTGATGTCCAGGAGGACCAGGTCCCAAGGCTGCTCCTGGAACTTGTGCAGCGCCGCCGCGGCGCTCTCGGCCTGCGCGACGCGGAAGCCGTCCTTCTTGAACCAATGGTAGAGCGAGTCCCTGACCGAGAGCTCGTCGTCGACGACCAGGATTCCGTACTGTTCACTCACCACCGTCCACCACCTTCGAGTCCGCGGCCGCCCGGCTGCTCGGGGGCGGGGCCGCCGGCGCACGCGGGAACACCATCCGGAACGTGGTCCCGGCGCCCGGCCTGGACTCCACGTCGATGCGACCGTCGTGCCGGCGGACGATGCCGTACACCACCGCGAGGCCGAGCCCGACACCCTTGTCGCCCTTGGTCGACACGAACGGTTCGAAGATGTCCGGCAGCACGTCCGGTGGGATGCCGACGCCGGTGTCGCTGATGGTCACGACGACGGAGCTCGGCTCGGCCTCGGTCAGGATGCGCAACACGCCGCCGTCGGGCATCGCCTCGGCCGCGTTCACCAGGAGCGCGACCAGCGCCTGCTGGATCTGGGCCGCATCGCAGACGAGGCGGTCGTCGCCGTCGGTCAGCGTGACCACGTGCTCCACGTTGTTCGTCTTGAAGAGGTGCTGCACCGTCATCAGGCTCTTTTCCACGATGGCGTTGACGCGGTTTTCCGCCGTCACGTCCTTCGAAACGCGGGCGAAAGAGAGCAGGTTCTTCACGATCTCGCCGCACCGCGAGGACTCCGAGCGCACCATCTCCACGTAGCCTTGCAGGTCCTTCCGTTCCTCCTCGGTCAGGGTCGGCGCGGCGAGATCGCGCTGGATCAGCTTGGCGTAGACCAGGATGCCGCCGAGCGGGTTGTTGAGCTCGTGGGCGACGGTGGCGGCGAGCTTGCCGAGGGAGGCCATCTTCTCCATGTGCGTGATGTGCCGCTGGGCCACGGCGAGCTCGTTGGTCTTCTTTTCCACCGCCTGCGCCAGATCGTCTTCCCACTTCTCGCTTCGCTCCCGCGCGATCGCCAGCTCGCTGCCCATCTGATTGAAGGCATCCGCGAGCTCGATCAGCTCCTTGCCGCGCGTCACCTTCACGCGCGCGCTGAGATCGCCGGCGGCCACGCGACGCGTGCCCTCGACCAGCGACAGCACCGGCCGGCGGACGAAACGCCAGATGAAGAGGGCGGTCGCGACCCCGCCCACGACCGCCATCAGGACCGCGGTCCAGAGCGTGGCGCGCTCGGCGCTGACCCGGCCCTCTTCGGCCGGCTCCATCGACATCTGGAAGTCCATCAGGCCCAGGTACTCCTGGCTGGCCGTGGAGACGTGACACCTCCCGCCCGCGCACTGCTCGGAGTTCCTGATCATGCGGGACTGGGCCATCACCGGCATCCCGCTCGCGTCTCGGAAGGTGCGGGTCGAGCTCGTCGCCTCGGCCACGCCGAAGGGCATGCCGTGGCAAGTCACGCAGACCTCGGCGCTCCTCGTGATCTTGTTGCGCACGTCGCGCGGCACGGTGGCGAAGTGGATCTCGCCCTGCTTGTCGTAGATGCGGATGCTGCGGATCCCCGGGGCGTCGGCCAGGTCCGCGAGCGCGGCGTGCACGGCCTCCTTGTTCTTGAGCAGCATGCCCTGCCGCAGCACCCGCTCGATGATGGCGGTGGTCTGACCGGCGTGCTGCTCGAACGACTTCTCCCAGGTGTCCGTCGTGCGCCGCGCGTTGAAGTAGGAGAACGACAGGAACACCATCACCACGGAACCGAAGATTCCGAGGAACAGGTTCACACCGATCGAGCTCTTCAATCGCGACATGTCGGGGCCTGCGATGGCCGAGCCGGTGCGGCCAGTCTAGGCCATGCTGCGGCCTCGCGCTGGCACAACGCGTCACGGGCGAGCCGAGCTCGCGCGCTCGCCACGTTCCACCGTGGCTGGAATTCGCACCCGTGCGGATGGCGCGGCTCGATCGTGGCCGGGCAGGCTCGCAACGGGGAGCCGGCGTGCGAAGATGGTCGCGAGCTCGCCGTGCCGTGCCCGATGGGCAGGCTCGCCGCGCCCGGCCGCCGGAGACCCGCGTGAGTAGCGAACGGACCCGCATGCTGATCGTGGACGACGAGCTGTCGATCCGCGACTCGCTCCGCCACTGGTTCCGCAAGGACGGCTACGACGTCGCCGCGGCCGAGAGCGGCCCGGACGCGCTGCGCCAGATGGAGGGCGAACCTTTCGACGTGGTGCTGCTCGACATCAAGATGCCGGGGATGGACGGCATGGAGGTGCTCCGCCGCCTCCATGAGCTGTCGCCGGACTCGGTCGTGATCATGCTGACGGCCCACGGCACCATCGAGACAGCCGTCGAGGCGCTCAAGATCGGCGCGTGCGACTACCGCACCAAGCCGATCGATCCCGACGAGCTCGGGCGGCTCATCACGAGGGCGCTCGAGGAGCGCGCGTCCCAGCGGCAGCGCGGCAAGGCGCCAGGGCCGGTCTCCGGGGGCAAGCCGCCGGCCGAGGAGATCGTCGCCGCGAGCCCGCAGATGCAGGAGGTGGCGCGGATGATCGACTCGCTCGCCGAGAGCGACGTCACGGTCCTCATCCGCGGCGACAGCGGCACCGGCAAGGAGCTCGTGGCGCGCGCGATCCACGAGCGCAGCGCGCGCCACGTCTTCCCGCTGGTCGCGTTCAACTGCGGCGCGATCCCCGAGAGCCTGCTCGAGAGCGAGCTGTTCGGTCACGAGCGCGGCGCGTTCACCGGCGCGCAGAGTCGGCGGCGCGGCAAGCTCGAGCAGGCCGACCACGGCACGCTGTTCCTCGACGAGATCGGCACCATCGGCCTGCGCACGCAGGTCGAGCTGCTGCGCGTGCTCGAGACCAAGGAGTTCACGCGCATCGGCGGGCAGACCTCCGTGCACAGCGATTTCCGCGTCATCTGCGCGACCAACCAGGACCTCGAGGAGCTCGTCGCCAAGAAGGAGATGCGCGAGGATCTGTACTTCCGCATCAACGTGTTCCGCATCGACGTTCCGCCTCTGCGCGAGCGCGCCGGCGACGTGACGCTGCTCGCGCGCCACTTCCTCAAGGTGTTCGCCGAGAAGACCGAGCGCGCGCTCACCGACCTCACGCCCGACGCGCTCGCGGCGCTCAACCGCTACGCGTGGCCGGGCAACGTGCGCGAGCTGCGCAACATGATGGAGCGCGCCGTCCTCCTCGCTACGCCGCCGCTCGTGCAGGTCAAGGACCTCGTCGGCCTCGGCGCCACGCTCCCCACGTCGGCGCGCGCCGAGGCGCCGCTCGCCGGCTCGCTCGCCGAGTCCGAGCGGGCGCACATCTTGACGGTGCTGTGCCAGTGCGAGTGGAACATCTCCCAGGCCGCGCGCGTGCTCGAGATCGATCGGGTCACGCTCTACAACAAGATCAAGAAGTACGGCCTGCGGAGCGAGTAGCCGCTCGCCATGACCGACCTCTGGCTGCTGCCGCTGGCCCTGCGAGAGCCCCCCGAGCTGCTCCGGTGGCTCGCCGACGGGCTCGCGCCCGTGTTCCACGTCGAGGTGGGGCTGCTCCCGAGCGAGCTCGCGCTCGAAGGTGGCAGACACCCGAGGCGACGCCAGGTCGACGCCGGATGGATCCTGTCCCAGCTCCTCGGGCTGCCCGACCCCGGCCTCGTGCTGGCCGTGACGAGCGAGGACCTGTACCTGCCGGTCTTCACGTACGTGATCGGCGAGGCCTGCCTGGGCGGCCGCGCGGCGGTCGTGTCCACCCACCGCCTGCACGAGGAGCGCTACGGGCTGCCGCCGAACATGGAGCGGCTGCGCGCGCGCGCGGTGAAGGAGGCGATCCACGAGATCGGACACTGCCACGGGCTCGTCCACTGTCCGAGCGGCGCGTGCGTGATGCACTCGTCGTCGTCGGTGGAGGACGTGGACAACAAGGGGCATGAGCTCTGCCCGGAGTGTGCGCGCGCGGTCGCGCGGCGGCGGGGGTGAGCGCGTCAGGCGAACAGCTCGTCGCGTACGGCGTTCCACGTCGCGTCGTCGAGGTCGGACAGGTCGCCGACGAGCTCGCCGCCGTCCGCCATCGTGAGCGGCAGGGTGCGCGGCGACGCGGCCGCCACCAGCCGATCGATCTCCCGGCTCAACCAGGCGCGGGCCTGCTCGCCGCGCATGAGGTCCTGGAACGCGACCGCCAGCGTCGGCGCACTCGGGTGGAGCTCGACGAGCCAGCCGTGTCCGTAGGGTGCGCGGTTCACCATCCCCGGGTCGCCGGCGAGCTGGCGGTTCACGCGCGCGACCGTCCCCGCCACCGGGGCCCGGGCCGCGATCGAGCGGCCGCCGTGCCACAGCACGGCGACGACCTCACCCACCTCGACGCGGTCCCCGACCTTGGCGGGCTCCACCGCGTCGACCGGCCCGAGCGCGAGCTGCGTGAGATCGTCGACGCCCGTCCGCACGCGCCCGGCCGCAGCGCGGCGGGCCCACGTGTGCCTGTGCCCCATGCGCAGCCGGAGCGGGAACTGCACCCCCTTCACCTGCACGAGCGACAGCTCGACGCGCTGCGCGAGCGCCTGTGCGCCGCTGAACACGCCGGCGAGCACGACGAGCGCCGGCATGAAGACGGCGAGCCCCGCGCGCGGCCCGAGGCCGGCGACCGAGAGGAACGGCAAGAGGGCGAGGAGCCCGAGCGGGACCGCGAGCAGCCAGAGGTACCCCTTCCGGACGGATGCTGACTTGGGTGTGTGCATGGCTCCCTCCTGTATGGCTCCATCCGAGCTATGACGGACGATGCGCCTCCATCGCCCATGGCCGTTCCCGAGCGTCCCTACGATAGGTCGTAGCTAGCGGAAGAGGTGACAGGCGTAGCAGCGCGGGCCCGCCGCCTCGTGGTCACGCCGGTCGACGTGGCAGTTGGACGTGCACGTCTGGCGCTGGGGCAGGGACCCGTGGGCGGAGTGGCAGTTGGCGCAGGTCGCGTGCTCGGCGATGCCGTGCAGCTTCGGCTGCGGCGTCGCGTGGCAGCTCTGGCAGGTACGCGTCGCGGGCGCGCCCACCGAGTGCGCCTTGTGACAGGTCGCGCAGCCGCCCGCGCGCTCGGCGTGGGGCGTCCGTGCCTGGCCGAGGTGACAGCTCGCGCAATTGTCCTTGGAGCGCACCGCCCCGGAGTGCGGCTCGTGGCACTTCGAGCACTCGGCGTGGCCGGACGGCGCGCTCGCCGCCTCGTCGGCGTGGCAGCTCGCGCACCGCGGCGGCGTCTGCGGCGCGTGCACGGAGGCGTGGCAGCTCGCGCAGTTGGCGTGTCCGCTCTGGGTCGAGACGAGTTTCACCTCGCTCGTGTGACACCGCCCGCAGAACGCGCCGGCGCTCCCGCGGTTCGGCAAAGCGACCTGGTGGGGCGAGTGGCAGCTCGTGCACGACAGCGTGGCCGCGTGCGCGCCGCCGGTCGTCGCGTGGCACGACGTGCACGCCGCGGACTTCTGGTCCGGCGCGTGCGGCTCGTGGCACCCGGTGCAAGAGCGCGGCGCGCTCGGGCCGCTCGCGCCGTGCGACGCGCCCGTCCGGGCCGTGTGCTCTACACGCACCGTCGTGTGACAGCGCGCGCAGGAGGCGTCGGCGGTCGCGGTCGGCGCCTGCGCCGAGTGACAGCTCGTGCAGTTCGCGTGCTCGGTGACCTTGCTGGTGCGCGCTGTGACCTTCTGGCTGTGGCAGGTGGAGCAGCTCCCCGCCGCCCGCGGACTGTTGGCGTGCGGCTGGTGGCAACTGACGCACTCGCCCCGCTGCGCGGCGGCCGCGTGGCCGTGCGCCCGGACCTGTTCATGACAGCTCTTGCACGACTGGCGCGCCGCGGACGCGGGGGCGTGGTCGGCGTGGCAGTCCGAGCAACCCTGGCTGCCCTCGTGCGCCGCGTGTGCCTTGGCGTTGTCCGTGTGGCACGAGGTGCAGGCCGGGGCCTCGGTGTCTCCGTGGGCGCTGTGGCAGCTGGCGCAGTCGACCGTGGCGTGGCCGTCCAGGATGGCCGACCGCATCGGCGCGAGCTCGGCGACGACGACGGCGCGGGGCTGCGGGTCCTTGTGGCAGTCGAGGCACGCGGGTGTGGTGCTCTCCGGCCGGAAGCCGTGGCACGTCGTGCAGCCCGCGCCGTCGGTGGCACCGTGCCCGCGGTCGGACTTGTCGGCGTGACAGTCGGCGCTCGCGCAGGTGAGCTCGCCGGCGTCCTCGAAGCCCGCGGCGGCGTGGCACTCCTTGCAGACCACGCGACCGAGGTGCGCCTCGTGCCCGGGGCTCGCGCGGAACGCGGCCCACGTCTCGCCGTCGTGGTCGCGCGGCGGCTGCGGCGGCTCGTCGCCGATGAGGAACCAGGCGACGGCGCCCGGCGGCGACCACACGCCTTCACGGGAGACCGGGTCCGGGGGGCGCGTCTCCGCGCCGCACGCCGAGAAGAGCGGCACGAGGGCGGCGAAGGTGAGGACCAGGAGGAGCGTCGCGTATTGGGCTCGTGGGGACCACATAGGGATTCTCCCCTTCTGCTCAGCAAGAAGCCTGCCGTGGCGACGGCGCCTACGCGCGCTCGGCGCGCGCAGCCTTCGGGGTGGTGGCCGGCGGCGGCGGCGGCGGGATGCGATCCCCGAGCAGCATCGACGCAACGCCCGTGTGAGGCTCGCCGACGGTGAGGGCGAGGTACAGGTGGACGAACAGGAACGCGCAGGACGCGTAGGCGACGAGGGAGTGCGCGAGGGCCATCGGCCAGACGCCGCCGAGGCCCAGCACCTGCGCGGGCGCGAGGTCCGGGAAGAGGAGCAACAGCCCGGTCACGATCTGCGCCGGGATGAGCACGAACACGGCGAAGACGTACGCGAGCTGCTGGACCGGGTTGAAGCGCCGCTCCGGGACCGCCACGAAGGGGTGGTGCTCGCCGCGCAGGATTCCGAAGATGTAGAAGCGCACCTGCTTCAGCGCGTCGCCGAGGATGGTCCGCCGCGGGAGGTACTGGCGCCAGTGTCCGGTGATCAGCATGGCGGCGAGGTAGCCGACGAAGGCCGCCACGAGCCCGATCCCGAGGACGTTGTGGACCAGGAAGGAGACGCGGAAGCCTACGCCGACGGAGCCGGACCCGGCGAAGTGCAGGCTGAACCCCGTCACGATGAGCACGGAGAACAGCACGGCGTTGAGCCAGTGCCAGAGCCGCAGCCAGCGGGGGAACATGACGCGCTTCTTCATGACGGGTGTCCTCCTGCGTGCACGACGCGCCGGCGAAACGCCTTGTAGAACAGGAAGCGGAGCATGCCGTGTCCGGCGACGCCGCCCCCCGCGCCACCGATGATGATGATCATGAGGGCGTCGAGCAGCTCGTTGCGCGTGGCGCCGATCACGTACGCATCGTCGATGAGCCGGGCGTTGAGGAAGCCGAGCTTGCCGACCTCGCCGTCGCCGGGGTCGCGGTACCGGCGCAGCAGCTGCGTGGGGGTCTCGGCGTGACAGGCCTCGCAGTTCTTGATGGCCTTGTCCTTGGGCAAGATGAGGTGCGAGGCGAGCGGCGCGTCGTACCCCGTGTGACAGTCGAGGCAGCGGACCGTCTGCCAGTGGAGATCCCGGTTGGGGAGCCAGTCGTGCGCCTCGTCGAGATCCGGCGGCGCCTTGTCGACGAGCTTCTGGAACTGCGCCTCGTCGGCGTGGCAGTGGAGGCACACCTTGTTGTGCTCGAAGATGCGCGCGCGCGTCGTGGGGAGCTGCAGCGTGTGCGCGTCGTGGCAGTGGACGCAGCGGAACTCGGGGCTCTTGTCGGCGTGCACGCTGTCTGCGAAGTCCTCGGCGATGTCCTGGAACGCGACTCCGCCCGCGCGGGTCTCGTTCACCACGTGGCAATCGAGGCAGTCGGCGCGGCGCGCGGCCGGGTGGGGATCGACCGCGAAGGAGCGCGCGTGGCAGTCGCCGCACGCCATGTCACGGTGCTCGCTCTCGGTGAGTCCGTGCGGATCGACGTAGACGCTGGCCTTGCGCTCGCCGGGCTCCTCGCGGACGGCGTCCTGCTCGCCGTGACAGCTCAGGCACTGCTCCAGAGACGCGCTTGCGTCCGGCTGGGCTGCCGCGCGCCCGGCCGCGAGCGCGAGCGCGGCGCCGAGGAGGGCCGCGGGGAGCGCTGCGGTGGAGCGCCGCGGCGAAAGCGACGCCAACGAACAGCGTGAGCTCGTAGTTGCGTGATTGCGCTCGGTGCCCATGGGACCCATTGCCTCTCGCGCGTGTGTTGCCTGTCGATCAGGAGAAGAACTCGGTCTGCACCTTCTCCCAGGTCGCATCGTCGAGCGTGGACAGGTCGAGCGACACCTCGCCGCCGTCCGCCATCGCGACCCCCACTCCGGCCGGCGTGGTCACGGCGACCAGCCGGCTCACCTCGCGCTCCATCCACGCCTTGACCGGCTCGCCGCGCATGAGCGACGCGAGGACGGAGTCACGGGGCGCGCTCGGCACGAGCTCGACCAGCCACCCGCGGCCGTACGGCGCGCGGTTCACCCGGCTGGCGTCGCGCGCGAGCGCCTTGTTCACCCGCGCGATCGTCCCCGCGACGGGGGCGCGCGCGGTGATCGAGCGCGCGCCGTGCCGGAGGATCGCGACCACGTCACCCGCCTCTACGCGCTCGCCGACGAGCCGGGTCTCGACCGCATCGATCTCGCCGATGACGCGCTGTGCGAAGGCGTCGATCCCCGCGCGCAGGCGACCGCCACCGGCGCGAGCCGCCCAGGCGTGGCGCGCGTGCAGCCACAGGCGCTTCGGGACGTCGATCCCCATCGCCCGAACGAAGCGCAGCTCGAGCACGTGGGCGGCCAGCTGGATCGCCGTGAGGCCCACCACGGTCGCCATGAACATCACGAAGGCCGCCTTCAGCGCGAGGCCGACGACGGAGAGCGACGGGATCATGATGGCGAAGGTGATGGGGATGGCCAGGAACCAAGCCCACTGCCAGGTCATCCGGTCGTTGTCGTGGTCGTTGTGGTGTTGCATGGCACCCATCGCTCCGTCTGGGGTCGCTGCGACGCGGCTTCACACACGGGAGGCGTGCCGCGTTTTTCACGGCGCCCACGCCCCGCCTCGGCCCCCCGGCCCCCCGGCCCCCCGGCTCGAGCTCGACCACCTCAGGGGAACAGCTCGGTGGTCAGGCGCTTCCAGGTGACGGCGTCCACGTGCGAGCCCACGTCGTTGACGAGCTCACCTCCGTCGGCCAGCCGCACCGCGTCGGGAGACGGCGCCATCAGCGCCACCAGGCGATCGATCTCGCTCCGCATCCAGCGCGTGGCGCGGCCGCCACCGAGGAGCTCCTTCATGTACCGGGCGAAGTTGGGCGCATCGGGCGTCATCTCCACGAGCCAGCCGCTGCCGTACGGTGAGCGATTGATCGCCCCGGGCTCGGTGCCGAGCAGGGGGTTCACGGCCGCGACCTTGCCGGCGATGGGCGCGCGGATCACGATCTCGCGCTCCCCGTGGCGGAGCACCGCCAAGGGGTCGCCGACCTCGAGCGACGCACCTACCGCTGCCGTCTCGACCGACTCGACGGGGCCGATCAGGTGCTGCACGAAGTCGTCCGCTCCGGTCATCACGCAGCCCGGGGCGGCGCGTCGCGCCCAGCCGTGCCCGCGATGCAGCCGGACGTCCGAGGGCAGGGCGATGCCGTGGATCTCGGCCACCACCACCTCGGGCTCGCCGGCGAGCGCGTAGATCACACCGCCGATCAGCAGCGCGGGCGCCACCAGGAAGAACGCGAGGTAGTACACCCAGCCGAAGACGAAGAACGACGGGACCACCGAGAGCGCGACGAGCGTGGCCAGGCCGCCAATGACCCAGTCCTTGCGGTTGTGTTCTCTTTTCTCTTGTGACATGGCGAGCCTCCTCTTGGACCGCTCAGATGCACGGGGTTTTCGACCTCCCGTAAAGCACCGTCCGTGCCAGCCCCGCGCTCGCGTCCGTGAGGGTCTGCCCCGCGAGAAGAGCGCGGCGGCAACGACCGCCCGCACCACGCGTGGCCGCGCTGAGGAAAACCTCCACACGCCGCTGTTGAGATTCTCAACGGGACAAGTCCGCGACAACGTGTGGATCCGATCGCCGCGCGGGCAACGAGCGTCGATATTCTCCACACTCGGCGCTGCTCGGCTACGCCGCGCAAGTCGTCCGCAGCGCCCTCGGGGCGTGGCTCACCGGGTTAGCGGCTGCGCGCCGGAGAGGCCGTGGTGTCGGCTCGGGACCTTCGGCGTCGCCGTCACCGGGTTGCCTCGTCGTCTGGAAGCAGACGCGCGAGGTGCCAGGCGTTGAGCTGGAGGCGCAACTGCGCCTCGGACAGAGCGCGGCGGATCCTTCCGACGAACACGCACGCGGTCGCGATCGTGGCGATGCTCGCTACCAGCAGGAGTACCTCGGTCGGGAGCGCGGGGAGCTCGTGCATCTGGGGCACGATCGACATCCGGCCGTCGCCAAAGGCGTAGGAGGCGGGCAGGACGCCCGCCCACTCGAGCAGCGTGGGGACGCCGACGCTCAGGCACGCCACCCAAGCGCCCACGTGGCGCCCGGCGCGCTCCGGGTGGACCTGCATGGCGACTCCGAACGCGGCAGCGAGCGTGGGCACGAGCACGAGCGGGCCGAACATGCGGCTCAGCGCGAAGAGGATGCCCGCGCGCAGCACGACGATCGCCCACTCCCCCCGGCCTCGCAGCGTGGCCGACGCCCGGCTCGACACGAGGTAGCCCGCGAGCGCCGCACCCGCGATGGCGACGACGGCGGCACCGACGAGCCAGGCGCTGCGCACGCCGAGCGCGTACACGATCGGCAGCATGAGCAGGTAGAGCAGGGGCGTCACCGCGGAGAGGCGCGCGCCCATCTGCAGCGTCCGGCCGTCTTCGGCCCGTGCCCGCGCGCGCACCTCTTCGGGTATCTCGCGCGGGCTCTCGGTGAGGACGCGGACCAGCGTCCGCAGAGGCCCGCGGTTCGACGGGTCGAGCGCGAGCGCGCGGTTCAGCTCCTGCATCGCCTGGGCACGCCCCTGCTCGAAAGCCACCGTGCCCGCGAGCGCCGCCGCGAGCGCCGCCTCGGCCCGCTCCGCGTGCGCGGCTCCGGCGACCCGCCGGCGCTCGAGATCGCGGTCGCCCTCGAGGTAGCGCTCGACGTCCGCGCACAGCGCGCGCGCCGACGGATAGCGGCTCTCGGGCGCGAGCGCCGTCGCGCGCAGGCAGATCGCCGCGAGCTCCGGTGCGACGTCGCGGCCCGGCGCCCGGCGCGCCGGATCGGCGTCGACGCCGGCGAGGGTCGTCCTCACCATGTCGAGCAGGGGGCCGCGCGGGACGAGCGGCTCGTGCGCGAGGAGCTCGAACAGCACCGCGCCGAGCGCGTACACGTCGCCCCGCGGCGTGCCGGGCGTCTCCCCACGCAGGTGCTCGGGCGGGACGAAGCCCGGCGTGCCGGCGATCCGCGCGCCCGGCGAGTCGTCTTCACCGAGCGCGGTGTCGCCTCCGCCGTCGGTGGCCTGCGCCCGGCTCTCGGCGCTCTCGCCGCCGGTCTCGGCGTGCGCCGCCGCGACGCCCCAGTCGAGCAGGTACACCTCTCCGAAGTCGCCGAGCATGATGTTCGGCGGCTTGATGTCGCGGTGGACGATGCCCCGCGCGTGCGCGAAGTCGACCGCCATGCACACGCTGCAAAACGCAGCGAGCAGCTTGCGCAGCCCGAAGCTCGCGCGGACGCGCTCGTCGCCGTTCGCGTGGCCGACCAGGATCTCGTCGAGCGTCATGCCGCGGATGCGCTTCATGACGAAGTACGGCACGCCGTCGGGACCCTCGGCGAGGTCGTAGACCGGCACGATTCCCGGGTGCTCGAGCTTGCCCTGCACGCGCGCCTCGCGCACGAAGCGCTGGCGCGCCAGCGGGTCGGCCTCGAGCTCGCGGCGCAGCGCCTTTCTCGCCACCTCGCGCCCGAACACGCGGTCGTGGCACGCCGTGACGTCGCCCATGCCCCCGCGGCCGAGCAGCGCGCGCTGCGCGTAGCGTGGGCCCGCGGTCGGGTGGCTCTCCTCCGGCGGCCCCACCGAGCCGTCGGCGGAGAGCGTGGGGGCCAGCGAGTCGGCCGCGCCCGGAGTGTCGTCGGGGAAGCGGTGGAGCATGCCCGCGAGGTTACATCCGCGGGCCCAGCGTCGGCTGCCTCGAAGCGCGGGGACAATCCGGACGCTCGAGGACCTGGCCGTGTGGCAGATGGCGTGCCTCCTCTGCCCGTCGACCTGTCGAACGCGGGCCTCGGCGCGCTCGCGCGCGGCATGCTCGGCTTCCTTGGCGCTGCGCTCGGCTTCCCTGGCGCTGCGCTCGGCCTCGAGGGCCGTCGGGACGAGCCGTCCCTCGGCGTCCGCGAGTCGTAGCCCGACCGGCCGCGACCGGCGTGGTAGCCTCGTCCGGTCGTGAGGCTCGCAGTGGACCCCGGCTCCGGCCCCTGCCCCTGGGACGGGCTCGAGCCCGCGAACCTGCGCTTCTGCGAGGAGCCGCTGTGCGGCTGGGTCACCGAGCCGGCCAACACGTGGACGAACGCCGGCTTTGTCGTCGTCGGCGTGCTCCTCGTCGCGCTCGCGCGGCGCGAGCGCGGCGGTGCGGCCGGGCTCCTCGGCCCGATCGCCATCGCGACGGGCCTCGCCTCGACGGCGCTCCACGCGACGAGCACGCTCGCGGGCCAGCTCGCCGACCAGAGCGCGATGTTCCTCGAGTCCGCCCTGTTCGTGACGCTCGACGTGCGCCGCTCGGTCGGCTGGCGACCGCCCGCGCTCGTCGCGCTCTACGCGCTGCTCTGCCTCGGCTCCGCGGCCGTGCTCCTCGCGGCGCCGACGCTGGGCATCGCGCTCTTCGTCGCGCACGTCGCCCTGTTCCTCGCCCTCGAGCTCCGGCTGTTCCTGCGCCCTCGAGCCGCGACCCGCTACGGCCCCTTCGTCTCGGCGGGCGGCGTCTTCGCGGCGTCCTACCTGCTCTGGTGGCTCGATCGGCTCGGCATCCTGTGCGACCCGGAGAACCACGTGCTCACGGCGCACGGCGTCTGGCACCTGCTCGGCGCGCTGTCGTTCTACTTCTGGTACCGGCACTTCGTGCAGTTCGAGCCTGCGGCGGGCGCGCGCAGCGCGTAGCCGCCACGACAGAGGCCGCTGTCTCGCAGGTGGTTTCGGGTCTTGCTTTGTGCTCCAGGGTGGGATAGATGGGCGCCCTGTGGGCGGCGAGTCGCCGCTTACCTACACAAGACCCAACCGCCGAGGGGATGAACCCATGAAGAAGTCCTGGATGCTGCTCGTTGCCGGTGTCGCGCTCGCGCTGCCCGCTTGCGTCTCCGAGGGGCCGGACGCGACCGGCGAGGACGTCGGCGTGAACGACGAGAGCCTGCGCCAGATGTGCGGCGGCTTCGCGGGGATCCCCTGCCCGAGCGGCAAGGTCTGCGTGGACGATCCGCGCGACAGCTGCGACCCGGCGAACGGGGGCGCCGACTGCAGCGGTGTCTGCCGGCCCGCCAAGAAGGTCGGCGGCAACCAGTGCAAGGATCCGGCGCGCGAGTACGTCGCGACCGATCCGGCCGAGTGCGCGCTCATCAAGTTCTACTGCCCCTCGGGCGTCGGGTTCTCGGACGAGTGCGGCTGCGGCTGCGAGCAGGCGACCTGCGGCGGCAACACCTGCGCCGCGGGCGAATACTGCTGCAACGCGAGCTGCGGCATCTGCGCGCCGAACGGCGGCGTGTGTACGCAGCAGGCGTGCGAGCCCACCTGCCAGGTGTCCGACTGTGGCCCGGCCCTCGGCATGATGAACTACCTCTGTCCCGACGGCGTGACGGTCGCGGGACCGACGGGCAACTGCATCGCGAGCGGCGGCGGCTGCGGCTGGGAAGTCGTCTCCTGCCCGTAGCGGCGACCTCGCTGCATCGCTCGGCGCGGGCCAGCGGCGCCCGGCGGGGGTACACTCGCCACGCAGGAGGCACACCATGGCCCGATGGGCGCGCGTGAGCATCCGGATCGCGGCACTCCTCGCGGCGAGCGCCGCGGCCTGTACCTCGATCCTGGGAGACTTCGAGCCCGGCGGTGGCGACGCCACCGGGGCGTCGGGCGGCGGCGGTGGCGGCGGCGGCGCGGTAGCGTCGCTCGTGCTCGCGCCGACGAGCGACCTCGTACGCGTGCTCCGCGGCGGCTCGGCCGTCCTCGGGGTCACGGTGGCGCGCAGCGGCCCGGTCGGCGACGTGACGCTCGTGCTCGCGGGGCTCCCGGTCGGCGTGACCGCCGAGCCCGTCTTGGTCCCGGCGAGTCAGTCGTCCGGGGAGCTCTTGGTGCAGGCGACGACGGCGGCCCCGCACGGCGCCGTCGTGGCGAGCCTCGGCGACGCGGCCGCGCTCGCGACCCCGGTCGACGTCCCGCTGCTCGTCGCCGACGCGCCGGGCACGCTCGACGCGAGCTTCGACTCCGACGGCGCCCTGTCGGTCGTGCCGGCGGGCGGCACGGCCGGCGCCACGGCGCTCCGCGTGGTGCCGCAGCCGAACGGCGCCATCGTCGTCGGCGGGACGCTCGCCGCGAACAGCGGCTGGGCCGTGAGGCGCTTCGGTCCGGGCGGTGCGCCCGACACCGCCTTCGACGCCGCGGCGGTCGTGGGCATGCCCACCACGGGCCAGTTGCACGGCCTCGCCCTCGACGTCGCGAGCGGCAAGATCGTCGCGGTCGGTGCCTCGAGCTCGCAGCTCACGGTGGTGCGGCTCAACGCGGACGGCACGCCGGACGACGCCTTCGGCAGCGGGGGCGTGCTCCGCACGACGAGCGTCACGTACCCGCAGGGCTCGGAGGGCTGGGGCGTGGCGGTGCAGGCGGACGGCAAGATGCTGGTGGCCGGTACCGACACGTCACCGACACCCGTGGGCATCGTGCTGCGGCTCGAGACGAACGGCGCGCTCGACGCCTCCTTCGCCGGTGGCACCTTCCACGACCGGGACGACACGAGGCTCGAGGCGGTGCTCGTGGACCCGGACGGGCTCGTCGTTGCGGCGGGTCAGGATCTCGTCTCGAGCCCGCCGAGGTTCTGGGTCACCCGCCTCACGAGCGCGGGCGCGCCCGACGCGAGCTTCGGCACGGCCGGCAGCGTGTCCTTCGGCAGCGGGTACCACTTCACGCACGAGATCGTGCGCCTGCCGAGTGGGGATCTGGTCGTCTGCGGCGAGGACCACATCAGTCAGTCGGACGCGAGCCTCGGCCGGCTGACGGCCCTGGGCGTCCCGGTCTGGCCGTCCGGCGGAGACATCGCCTACGACATCTTCGGCCCCACCAACCGGGCCTGGGGCTGCGCCGCGCCCGAGGACGGGACGATCGTGTTCGCCGGCTTCGGCTTCGGCTCGGTGGAGCACGAGGGCTACGTGGTGCGCGTCGACGGCGCCGGCGTCGCGGACCCCACCTTCGGGGACCTCGGCACCGTCGCCTTCGTACCGCCCGGGGGGCCCCCGCCGAAGTACTCGCTCTACGACGTGGCGCTCTTGCCGGACGGCCGCATCGTGGCGGTCGGCAACAAGGACGACGCCGGCTGGTTCGTGACGCGGCTCTTCGACTGACCGGCGCTCAGGAGCGCTTCGCGCCGAGGTCGCGGGGGCGCGCTCGCACCTCTTCGACCAGCGCGAGCAGGGTGGGAGCGGCGATCGGCTTGCGCAGGAACACGAGGCTGCCGCGCGACGCGTCCGAGCGCACCCCGTCGGCGCTCATCAGCACGAACGGCACCTGCACGTTGCGCGCGCGGAGCTCCTGCAGCAGGGTCGCGCCGCCGATGCGCTGCAGGTCGAGGTCGCAGAAGACGAGGTCGAACTCGCGCAGCAGCAAGAGCGCGAGCGCCTCGGCGCCGTCCGTCGCGACGACGACGTCGCAGCACACGGTGGCGAGGAGCCGGGCGCAGCCGTTGGCGAACGAGAGATCGTCGTCCACCACCAGCACGCGCACGGTCGGCAGGGTCGCCGCGTGGGGCGGGGGGTTGCTCGGGAAGCGCCGCCGCACGCCGCTCGGAGGCTTCGGCACCGAGCGGGCCCCCTCGGGCTCCGGCTCGAAGCCCGTCTCGCGGTCCGCGTCGCGCGCCGGCGCGAAGTCGAGCTCGTGGTCCGCGCCGCGCGCCGGGTCGAAGTCGGTCTCACCGTCCGTGTCGGGCTCGGGCTCGAAGTCCGCCGTGCGCTCCACGAGACAGCGATCGACGAGCTCGAGCAGCTCGCGCTCGCTACCGGGTCGCAGGAACGCCTGCACCTGACACGGCACCGTGCCCGCCGGCGGAAGCACCGGCAGCGGGTCGCCGGTGAGCGCCACGAGCGAGCACGCCTCCGCGAGCGCGCCGAGGCGGCCGAGCGTCGCGAGGTCGGCCTCGCTCGCCGACGGGTGGACCACCGCCACCTCGAAGCGCCAGCCGTCGGCGGCCGCCTCGCAGCTCTCGCTCGTGCTGCGGATGGCGCGCGGCTCGTGGTTGCGCCGCAAGAGGGCGCGGACCCACGACCGCGTGACCAGGGCATCGCTGCCGACGATGAGGACGCGCGCCATGCGAGAATTTCTCAGGGTCGAGAGTACCCGCGATTCGGTCAGCGGCGCAATCCCGGTTCCCGGTCGGCGCGTCAGGCGCGCAGCCACACCACCGTGAACGCGTCGCCCCCCTCCTCGATCGCCGCCGGGCGCAGGGCGGCGACCCGGGGGTGCGTCGCGAGGTGCTCGCGCAGGGCGTTCCGGAGGGCGCCCGTGCCGTGGCCGTGGAGCACGAAGGCCGCCGCCTCGCCCGCCCGCGCGCAGTCGTCGAGGAAGCGCTCGAGGTTCGCGACGGCCTCGTCCACGCGCTGGCCGCGCAAGTCGCAGGTGGCGGAGCTCGTGCGGACCATGCGCACCGTCGTGTCCGTGCGGGTGCTCGCCGCTGCGCCGCGCGCGGCCCGCTCCTTCCGCTGCTGCTCGCGCGCGGCCCGCGCCTCGCCGCCCGCCGTCCGCTGCGCTCTGCTCGGCGTCGCGAGCTCGCCCACCGGCACCCGCAGCGTGAAGGCGCCGGCCTTCACCTCGACCTGTCCCCGGTCGGGCGCAGACACGACCTCGGCGACCGCGCCGAGCCGCGCGACCCACACGCGCGCGCCCGGTCGCAGGGCCGGAGCGTCGACCGGGCGCCGCTCGGCTGCGTCGTCGGCGCCGAG
Source organism: Myxococcales bacterium (assembly GCA_016212965.1). GTDB lineage: Bacteria > Myxococcota_A > Polyangia > Polyangiales > Polyangiaceae > JACRDA01. The sequence continues at coordinate 47,753 of JACRDA010000188.1, forward strand.
AGCGCGCCCGACCTTGCCGTCGATGCCGACGAGGCGCGCCTCCTCGTCCACGCGGCGCTCGGCGGCGCGGAGCCGCTCGGCGACGGCCGGGTCGCGGGCGGCGCTGCCGAGCTCCGTGACGAGCGCGCGCAGCCGCACGCGCGCCTGCTTCACCTCCGCGTAGAGCTCGCCGGAGGCGCGCGCCAGCTTCTCGCGCTCGCGCGCGCGCACGGTCGCGCGCTCCGCGTCGAGCTCGGCGCGGAGCGCCGTCGCCGCAGCGCGCTCGGCCTCTGCTGCGGCGCGCTCGGTCTCGAGCCTGGAGCGCTCGAGCTCGAGCTCGCGCACCAGCCGCTCGCGATCGCGCGCCGGGCCGGACAAGAGGGTGCGCGCCCGGGCGACCACCTCGGGCGGCAGGCCGAAGCGGGTCGCCACCTCGAGCGCGCTCGACGCGCCGGGAGCGCCGAGCGCCAGGCGGAAGGTCGGCAGCATGCGCTCGAAGTCGAAGCCGACGGCGGCGTTGGCGAAGCGCGGGTCCGTGGCCCCGAGCTCCTTCAGCCGCTCGTGGTGGGTCGTGACGGCCACGGCCGCGCCGCACCGGAGCAGCGTCTCGAGCACGGCCACGGCGAGCGCGGCGCCCTCCTCGGGGTCGGTACCGCCGGCCGCCTCGTCGAGCAGGACGAGGACGCGCGGCGCGGCGCGCCCGACGATGCGGCCGAGGTTCGCCACGTGGGCGCTGAAGGTCGAGAGCGATTGCGCCAGCGACTGCGCGTCGCCGATGTCGCTCAGCACCTCGTCGAAGAACCCGATGCGCGACTCGCGCCGCGCCGGCACCGGCACGCCGGCGCGCGCCATCCAGGCCGCGAGGCCGAGGCACTTGAGCGCCACGGTCTTGCCGCCGGCGTTCGGCCCCGACACCACGAGTGCCTGGCCCGAGCGGAGCGCGAGGTCGTTCGGCACCACCTCGACGCCGCGCGCCACGAGCAGCGGGTGCCGCATGCCCTCGAGCGCGAGCCGGGGCTCGGCGTCCGGCACGATGACGACGGCGCGCGTCGCGGCGGCGTGCTGGCAGAGCGCGCCGAGGACGTCGGCGCGTACGCACGCCTCGAAGGCAAGGGCGAGCGGCTCGGACAGCGCCTGGATCTGGTGGCACAGCTCGCGCAGCACGCGCTGCTCCTCGCGGCTCACCTCGCTCGCCCCGAGGGCGAGCTCGTTGGCGAGCTCGGTGATCTCGGGGGGCTCGACGTAGAGCGTGACGCCCGTCGCGCTCGTGCCGAGCACGATGCCGGGGACCGAGCGGTGCGAGTCGGCCCGGACCGGCAGGCCGTAGCGCCCGTCGCGCTCCACGGGCACCGCGTCGCGCAGCACGTCGGCGTAGCGGGCGCACAGGCGCGCGAGCTCGATCTGCATGCGCTGGCGCAGCTTGCCGACGCGCCGGCGCGCGTCGCGCAAGGCCACCGAGGCGGCGTCGCTCACGCGGCCGTCGGGCTCGAGCGTGCGGTCGATCTCGGTGCGCAGCGCCGCGAGCGCGGGGCTCGAGCTCACGGCGGCTGCCAGGGCCGGGCGCCCGGCCGCCTGCGCGCGCGCCCAGGCGCGCAGCTCGTCGGCATACGCGAGCACGACCGCCACGCGGCGCAGCTCGTCGCCGCGCGCCTCGCCGCCGCGCGCGATACGGGCCCGGAGCTCCTCGACGTCCGGGAACGCCCGGGCGGGAAGGCCCTCGCCGAAGTCGAGCGCGTCGAGCGCCTCGCGGGCGAGCTCGGCGCGGGCCACGGCCTGCCCGAGCGTCGGCGCGGGGCGCAGGCTCGCGAGGCGTGCGGCGCCCTGCTCGCTCTGACAGCGCGCGGCCAGCGTCTCGCAGAGCCACGGCCACTCGAGATCGGCGGCGGTCTTCCGGAACGCCTCCTCGGCGCCGGAACCAAGCGCGTCTGCCGGCTCCTGTCCTTGCTCGGGTGCCACGTGGGTCTCGCTGGTCTCCGTCATGCTCGCGCCCTCGCACACGAGGGCCGCCTCGCCGGGCGTGGCCCGGGGAGCCTACACGAGTCGCGGCCGGGGGCCGCGCCCGAGGCGCGCGTGCGCCGGGCAGCCGTTCGGCGCGGCCGGCCGCGGCGCGGCGTGGTATGGACGCCCATTGCCGGGTACCTTGACTCCAGTACCGCCGAGGAAATCATGAAACAGCGCCCCTCCGACGAGCACGCCCCCGCAGGCACCCCGACCGACGCCCCCGACGCGCCGCGCGTGTCGCGCCGCCTGCTGTTGCAGTTCGCGGGCATCGGTCTGGCGGCCCCGCTCCTCACCGACTGCAAGGGTGACGAGGAGGAGACGCCCGTCGAGGTGCTCGTGCCGGGCGACGCCTTCTTCAAGCAGTCGGTCGCCTCCGGCGACCCGCGGCCCGAGAGCGTCGTCTTGTGGACGCGCGTCGAGGACGGCAGCGCGGACATCCCGCTCACGCTCACCATCGCGCGCGACGCGGCCTTCGCCGACGTGGTGGCGACGCAGGCCCTGCTCGCCACGGCCGCCCACGACCACGTGATCAAGCTGCGCGTCTCCGGGCTCGCGGCCGGCAGCTACTACTACTTCCGCTTCGTCTACGACAAGGCCGGCACGAAGTACGTGTCGCGCACCGGCCGCACCAAGACCGCGCCCGCGGCGGGCAGCGACGTGCCGGTGAAGTTCGCCTTCGTCTCGTGCCAGGACTTCATCGGGCGCTTCTTCAACGCCTACGCCAAGATGCTCGAGGTCGTCGACGAGCTCGACTTCGTGGTGCACCTCGGCGACTACATCTACGAGACGACCGGCGACCCGAACTTCCAGAGCACGCCCGGCGCGCGCGGCGTCGCCTTCACGGACACCGCCGGCGCCATCGCCTTCACGGACGCGAACGGCGACGTCACGCACTACGCCGCGCAGTCCCTGTCGAACTACCGCGAGCTCTACCAGGCCTACCGCACCGACCCGTACCTGCAGCGCGTGCACGAGAGCGTGCCCTTCATCGCCATCTGGGACGACCACGAGTTCACCGACGACTGCTGGCGGGACACGGCCACCTACTACGACGGCAAGGTGGACGAGACCGCGCGCACCGAGCGCCGCCGCGCCGCCGAGCAGGCCTACTTCGAGCACATGCCGTGCGAGTTCGGCATCGACGCCGACGGCGCGCTCGCGGTCGACGCCGACCACGTGCCCATCGCGGATGCGGCGACGGTCATCCACCGCGACTTCGAGTTCGGCCAGCACCTGCACCTCGTGATGAGCGACACCCGCACCTACCGGCCGGATCACCTGGTCGCCGAGGACGCGTTCTACGGCACCGTGGTCGTCGATCAGGCCGCGCTCGCGGCGGCCGGCGAGGACCCCGCGGCGGCGGGCTGGGCGCCGTACCTCGACATCGACGCCGGGGTGTTCGCCGCCTACAAGTTCGCGGCCCTCGCGGCGCTCGAGGCCGACTACCTGGCGGCCGTCCCGACGATGACGGCCGCCGAGGCCCAAGCACGCGCCGCGGCCGCGCTCACCGGCAACGTGACCATCTCGGCCATCAACGACCTGACCACGGGCATGACGCCGATCGACCCGGCGGGCGCACCGCGTGGCATGAGCATCGACGAGCTGCGCTTCCAGAAGGGCAAGCTCTTCTCGAACGACGGCATCAATGCGCGCTACCTCGTCAACAAGCGCACCTTCGACATCTTCGCGCGGGCGCGCTTCGCCGCGTCGGCGCAGTCGCAGGACCTGTTCGGTGCGTCCCAGCAGACCTGGCTCGACAACACGCTGAGCCAGGCGACCGCCACCTGGAAGGTGCTCGGTACCTCGATCTCGCTCGCCGCCATGATCATCGACATGCGCCCCGCGAGCTTCCCGCCGAGCCTCGAGGGGCTGCCCGACAGCGCCGACATCCACGCCGGCGCCGGCCTGTTCCAGGCCTTCTTCCCCGAGCCCTATCTGTTCAGCGTGGATCAGTGGGACGGCTTCCCCGACAAGCGCGCCGAGCTGCTCGACACGCTGCGGGGCATCGAGAACGCCGTCGTCATCTCGGGCGACATCCACTCGGCCTACGTGAGCGACTACGGCAAGGGCGCGACCGGCGCCTACAACGTCCACGAGTTCACCGGCGTGCAGGTCTCGAGCGAGAGCTTCAAGGGCTTCACGCGCGGCAAGGTCGACGCCGTCGTGCCGGGCGCGAGCCAGAACACCGGCGTCGCCGCGCTCATCCTGCACCTCGAGGAGTTCCTGAAGCAGGCCAACCCCTCGATGGTCTACGCCTCGAACGACACCGTGGGCTTCTCGACGATCGAGGTCGACGCCACGCAGCTCACCTCGGTCTACTACTTCGCGCCCGAGGACTTCGCGCACGAGGACCACAACACCGACCGCGTGGCCGCGGCGGCGCCGTTCCAGACGCGGACCTGGGTCATCCAGGCCAACCAGCTGTCCGAGGTCTAGCCTCGCGCGCGCCACGCTTCAGGGCATGAAGAGGGCGAAGAGGTAGGCGGCCACCGCGAAGGCGGGCACGATCGCGAAGGCCCGATCGCGCAGCCGCCGCGCCCCGCCGTCCGCTTTGCGCGTCACCAGGCGGAGCATCATCACCGTGAGAACGGTGTTGAGCGCGATGGTGGAGTACGTGGCGACGAGCACCCGGTCGGCGATGGTGAGGTAGCCCACCGGGGGCAGCGAGCCCGTGATCGCGATGTGGAACATCACCGAGGCGATCAGCATCGCCGTGTTCATCCCGAGCTTGCCGTCGAGCTTCTCGACGGTGAGCAGGAGCGACACGAAGGTGACGAGCAGAAAGCAGATCACCGGCAGGAAGGTCTTGAGGCTGGTGATGAGCAGCACGCGACCGATCTTCAGCCGGTAGCAGTACTGGGAGTACGACTCTCGGTACGGCGGGTAGTCGTGCTCCCGGGTCGCCGCCGTGTAGCCCTTCAGCGCCCAGCCGACGAGCTTCACCTCGGCATCGACCCCGGTCTGCGCGTCGTCGACCTCGTAGACGAGGTCCCTCGTCGTGCGCGTGACGTGCTCGAGGATGACCGGCAGCTCGTGCTCGTCGAACGGGAACCGTTGCAGGTTCACGTTCGTCATCAGGTTGACCTGGCAGCGGTAGAACTTCTCGGTCGGCGTATCGACCAGCTTGTCGGAGGTGCCGCGCCCGTTCATGAACTCGAAGCGCTGGTCCCCCATGTCCGTGTCGGACCGGAGCGAGAGATAGAAGTCGACGGTGAAGGTGCCGGTGCCGAGGTCGTACTTGCCGACGTTGAGCATGTAGAGCCCGACCCGGACGTGCACCGGCCCCGCCGCGGCCGCCGGCGGCGGGTCCGCGGCAACGGCGGGGGGCGACACGAGCGCGCCGGCGAGCAAGAAGAGGAGCGTCACGGCCAGGCGCACGAGCGCGCCCCATGGAGCGGGGCGCTCGACGGTCGGCGCGGCTGCCTGCGGGCGGTCCACCACGATGACTGCGGAGGGTAGGCGATTCGAGCTGGCGCACCAAATCGGGTGTGACCGCCGGCCGAGGGTGGTAGCCGCCCGGTTTGCCAAGGCAGTAACTCAGGTCTGGGGCCCGAACCACGGAGTCACCGAGCCAAGTACCCAGAAAGAGAAAACCACTGAGACACGGAGACACGTAGAGCTGCACGGAGCCGGCGAAGTTCAGGGGCCCCTCCGTGTCACGCTCCGTGCTTCCGTGACTCCGTGGTTCGCTTCCGGGCGGATCGAGTCACTGCTTTGGCAAACCGGGCGGCTCGGCGCCCGCGCCGAGCTCCGTGGTTGTCGCGTCCCGGGACACCGTGCTCGCTCGGCCCGCGCCGCTGCGCGTGCGTCGTCAGGTGTGCGTGCCGAGCACGACCGGGGTGAGGCTCCAGCGGAAGTTGTCGAGCAGGACGAGCGTGTCGTAGATGTGGTCGCTCACGTCGAACACGACGAGCTCGAGCGTGATGGTCTCGCCCGGGACGATGGGCGCGTCGGTCGTGAGCCACTCGGTCGAGCCGCCCTGCACCTGCTCGAAGCCGGTGCCGGCGAGCGAGGCCGTGCCGAAGGGGCAGGGGCCGCAGTTCTTGCCGTTGCCGCCGCAATCCTGGAAGAAGCCGTTGTTCACCGACACGGCGTTGTTGAGGGCGTCGAAGGAGATCTGGTGGTCGGCCGGGATCGCCGGGGCGCCCGAGGTCAGCATCGCGAGGTAGTAGTCGTTGAACGTCGTGCACTGGTAGGTCTGGTACTCCGCCGAGTAGAAGCGGAAGTCGTACGAGAAGCCCTGCGCGTTGGTGGGCGTGCGGATGACGAGCCGGATGTTGACCGAGTCGTTCGCGTCCGTGCCGACCGGGCAGGTCGTGCCGGCGCACTGGCCCGGCACGAGCCCGCCGCCGTGGGCGTTGACGTAGGTGGAGAGCGGCGGAGCGCCCGGGAAGGTGATGGCCGAGGTGAAGGTCGTGCCGACGATCGGCAGCACCCAGCCCGCGTCGTTGGCGTCGCGCGCCATGCCCGAGGAGATGACCCCGAGCGTCGCGCCCTTCTTCGGCACGACGCCGCCCGTTCCGAACGCCGTCATGATCGCGGTCTGGTTGTTCTGCAGGCTGGTGAGCTCGGCGGCGCTCGGGGTCGCGCCGTTCGCGAAGCGGTGGACGGCGGAGATGAGGCCCCACTTCCTCGTCGCGAGGGGTGGGTTGGCCGTCGTCGTCTGGCAGAGGTCCATCGCCTGGGCCACCTGGGTGGCCGTCACGGCGCTGAAATCGGCCACGTTCGAGCACGCGGCGGGCGCGACCGAGTCCGAGGTGGTCGGGTCGCAGTCGTTGTCGACGCCGTCGTTCAGCGCCTCGAGGGCGCCCGGGTTCACGAGCCGCGGGCTCGGGCAGGAGGCGCTCGCGACGTCGCAGCAGTCGCCGTTGCAGATCGTCCAGCCGTCGCCGTCCATGTCGACGACGTCGTCGACGACGTTGTTGCAGTCCTCGTCGACGGCGTTTGCGCAGAGCTCGTAGTGCGGCAGGACCTGTCCGAGGCACGCGCCCCACGACGTGCCGCTCGGGTCACAGGTCTGCAAGCCGCCGTGGCACGGTCCCACGTTCTCGGTGCCCGGCGAGCCCTGGTAGCAGGGCTGCGTCGTGCCCGGCGAGCACAGGCACGGCCCGTCGAGGATCGTGTTCCACTCGCAGCCGTCGGTCATGTCGCCGTTGCAGTCGGCGAAGGCGCCGATGCACGCCGTCGCGCACACCTGGCCGAGGCAGGCCTCGACGGTGTTGACGCCGCCCGCGCAGGCGTTGCCGCACTGACCGCAGTTGTCCGGGTCGGCCGCGAGGTTCTTGCACTCGTCGGTGCAGCAGGTGAGACCGGCCGGGCAGTCGTGGCTCGCGTTGCAGCCGAACTCGCAGATGCGCTCGGCCGAGCACACCGTGCCCGGCAGGCAGTCGGCGTCGGTCAGGCAGATGACGCACTGGTGCGTCTGCATGTCGCAGTGCTGGAAGCCGAGGTCGACGCACTCCTGCTCCGAGGCGCAGCCCGTGACGCAGTCGTGGGAGACCGGGTCGCAGTACTCGGTGCTGCTGCAGCCCGTGCCGTCGGGCAGGCAGACGACGCAGTTGCCCGTCGCCGGGTCGCACACCGGGCCGCCGGGGTCGTTGCTGCAGTCGCCGTTGTCGACGCAGCCGTTCGGCTGGTTGCCGGCGCCGCCGTTGCCGCCGTTCTGGGTGGTGCCGCCGGTGCTCGCACCCGAGCCGCCCTGGTGGCTCGTGGTGCTGGCGCCCGAGCCGCCGTTGCCGGCGCCGAGCACGATCTCGCCCTGGGTGTCGCAGCCGGCGAGGGCCGCGAGCGCCGCGGGCACGGCGACGAGGACGAGCGAGGTGACGAGAGCGCGCGAGGGGAGCTTGCGGATGGTCATGACGTCCTCTTCGGGGCCTCGCGGCCTACTTCGACAGCCCCACGGGCGAGGCGTCGACGCTCCAGCGGAAGCGGTCGAGCAGCACGAGCGAGTCGACGTTGTGGTCGCCGGCGTCCCAGATCATGAACTCGATCTCCATCGTCTCGCCCGGCACGACGGGCGCCGTGTTCGTGAGCCACTCGGTGCCGCCGCCGTCGGTGAGGTTGTTGCCCCAGCCGCCCATGCCCGTGCCGACGAGCTCGAGCGTGCCCGAGGGGCAGGTGCCCGGCGGCGAGCCGAGCGGCGGGAAGCACACCTGGAAGAAGCCGTTGTTGACCGAGAGCTGCCCGCCTAGGGCGTCGATCGCGATGTTGCCGTCCGCGGGCAGGGGCAGCTCGGGCGGGTTCGCGTTCGGGTCGGGCAGCCACGAGCTCGTGAACAGCGTGACGAAGAAGTCGTTGTAGGCCTGGCAGAGGTACTCGGGGAACTCGGCCGAGTAGAATTTGACGGCGTACGAGAAGGACTTCGCGTTCGTGGGCACGCGGATACGCGCCCGTAGCGAGGCGCTGTCGTAGGCCTGCGTGCACGCGGCGCCGTTGCACGCCGGGCAGTTCGCGGGCGAGGGGAATTTCCCGCCGTGGGGCGCGAGGAAGCTCGCCGGTGCGCTCACCTGGGTGTTGCCGTTGAAGTTGCCCGTCTGGCCCGCCTGCGCGCCGTTCTGAGGGTGCACGTAGCCCACGTCGCCCGGGTCCCGCGCGGTGCCCGACGAGAGCGAGGCCATCGTGCTGCCGCGCCGCGGCGTGACGTTGCTGCCGTAGGAGGCGAGCACGCCCGTCTGCACGTTGTCGGCGGGGGGCAGCGCCGTCGCCTCGTCGGCGAGCGTGAGCGCCGTCGAGATGACGCCCCACTTCCTCTGCGCGAGCGGCGGGTTCTCCGTCGTCACTTGGCAGAGGTCCATCGCCTGGATGAGCGCGTCGCTCGTCGTCGGCGGGCTGAGGGGTGCCGGGCTGCAGTCGGCCGGCGCGACCAGATCGGAGGTGGCCGGGTCGCAGTCGTCGTCGACGAGGTTGCCCGGGTACTCGTAGGCGCCCGGGTTCACGAGCGCCGGGGCGGAGCAGAGGTTGGGCGTGTCGCAGCAGTCGCCCTGGTTGGGTGTCCAGCCGTCGGCGTCGGCGTCGGTCTCGCCCGGATCGCCGCCCGAGCCGCCCGTGCCGACGTTGCCGGCTCCGCCGGACCCGCCGCTCGAGGTGGTGCTGCCACCGGCGGCACCGGCGCCGCCGGCGCCGCCCGAGCCACCCGGCTGGGTCGAGGTGGTCGTGCCGCCCGAGCCGCCCGTCTGGCTCGAGGTGGTCGAGGAGGACGTCGTCTGGCCGCCGCTGCCGCCGCTCGCGCCGGTGCCGTTGCCACCCGTGCCGAGGCCGGTGGTCTCGTCCGACGAGCAGGCCAGCCCCCCGGCGAGGCCGAGCGCCAGGCACGAAGCTGCCCATCCCAAGCGATTCATCGTCGATCTCCCGTCCGCCATCTTCACGCGGGGCCTCATGGCACGATGGTGGTGCAGCCGAGCACGATGTCGATCGTGCCGGCGCTGTCGGCCTTGACCTTGTTGCAGGTCCCGTCGCAGAGCAGGATCTGCTGCGGGCTCTGGTTGTCGTCGTAGTACCAGGCATCGCCGTTCGGCGGGCAGTCGGCCGGGCCCGAGACCTTCGGGAAGGGCTGCGGCCCGCCCCCGAGGCCCGGCGTGTACTCGACGTTGACCTTCGTGTAGTCGATGGTGCCCTGCTGCGGCTGCGGGATCTGGTAGACGCAGCCGAGCGCCTGACCCTGGATCTGGTTGAGCGCGTTCAGGAACTGGGCGCCTACGTCCTGCGAGGTGTCGACGAGGAACGCCGCCGTCGTGCCACCGGCCGCGGCGATGCCGTTCAGGGCCGACAGCGACGTGCCGACGCCGATGACGAAGGTGAGCACGCGGGGGGTGCCCGCGGCCGCGCCGGCGGCGATGGCATTGATGTTGGCGAGGTTCGTGTCGCACTCGGTCGGGTCGCCGTCCGTGGCGAGCACCACGATGGTCACGTGGTCGAGGTGCGCGCTCGCCCAGCTCGTCGCGTAGCTCACCGCCCCGGCGAGTGCGGCGCTCGTCGGCGTGGCGCCGACGGGCACGTGGCTGAGGAGCGAGGTGAGGACATCGGCCCTGACGGCCGGCAGCGTCTGGATCGGCACCTCGGGGGTCGCGTAGTCGAGCGTGCTGCACGAATCGACGCCGCTGCAGGTGCCGGTGCCGTTCACGACGAAGCACGAGCCGCAGCCGGCGCAGTCGGCGTTCGACTGGCACGAAGCGGGGCACTGCGCGGTCGTCACGAGCGGGAAGTACTGCAGGCCGATGCCGAGGCCGACCGCCTCGGGCTGCTGCACGAAGGCCCCGAACGCCGACGTCACCGCGTCCCACTTGTCGCCGCCGCCGGCGACCGGGTCGGTCATCGAGCCGGACTGGTCGAACATCACGTACATGTCGAGCGGCTGCTTCTCGGCCTTGATCGACTCGCTGGCGCAGCCGCCGCCGGCGCCCTGGTAGCCGGCCTCGCCGCCCGTGCCGGTGAAGATGAAGCCACCTTGACCGGTGCCGCCCTGATGCGAGCCACCGGCCCCGCCCACGTGGCTCGCGCCCGTGCCGTTGCCGGCTGCCGCGCCCGTTCCCTCGGCGTCGCCGGACTTGCAGGCCGCTGCCGCGCCGAGCGCGCCAGCCGTGGCGACGAGGGCGCCGAGGTAGAGGATGTTGCGTAGGGACATGCTGCTTCGACCTGTGGAGCACGTGGCCGCAGCGGCCTCGCCGCCGCTTCCAGGCACAACGTGATTTTCCAGGACATCAGACTCGGTCCCCAGCGTCAAGCGCCCGTGCCCGCCGTCTGGCACACTCGCGGCCATGGGCGTCCGCGGGAGCGAGCACTTCGTCGAGCTCGAGCGCCCTCGTCGTTTTCGCCGACTCGGCGACAGTCGCCCGCCACCCCCACTACGAGGCGCTGCTCGAGGCGGCGCGGACCGCAGGCGGCTACCGCAGTATCTGGGAGCTGCCCGAGCTGCTCGAGGGGTAGTCAAAGGTCGTATCGGCGTGCCGCGGGGTCCCGTTGCTGCTAAAGCGCCGGGCGTCGGAATCGTGTCGCTGGACTGCGGCCATGCCGGGTCCGTGCGAGACGTCACGTCGTTCGGGCTGGGGCCGGAGATGAGGATCGGTAGCAGTATGTGGAGGCGGCTCGGCACACTCGGCTCGCGGCTCGGGGCCCTGGCGGTGCTCGCGCTCGGGCTCGCCGCGGCGCCCGGCGTCGCGCGCGCCGACGATCCGCCCAAGGCCGACCCGCAGGGGGCGCCCGCCGCCGACGCCGGTCCGCCGCGGACGGGCGACGCCGGGGACGGCGCCGGCAAGGTCGAGAACCGCGCCAGCTGGAAGCGCGACGGCGTCAACCCCTGCAACACCCCCGACCCGGGCTGGGGCATCTACGACAAGTGGTCGCGCGCCCCCTCGATGGGCCAGATGATCGCCCCGGCGCACGGCGGCATCTCGAAGAGCGGCGCCTTCGACCTCATCGTGCATTTTCACGGCCACGAGGCGGTGCGCAAGGAGTTCGTCAAGACGGCGAACGGCGTCGTGCTCGTGGGCATCGACCTCGGGCTCGGCTCGGGTCCGTACTACCAGGCCTTCGCGACGCCTGCGGCGTTCGAGAAGCTGCTCGCCAGCGTCGAGGCCGAGATGGCGCGCCGCAGCGGCAACCCGAAGGCGCACGTGCGCAAGCTCGCGCTCACGTCTTGGAGCGCCGGCTACGGCTCCATCGCGCAGATCCTCGAGCAACCGGCCGGCAAGAAGGTCGACGCCGTCGTCCTCATGGACTCGCTCTACGCGGGCTACGCGGACGAGGCGCAGGGCACGCTCGACACGAGCCAGCTCCAGCCCTTCCTCAAGTTCGCGCGCCGCGCGGCGGCCGGCCACAAGCTCATGCTCGAGAGCTACTCGTCGATCCGCCCGCCCGGCTACGCGTCGACGGCCGAGGTCGCGCACTACCTCGTGGGCGAGCTCGGCGGCAAGCTCACGAAGAAGACGAAGAAGGACGTCCTCGGCCTCGAGATGTTCGAGCGCTACGACCGGGCCGGGTACCACGTCGGGGGCTTCAAGGGCCAGGACAAGCCCGACCACTGCGCCCACATCGGCCTGATGAAGGACGCGGTCAAGAAGCTGAACGCTCGTTGGAGCCCGCCGAAGGGCACCGGTCCGAAGCTCGCGAAGGACCCGGGCGCGAAGAAGGGCAAGGGCCAGAAGTCGGTCAAGGCCGGCACGCTGACCCACGTCGTGGCCTCCGGCCAGTCGCTGAAGTCGATCGCCAAGCGCTACCGGGTGACGGTGGACGAGCTGCGTGCGCTCAACGATCTCGTGCCCGGCGAGCGGCTGCAGCCCGGCCAGGAGCTCGCGCTGCCGAAGGGTGCGGTCCCGCCGAAGACCAAGGGCGACAAGTCCGAGACTGCCAAGGACAAGGCTGCCGCCAAGGACAAGGCCGCAGGCAAGGGCGACGGCGCGAAGGGCAAGAGCGCCGCCCCTGCCGTCAAGGACAAGCCCAAGCCGAAGGTGCTGCCGCCCGGTCAGGTGCACGTCGTGCGCGACGGCCAGTCGCTCAAGCTCATCGCCAAGCGCTACAAGGTGACGGTCGACGAGCTCGTCGCGTACAACGGCCTCGCCCGCAAGAACAAGCTGAAGCCGGGCGACAAGGTCGTCATTCCGCTCAGGCGGGTGCTCGCCAAGCCGCCGGCCAAGCCTGTCGCCGAGGGCGCCAAGGCCGTGGCCCCGGCGACCGCGCCGACCCCGCCCGCGCCCACGACGCCGGTCCCGGGCGCTGCCGCGGTCGCGCCCGAGTCGACCTCGCAGCCCCCGGCGTCCGGCGGGACCGCGGACGGCGCGCACGCGCGCTGAGCCACGGGCCGGCGACCATCTCCCGCGACGCATGGCGCTCGACAAGGCCGCGTTCGACGCCCTGTTCACCGCGATCCGCGGGGCGAGCTCGGCGCGCACGTGGTCGCGCGGCATCGAGCTGTCCCGCACGGGTGCGGTCCGCAGCATCGAGCCGCAAGGCAAGGCGGGCGAAGAGCTGCACGTCCGGGTCCGCACCCCCGGCCGGGCGATCGCGCCGAGCGTCATCCTGTACCCGGTCGACGAGGGCTGGACGTGCGACTGCGACGCGCCCGAGGACAGCTGCGAGCACGCCGTGGCGGCCGTGCTCGTGTGCCGCAAGCTCGCCGAGACGGGGGAGCTCGGCGCGCGCGCGGAGCTCGCGGACCCGAGCCCGCCGCCGGCGCCCGCTG
>JACRDA010000189.1 GCA_016212965.1 Myxococcales bacterium
CCGGCAGAAGGCGCAGTGGCCACACGGCGCCGGGCGCTCCTCGCAGAAGTGCGCGGCGAGGGCGTTCGCCTGGCAGCCCGCGAGCGTGACGAGCGCGAGCACCTGGCCGAGGCGAAGGAGCTCCTGCGCCTCGCGGCGCAGAAAGCGGCGCGCGAGCTCGGCCGCGAGCTCGGCGACCGGGGGCGCGGCGAGCCGGGTGTAGCGCTGGCGCACGTCGGACGCGACGAGCACGGCGTGGCCGCGCTCCTCGAGCACCTCGAGCGCCCGCACGACCCGCGCGCGCGGCTCCTGCATCGCGGCGGCGACCGCCTCGAGGTCGAGGGTGAGCCACACGCGCCCGCGCTTGGCGTGCCGGAAGAGCGCTGCGACGAAGCGCGCGGGCTCGCCCGTGAAGGCCGCGGCGATCGCCTCGGGCTCGCGCAGCGGGCGCAGCTTGTAGCCCGCGTAGTACGGCGTCCCCTGCCGCAGCACGCCGAGCAGCTCGAGGTACGTGAGCGCCGTCCGGAGCACGAGCGGGCGCACGTCGTGCCGCTCGGAGAGCGCGTACAGGCTCACGTCGAGCTCCGGCTCGCCCGCGAAGAGCTCCGCGACGAGGCCACCGAGGGCGCGCTCGGTCGGCGTGTCGCCGTAGGCGAAGTTCTCGAGCGTGGGCACGTCGTCGCGGCAGGCGAGGAGCTCCACCACCGACGGCGCGCCGTCGCGCCCCGCGCGTCCGATCTCCTGGCTGTAGCTCTCGAGGCTCTTCGGCAGGTTGTAGTGGTAGACGTAGCGCACGCTCGCCTTGTCGATGCCCATGCCGAACGCGATGGTCGCGACCACGATGCCCCGGTCGGACTGCATCCAGCGCTCCTGCACGCGCGTCCGGTCCTCGCTCTCCATGCCCGCGTGGTAGGCCTCGGCGGGGTGCCCCGCCCCTCTGAGCAGCGCCGCCACGCGCTCCGCCGTCTTCTGCAGGGTCACGTACACGATGGTGGGCCCGGGGGGCCGCGCGGCGAGGCGCGCCAAGAGGACCGCGTCGCGCTCGGCGCAGGCGACGGGCGTCAGGGCGAGCTCGAGGTTCGCGCGGTAGAAGCCGGTGACGACGGCCGCCTCCGGGGGCACGTCGAAGGCGGCGCAGATGTCGCGCACGACCGAGGGCGTCGCCGTGGCGGTGAGGGCGAGGATGCGCTCGGCCCCGACGTCGCGGGCGATCGTGGCGAGCTTCAGGTAGTCGGGGCGGAAGTTGTGCCCCCACTCGGAGATGCAGTGCGCCTCGTCGATGGCGAAGAGCGCGATCTTCGTGCGCCCGAGCAGCGCGAGGAAGCGCTCGTTCGCGAAGCGCTCGGGCGCGACGTAGAGCAGCTCGAGCGTGCCCGCGGCGAGACCCGCGTGGACGGCGCGCGTCTCGGCCGCGTCGAGCGACGAGTCGAGGCGCGCCGCCTCGATGCCGCGCCCGCGGAGAAAGTCGATCTGATCCTTCATGAGCGCGATGAGCGGCGAGACGACGAGCGTGAGCCCGTCGAGCATCAGGGCCGGCAGCTCGTAACAGATCGATTTGCCGCCGCCGGTCGGAAACACGGCGAGCGCGCGCCCGCCGTCGAGGAGCGCCGTCACGACCTCGCGCTGGCCCGGCTTCCAGTCCGCGAAGCCGAAGCGCTCGCGCAAGACGTCGCGTGGGTCCATGGCTGCGTCCGATAGCACGGGCCGCCCCTCCGAGGTCCCCGCGCGGCATCCCGCGCTTCGAGGCCCCCCTTTTTTCGTGAGCCGCAGGACCCGAGGCGCGCTACGGCCCAGCGTGGTGGTACGGGCGACCTCGCGCCGACCGCCTGGAGGCCCCCCATGCAGCATCGGTCGCGCTCGCTCGTTCTCGCAGTCGCTTGCCTCTTGCCCGTGGCGACGAGCTGCGGCGACGACGACAGCCGTTCGGGTGGCTCGACGCCGTGCAACCCCGTGGCGCACACGGGGTGCGACGCCGGGCAGGTCTGCGAGCAGGTGCAGGGCGGGCAGCCGGGCTGCTTCGCGCCCCTGCTCTTCCGCGGCCGGGTGTTCGATCTGCTCGACGACCAGGGCATCGCGGGCGCGCGCGTGCTCGCGCGGGACGAGAGCGAGGCGGCGCTGTCGAGCGTGGTCGTCACCGACGCCACGGGCGCCTACGAGCTCGCCGTCCCCGCGGTGCGCAACGCCGCCGGCGTGCCGATCCACGCCGACGTGACCCTGCGCGTCGACGCCTTCGGCTACGCGCCCTTCCCCAAGGCCCCGCGCGTGGCGCTGCCCATCGACCTCGGCACGGCCACGAGCGAGCCCTTCGTCGTCGAGAACCCGACGACGGACGTGGGCCTCGCGCCGTTGCCGAGCACGACCGGGCTCGGCTCGCTCAGCGGGCACATCGAGGCGGACTTCGCGGCCGGCGCGCTCGTCGACGCGGGCGGCGTCACGGGCATCGCCGACTTCGCCGGCGATTTTGCCGTGTACAACGTGCCGGCCGGCAGCGTCGAGGTGACGGCCTACGGCGCGTTCCTGTCCGTCACCCCGGAGACCGTGACGGTGACCGCGGGTGCCGAGACGACGGACGTGCTGCTCGCGGGCAGCGGCCTGCCGACCGCGACCATCTCCGGCAACGTCCAGATCGTCAACGCACCGGGCGGGAGCACGACCTCGGTCCTGCTCGCGGTCGAGGACACCTTCGACGAGGCCCTGCGCCGGGGCGAAGTGCCGATCGGGCTCCGGGCCGAGAACGTCTCGGGCGCCTTCGCCATCGAGGGCGTGCCGGCCGGCAACTACGTCGTGCTCGCGAGCTTCGACAACGACGGACTCGTGCAGGATCCGGACACGTCGATCGGCGGCACCGAGATCGTGCACATCGTCGTCGACGGACAGGATCAGGCGATCCCGGACAGCTTCAAGGTCACGGGCGCGCTCGCCGTCATCGCGCCGACCCAGCTCGAGGTCGTGGCCGGCCTGCCGACACTCGCGTGGGAGGACGACTCGAGCGAGGACGAGTACCTCGTGCGCGTGTACGACGCGCTCGGCACCCTCGTGTGGGAGACGCAGGGTGTCTTCGACCCGGGTGGCAGCTCGCCCGCCACGGTCGCCTACGCCGGGCCCCTGCTCGAGTCGGGCATGATCTACCAGTTCCGCGCGGTGGCGCTGAAGGGCGGCATCGCCATCTCGTCCACCGAGGACCTGAAGGGGCTGTTCGTGGCGCAGTGACGAGCACCGCGCGCATCGCCGTCGCCCTCGTCGGGGTCGCCGCAGGCCTCGCGGTGCCGTCCGCCTGCAGCGACGCCGTCGTGGACGTCGCGGCGGGCGCGACCGGCAGCGGCCTCGCGCCCGCGAGCGTACCCGTCGCGTGCGAGAAGAAGTACTACGCGTGCGGCGACGGGCTCGACAACGACGACGACGGGCTCGTCGACGCCGCCGACCCGGACTGCCTCGGCGCGTGCGACGACAGCGAGGACGCGCTCTCGCCGAACCTGCCGGGCGATCCGGGCTCGCCCTGCAAGCTCGACTGCTTCTGGGACGGGGGCAACGGCTCGGGCCACGACGGCTGCGCCTGGGACCACCGGTGCGATCCCTTGGCGGTCGCGCCCGATTACCCGCCGGAGGGCGCGGCGTGCGCCTACGACGCCGCCGTCGAGCCCACCCCCGGAGAGAGCTGCGCCGACGCCGCGACCTCGCAGCCCGCCGAGTGCGCCGAGCTCTGCGGGCCCCTCACGCCGAACGGCTGCGACTGCTTCGGGTGCTGCGAGCTACCCGTGGGGAGCGGCGCCTTCGTGTGGCTCGGCCACACCGCATCGGGCGTCAGCTGCAGCCTGGACACGCTCGACGACCCGACCCGGTGTCCGCCGTGCACGCCCGTGCCGGCCTGCCTGAACGCGTGCACGGCCTGCGAGCTCTGCGCCGGCCGGCCGACCCCGGACGCGAGCTGCCCGCCGGCCGGGTCGCAGTGCCCCGCCGGCGTCCAGCCGTGCGGCCGCCCCGGCCAGCCGAGCTGCGCGGCCGGCGCCTACTGCGTGACGGGGTGCTGCGCCGCGGCGCCCGGCTGACCGACTCGCGCTGGACTGGCCTCGAAGTGCGTAGCTCGCTTCCCCACCGGGGAGGCGAAGGAGCGCGCCTGCCAGCCAGTCTCATAAGTCGAGGCTTGCAAAAACACACACTTGTGTAATTCTCAGCGCGCAAGTGCGAAAAGTCTTGCGCATCCAAGTTGTCAGACTAATACTTCAGACACGTCATGCTGAGTGCCGACAGCGAGGTCAAGCGAGTGGTCGATGCGCTTCTCGAGCGCATCCTCACCGGCGCCTATCCCGCGGGCCTGCGCCTGCCGGCCGAGACGGAGCTCGCGGTGGCGCTCGGCTGCGGACGGAGCACCGTGCGCGAGGCGCTGCGCCACCTCGGCGACCTCGGGCTCGTGCGGAGCCGGCGCGGCTCGGGCGCCATGGTGCTCGACTTCCGCCGCGAGGGCACGCCGGCGCTCTTGCCCGCGTACATCCGGCTCGGGCGCTTCGATGCGTCGCCCACGGTCATCGCGCGCGAGCTCCTGCGCATGCGCACCTTCATGGCCGGCGAGGCCGTGCGCCTGGCCGCGCGCTACGCGTCGCACGAGAGCCTCGTCGAGGTCGCGCGCCACGTCGAGCGCGCGCCCGCGCTCGAGCGCGATCCGGTGGCCCACGCAGCGAACGAGCTCGAGCTCTATCGCGCCTTCGTCCTCGCGAGCGGCATGTGGCCCGCGGCGTGGCTCGCGAACGCCTTCTGGGCGCCGATGCGCGAGGTGCACGCCGTGTTCGCGCCGCTGCTCGCCGCGGTGCCGCCGGGCTTCCAGCGCTACATCGAGCGGCTGCTCGCGCTCGTCGAGCGGCGCGAGGAGGACCAGGCCGCGGCGCTCGTGCAGAGCTGGTTCGAGGGCATCGACGGCGCGCTCCTGCACCTGTTCGAGGCCGCCCTCGGCGCGGCCGAGAGTGCCGGGGCGGCCCGGGCTCGCGGCGCGGCCCCTGCCTCCTCCCGAGCTTCGCGCGCCGACGAGGCGCGCCCCCACGACTCCACCCCTGCCACCGGTTCTTGAAGAGGTCGCCATGCTCGAGACCATCCTCGTCGTCACGCTCGTCCTCGCACTCGCCGCCGGCATCGGCTGGCTGGTCGGGAGCCTGTTCCTCGGCTACCCGCTGCCCGCGCTCGAAAAGTCGGCGCTGTCGCGGCGCGAGCAGGCGCTCGTCGCCGCCGCGGCGGATGCGTTCTTCCCGCCCGACGGCCCCATCCCGCTCTCGGGGCGCCAGGCGGGCCTGCTCGCCTACTTCGACGGCTACGTGAAGCACGCCCCGGCCGGGCAGCGCTTCCTCATGCGGCTCCTGCTCGCGTTCACCGAGTTCAGCCCGCTCGTGTTCGGGCCGCGACACACGCGCTTCACGCGCCTCGCGCCCGCGGACCAGCTGCGCCTGCTCGACTCGGCCTCGAAGAGCCGCTTCTACTTCCGGCGCGTGACCTTCCTGTCGCTCCGCACGCTCATGACCATGGGCTACCTCTCGAACCCCGAGGTCGCGCGCCACATGCACATGACGGCCGACACCGATCCCTTCGGCCTGCGCCGCGCCGCGAGCGCGTCCGCCCCCGGGCACGCCGCCTGATCTTCACCCGCACGGCGCCGGAGCTCGTGCCCGTGTGCGCGCGCACGCGCGACGCACGCGCGCCACGGCTCCCGCTCGCCCGCGCTCGGCTCGCACCTCCGGAGCACCCGCCATGACCGACCCTACCTCGCACCCGACCGCACCCGCCGCCACCGCCTCCGCCCCGAAGCAGAAGCTCGCCATGCTGCCGGCCTGCGCCGATCCGCACGAGGGCATCCGCGAGCACGCGAGCTACGACGGCCCGGTGTCGCTGCGCTGCGACGTCGTCGTCGTGGGCTCGGGCCCGGGCGGGGCCGTCGCCGCCAAGGAGCTCGCCGAGGCGGGGCGCGACGTCATCCTCGTCGAGGAGGGGCCGGCCTTCGGGGTCAAGGACTTCACGCTCGAGCCTGGCGAGGCCATGCACCGCATGTTCCGCGAGGGCGGCTCGCGCGCGGCCCGCGGCACGCCCTTCTTGCCGACCATGCAGGCCATCGGCCTCGGGGGCGGCTCGGTCATGAACTCCGCCATCTGCGCGCGCCCGCCCGACTGGGTGTTCGAGAAGTGGGCCGAGACGGTCGGGACGCATGCCGTGACGCGCGCGTCGCTCGATCCGCACTTCGACCGCATCGAGGCCATGCTCGGCGTCGCGCCGACCCCCATGGAGGTGCAGGGCGAGCGCAACCTCGCCTTCAAGCGCGCCTGCGACAAGCTCGGCATCTCGAGCGAGCCCACGTGGCGCAACGTGCAGGGCTGCCTCGGCTCGGGCGAGTGCTTCACCGGTTGCCGCAACGGCGCCAAGCGCTCGGTCGACATCACCTACGTGCCGGCCGCCATGCGCGCCGGGGCGCGCGTGCTCACGTCGGTGCGCGTCGAGACGGTGACCGCGACCGGTCGCAAGGCGACCGGCATCCGCGGGCACGTGGTCGAGCCCTTCACCGGCAAGGCGAGCCACCCGGTCGAGATCCACGCCGACTGCGTCGTCATGGGCGCGGGCTGCATGGCGACGCCGGTCATCCTCGAGCGGAGCGGGCTCTGCGGCGGCAACGGCTACCTCGGGCGCGAGCTCGAGTTCCACCCGGGCCTCGCGATCATGGCGCTCTTCGAGCAGCCCATCGACCCGTGGAAGGGCGCGACGCAGGGCTATCACTCGCTCGAGTACCTCACCGACGGCGTGAAGTTCGAGGTCCTGTGGTCGCCGCCGGCCGTCCTCGCCACGCGCCTGCCGGGCCTCGGGCGCGACTTCCAGAAGCACCTCCTGCGCTACGACCGCATGGCGCCCTTCGACGTCATCACGGCGACGGACCACTCGCGCGGCACGGTGCGCGCCAAGCGCGGCAGCTTCGAGCCCGACATCCGCTTCAAGTTCGACCAGCGCGACATGGACAAGATGCAGTACGGGCTCGGCATCCTGAACGACATCTGCTGGGCCGCGGGCGCCTACGCCATCCTGCCGGGGCTGAACGGCATCCCCGAGACCCTCGAGAGCCAGAAGGACGCCGAGGTCATCCGCACCCACAAGCTCCGCGCCGAGGACACCATCACGGCCGCGAACCACGCCTTCTGCTCGACGCGCATGGCGCGCGACCCGAAGCTCGGCGTCGTCGACGAGGACGGTCGCTGCCACGAGATGGACAACCTCTACATCGTCGACAGCGGCATCTTCGGCGGCAGCTCGGGCGTGAACCCGATGTTCACGATCATGGCGCTCGCCGACCGCATCGCGCTCGGCATCACGGCGCGCTGGTGATGCGGTCGCCGTAGGCGGTCGGGACCGGGCGCGGCTCGTCGCGGGCGGAGGGCTGCCGGGCTCACGAACGCCTGATATGCTCCCGTCATGGCTCGGGCCGCCCTGCCGCTGCCCATGACGTTCGCCGAGTACCTCGCCTTCGAGGCTCGCAGCGAGCAGAAGCACGAGTGGCTCGACGGCCAGATCTTCGCCATGGCCGGCGGCACGATCGAGCACGGCGCGCTCGCGATGGCGGTCGGTAGTGAGCTCCGGGTCGCGCTGCGCGACAAGCCCTGCCGCGTGCTCGGCTCGGACGTGCGCGTGCGCGTGCTCGCGACCGGCCTCGGCACCTACCCGGACGTGACCGTCGTGTGCGGGCGCGTCGAGACCGATCCCGAGGACGCGAACACGATCGTGAACCCCGTGCTCCTCGTCGAGGTGCTGAGCGACTCGACCGAGCCCTACGATCGCGGCGAGAAGTTCGCGCACTACGACCGCGCTCGGGGAGGCCGAGCCCTTCGTGCGGACCGCGACGGCGCTCGCGCTCGCCCGGGCAGCGGTCGGCGTCGCTGGCGAGGGCGCTGGCGAGGCCGAGGGCGCGGCGGCGCCGCTCGAGCGCGCCGAGCTCTGGGCGTTCGATGGCACGACCGGCATCCTGCGACGCATCGCAGGGGGGCTCGGGGGCTTCTCGGTCCTCGAGGAGCTCGCGACGGGGCTCACGGCCGAGCGGGCCGCGCTCGCCGTGACGCCGCGTGGCGACGCGTTCCTCGCGCTCGCAGCATCGCCGTGGCGCTTCTACCGCATCGCGAGCGCCTCCGGCGCCGCCTCTGCGGCCGTGGCCGAGCTCGAGGTCCCCGGGACCTGGCAGGGGAGCCTCGCCCTCGTGCCGAGCATCGACGGCGGGCGCGCCCTCGGCGTGATGTCGGCCGGCATCTTCGACCCGACCGTGGCCTGGGCGACGCTGCGCGAAGAGGGGACGAGCGACGTGCACTTCTTGCCCTTCGTGCCGGTGCGCGACGGGCTCTGGTTCGGGTACGGTGACGACGCCGGACGCCCGGTCGTGCTCGTCGGTGGTGGCAGCGACCGCGAGGGCGGTGCACACTCGGATGTGTACGCGGTGGAGCTCGATGGTGGCGGCGACACCTCCGTCGTCGCACCGGACGGCGGCGCCGTCGCCATCGGACCGGACGCCTGGGTGACCGGCACGCGCGGCACCGACTCCGAGCGCGGCTGGACGCTCCGCGTCGTGCCCGCGCGCTCGGCGGCGGACGGGAGCGTGCGCTACGGCGCCTATGAGCGCCGGACTGCGCGCCTCTACGACCGCGGCTGGGAGCCCGCTGGGGGCTCGGCCCACGACACGCCGCGCGGCGACGCCACGCTCGCCCACGCCCTCCAAGAGGGCACGAGCTGCGAGCTCGCCGGGGCGCCCTGGTACGCGCCGCCGGGCGCCTGGCGCTACGACGACGAGCCGACGCACCCGGTGCTCGGCTGCGAGCAAACCGTGCCCACGAGCCCGGCCATCTCGCTTCTGCCGCGGCAGGTGAGCGCCTACGTGCTCGGCGAGCGCAGCCTCTGGACCGTGTCGCAGGTGGGTCTCGAGCGCTGGAGCCTCGAAGGACCGTCGCCGGAACGGGTCGAGCTCGTATCGCTCTCCTTGCCCGGCAAGCCCAACGCCCGCCGCCTGCTCGCGGCGAGCCACGAGCTCGTCGCGACGTCGCGGGGTGACCGCCTCGCGGTGCTCTCCGAGCGAGAAGGGGCCTTCGTCGAGCTCGGCACCTTCGAGCTCGAGGACGAGCTCATTGCGCTTTACGCGGGCTCGAGCGACGTGTGGGGAGTGGGCGAGCGGCGCGTGACGCACCTGCGCGTGGCGGCCGGCGGGGCGGCGGTCGTCGGGACCTTCGAGCTCGTGCGCTACGAGGGCGACCTGTTCGCGCGCCGGACCGCCGCCTCCGACGACGAGGACGACGACCACGAC